>NZ_JBLVKW010000003.1:0-344073 GCF_048270745.1 Streptomyces sp. NPDC056231 | reverse complement strand
CACGAATTCGTGTGCCTGGCCCCGCTGTCCGTATGACTCAGGCTGCCTGCGTCCGCAGAAGCACCTTGCCGATGTGCACACTGGACTCCAGCACCCGGTGGGCCTCCGCCGCGTCGGACATCGGCAGGGTACGATCCACGACCGGCCGGACCACACCACTGCCGATCAGTGGCCACACGTGCTCGCGCACGGCGGCGACGATGGCGGCCTTCTCCGCAAGGGGGCGTCCGCGCAGCGACGTCGCGGTGACGGCAGCCCGCTTGTTCAGCAGGACGCCCAGATTGAGCTCGCCCTTGACGCCGCCCTGCAGACCGATGATGGCGAGCCGACCGCTGACGGCAAGCGCCTTCACATTCCGGTCCAGGTACTTCGCGCCGACGATGTCGAGGATGACGTCCGCGCCCGCCCCGTCCGTCGCCTTCAGCAGCTCCTCGACGAAGTCCTGCTCCCGGTAGTCGATCAGGATGTCGGCCCCCAGCTCCGCGCAGCGGGCAAGCTTCTCCGACCCGCCCGCCGTCACCGCGACCCGCGCGCCCACGGCCTTGGCGAGCTGGATCGCCATCGTGCCGATACCACTGGACCCGCCGTGGACCAACAGTGTCTCGCCGGGGCGCAGATGGGCCACCATGAAAACGTTCGACCAGACGGTCGACGTCACCTCGGGCAGCGCCGCAGCCACCGTCAGGTCGATGCCGTCCGGTACGGGGAGCAGCTGCCCGGCGGGTACGGCGACCTTCTCCGCGTATCCGCCGCCCGCCAGCAGCGCACACACCTCGTCGCCGACGGACCAGCCGATGACACCGGGGCCGATCTCCGTGATCCGGCCGGAGCACTCCAGACCGGGGTAGGGGGACGCGCCGGGCGGCGGGTTGTAGAAGCCCTGCCGTTGGAGCACATCGGCGCGGTTGACCGCGCCGGCCACGACCTCGACGAGGACCTCGCCCTCGCCGGGTACGGGATCGGGGACCTCGGCCCATACGAGCGCGTCGGGGCCACCGGGTTCGGGGATCGTGATCGCATGCATGGCGGCGAGGCTACTCCGTGACGTGGTCGCGCCGGGCGAAGAGGAACCCCCGGACCGTCACTCCCCTTGTCGGCGGGGCGTGTTCAGCGGCGGGGTGTCCGAGACGCGCACGATGGTGATCAGCCGGTCCGTCAGCTGCAACGGGCTGGCCGCCGGGTCGTCGTAACCGAGCAGCCGGTGGCCACGCAGCACGCTGACGACCAGGTCGTCGGTCTCCCGGACGCTCTTGCCGACCTCGGCCTTTATCACCGGCCGTTCGACGAGATCGAGGCCGCTGCCCTGCTGGATCAGGTCCTCCATCACCGTGCCCGCGCTCGGGCTGAGGACCGAGAGACCCAGCAGCCGGCCCGCGGCACTGGCGCTGGTGATCACGGCGTCGGCGCCGGACTGCCGCAGCAGAGGTGCGTTCTCCTCCTCACGCACCGCCGCGACGATCTTCGCGCCACGGTTGAGCTGCCGCGCCGTCAGCGCGACCAGCACCGCCGTGTCGTCGCGCTGGGTGGCGATGATGATCTGACGCGCCTTCTGGAGTTCGGCCCGCAGCAGCACCTCGCTTCGCGTCGCATCCCCGACGACGCCCACGTAACCTTCGGCGTTCGCTGCCTCGATCACCTTGCTCGCCGGGTCGACGATCACGATCTGTTCCTTCTTCAGACCGGTGGCGCAGAGCGTCTGGATCGCCGAACGGCCCTTCGTACCGAAACCGACGACAACGGTGTGGTCACGCAAGTTGGTTCTCCAACGGTTCAGCCGGAAGTCCTCCCGGGTCCGCTCCGTCAGGACCTCAAGGGTGGTGCCGACCAGGATGATCAGGAAGAGCACCCGCAGCGGTGTCACGAGCACCACGTTGGTCAGCCGTGCACTGTCGCTGTACGGAGTGATGTCGCCGTAGCCAGTGGTGGAGAGGGTGACCGTCGAGTAGTAGATGGCGTCGAGCAGGTCCACCGATTCATCTGCGCTGTCGTGGTAGCCGGAACGGTCGGCCCAGACGATCAGTACCGTGACGGCCAGGACTATCAGCGCCATCAACAGCCGTTTGGCGACTTGTCGGAGCGGCCTGTCGACGACACGGCGCGGAAGCATGATCCGGGTGGGGACGACATGCTCGTCGACCCGCCTGGCCATCGCGTCGTGGCCGGGAAGTTTCACGTGAAACACCCTTCCGTCCACGGCGTCGCCGAGGCCCACGGTAGATCGAGAATCTCCACCTCGGTGCCGGACCGTACCCCGCCCGGCGGTACGACCGCCAGCCCGTCGGCGGCGGCGATCCCACGGAGCATGGCCGGACCGTTGTAGTGCAGCGGTACGACGTGTTCGGAGCCCGAGCCCGCACCGACCCGGTGCACGACAGGGACCAGGCGGGTGTCGTGCGGGTGCCCGTGCACCTCGTCGCGCAGGACGACCCGGTACGGATCCTCCACCGGCTGGCCGGCCAGCCCGCGCAGCAGGGGCTCTGCGAGCGTGAGGAGGCCGGAGATGGCGGCGAGGGGGTTGCCGGGCAGCCCGACGAGATACGGGCCCCCGGAGGTCAGCCGGGTCAGCAGCATCGGGTGACCGGGGCGCACGGCGACGCCGTCGACCACCAGCTCCGCGCCGATCTCGGCGAGGACGGGATGGACGTGGTCGACGGGGCCTGCCGCGGTACCGCCGGTGGTGATGACGAGATCGGCGTCGGAGGTGGTGAGGGCATGCCGGAGGGCCTCACGGTCGTCGCCGAGGCGTCGCGGAGCGGAGACCTCGACGCCCATCGCCCGGAGCCAGGGGCCGATCATGGGCCCCAGGGCGTCCCGGATCAGCCCGTCGTGCGGCAGACCGGTGGTGAGCAGTTCGTCTCCGAGGACGAGGACGTCGACGCGCGGGCGGGCGACCGTCAGCAGCTCGTCGTAACCGGCGGCGGCGGACAGCCCGAGGACGGCCGGCGTCACCACCGTTCCGGCGGGCAGGAGCTGATCGCCGGAACGGCACTCCTGGCCACGCGGCCGGATGTCCTGCCCGGGAACCACCTGGCGCTGCGCGTACAACAGCCCCTTGGCCTGGTCGGTGTGAGCGTGTTCGCTCCGGATCACAGCGGTGGCATTGGCCGGGATGCGGGCGCCGGTGGCGATCCGTACGGCATCACCGTCGGGAAGCGGAGCGGTCGCACTGTGCCCGGCCAGAATGCACAGCCCTTGCCCGGCGTCCTCACCTCTTCGGAGAGTCCAAGGGCCGGGTCCGGCAACGACCCAGCCGTCCATGGCGGAAGTGTCGAAGGACGGCAGATCGGCGAGTGCGGCGAGCGGCTCGGCCAGTACGCGTCCGATGGCCCGGTCGAGGGTGAGCCGGACAGTGCGGGGCGAGGCGGACCGCCCGGCCCGCGCGGCGAGAGCGCGGGCCTCGCCCCAGGCGGTGGCATGCCTGCGCTGAACGTCGGCGCGTCGGTCACGGACACGCGGGTCGCGGGCGGATTCAGGGGTGAGGTAGTGGCCGGCACCGTGGTCAGAGACCGGGTGATCACTCGGGCCGGGACCGGGACCAGGACTCTGAACGGGGTCCGGGTCCGATCCCTGCCCGGGTCCTTGACCAGGGACGTGGTCAAGACTCTGGTCAGGACTCTGGCGCGGGCCCGAACCTGATCCCTGTCGGGGACTCTGTTCCGAGAACCCGGCCCGGGGCTGCGGCTGAGCCACGGATCGGGGCTCACGCGGGGAGCGGCGCCCGACCAGCGCGAGCGCCTGGTCGACGGCCCGGTCCTCCTCGGCGGCGCGGGCCCGCTCAGCGGCACAGGCCTCCGCGGCGCGGGCCCGCTCAGCGGCACAGGCCTCCGCGGCGGCACAGACCTGCTCGGCGGCGCGGGCCTCCGCGGCGGCACAGGCGCCTCCGGCGTTCGGGACCTCATCCTCCGCACGAGCCTGACCAGCTGCCGAGGCAGCCCCTGCGACGCCGGCACCCGAGACCGCCTGAGCTTCTCCTGCGACACCTGCCCGGCCGGCATCCGCGGCAACCCGGTCCTGATCCGCTGCGGTGGCCCGGCCGGCCGCCGGAGCCTTCGCGGCGGCACCGGTCTCTCCCGAGGCCGGGGCAGCGGGCTGATCCGCCCCCGAGCGCCTGTTCCCCGGATCCGGAGAAGGTCCGGGGTGCCAGTCGTCGGCCGCGCCCCCGTCGGCCTTGCGGCCTGCGGGCGTCGTCATGGCGTCTCGGCCTCGTCCGCCCAGCGAAGGGCGAGCGCGGCCGCCTTCCGGGCGGCTTCGGCCACGGCCTCGGCTCCGCCGTCGCCACTCGCCTTCGCCGCCGCGTACCCGACCAGGAAGGTCGTCAGGGGCGCGGCGGGCCGGGCCACACTGTGGGCGGCATCACGGGCGAGGTCGAGCAGGACGTCGGTGTCGACGTCGAGTTCGATGCCCAGTTCGTTCTTGACTGCGGTGATCCATTCGTCCAGCACGGTCCCATGGTCTCCGATACGGGCCCGGGCTGCGGCAAGGTCTTCCCAGGTGTCGCAGTCGAAGGAGGCGAGCGGATCGGCCTCGACGCGGGCGAGATCCAGTTCGTGCGTCAGCAGGCGCAGCGGGAGCCCGGCCAGGCTGCCGTGCTCGGCGGCCAGCAGGGCCAGCTCGCGACGGAGCGGCTCGGAACGGTAGACGGCGACCAGCGGCTGGTCCCGCCCGTCCTGATCCACGCACAGCGCCCCGTCACGCTCCCCGTGCGCAGTTGCGGCCAGCAGTTCCTCGACCGTGCTCTCCTCCAGGAACGGCAGATCGGCGGAGAGCACGAGCAGATGCCCGGCCGTCGTGAGCCGCACCCCGGCACTGAGCGCCGCCAACGGCCCGCCGCCCTGCGGCTCCTCGCGCGCCCAGGTCACTGGGCGTATGGTGGGCCGTCGCCCGCCCACCACGACGGTGGCTGCGGCGTCCGGGCAGGCGGCCAGCACCCGGTCGAGCAGCGCCCGGCCGCCCACCCGCAGGGCCGGCTTGTCGGCACCCCCGAGGCGCTTGGCGGCCCCTCCGGCAAGGACGATGGCGTCATACACGGTCATGCCCCGAGTATGAGTGCCACACGCTCCCGTTGATCCTCCCGGCTCCCTTCCTCCTCGTCCTCCTCCGCTTCCTCTCCTCTTCTCCTACAACGTGCGCAGCAGCAGCGCAGGCTGTTCCACGCAGTCGGCCACGTATCGCAGGAAGCCGCCTGCCGTGCCGCCGTCGCAGACCCGGTGGTCGAAGGTCAGCGAGAGCTGAACGACCTGGCGCACAGCCAACTCACCTTGGTGCACCCACGGTTTGGCCACGATGCGACCGACACCCAGCATGGCCGCCTCCGGGTGGTTGATGATCGGCGTCGAACCGTCCACTCCGAACACCCCGTAGTTGTTCAGCGTGAACGTGCCGCCGCTCAGCTCCGCCGGGGTCAGCTTCCCCATCCGGGCAGCCTCGGTCAGCCGGCCGATCTCGGCACCGATCGACTCCACGTTACGGTCCTGCGCGTTCCGCACGACCGGGACGACGAGCCCTCGGTCGGTCTGGGCCGCGAACCCCAAATGGACGTCGGGCAGCCGCACGATCTCCCGCGCGTCCAGGTCCACCGTGGAGTTGAGCTCGGGGAACCGGGCCAGCGCAGCCGTGCAGATACGGGCCAGCAGGGCGAGCACCGACACCTTCGGCCCGGCGGCCGGACCGCCGACGCCGTTCATCGCGGCTCTCGCGGCCATCAGTTCGGTGGCGTCCGCGTCGACCCAGCACGTGGCGTCGGGTATCTCGCGCCGGCTGCGTGCCAACTTGTCGGCGACCGCGCCCCGTACACCGCGCAGCGGAATCCGCTCGCCGGCGAGCCCACGGGCAACCGAAGGGGCCACCGATGCTGCGGACGACACCGAAGCCGACGCCGGGACTGCGGACGCAGGAGCCGACTCCACTGCTCCGCTCGCCGCCGCCCTGATGGCGGATTCGACGTCGGACCGGAGGATCAGACCGTCCCGCCCCGAGCCCGTCAGCTGCCTCAGGTCGAGATCATGCTGCCGCGCCAGCTTCCGGACCAAAGGCGAGATGACCGCCACCGGCCCCGGCTCCTCACCGGGAAAAGCCGCGGGGACCGCCGCTGCGACAGCCCCCCGGGCCGGCTCCGCCGCAGGCACCGTCACGGACCCGGCACCGGTGACCGCCTCGGGCCGAACCCGCCGACGACGCGCCGCCGGTGCCCCCGTCCCGTATCCCACCAGCACATTGCCGGACGCCTCGGCCTCCGCAGCCCCATCAGCGGAGAGTTCTCCCGCAGCGGACCCGACCGCCACCGTCAACAACGGTGCCCCGACCGGAAGTTCCGTGCCCTCCTCGCCGAACCTGGCGGTCACCACACCTCCGTAGGGGCACGGCACCTCCACCATCGCCTTGGCCGTCTCGACCTCGACGACCGGCTGGTCGATGGCGACCACGTCGCCGACCTCCACCAGCCAGCGCACGATCTCCGCCTCGGTCAGTCCTTCGCCGAGGTCGGGCAGCTTGAATTCGAGCACCTGGGTCATCAGCTCTCCGCCTCCCACTGCAGCCGCGCAACCGCGTCGAGCACCCGGTCCACACCCGGCAGATGGTGCCGCTCCAGCATCGGCGGCGGATAGGGGATGTCGAATCCGGCGACCCGCAGCACCGGCGCCTCCAGGTGGTGGAAGCAGCGCTCGGTGATCCGGGCGGCTATCTCCCCGCCGGGGCCGCCGAAGCCGGACGACTCATGGACGACGACCGCGCGACCGGTGCGCCGCACCGAAGCGGCGACCGTCTCGTCGTCGAACGGGACCAGCGAACGCAGATCGACCACTTCGAGGTCCCAGCCCTCCTCGACGGCCGCTTCCGCGGCCTCCAGGCAGACAGGCAGGGACGGCCCGTACGTGATCAGCGTCGCGCTGCGCCCCGGGCGGCGGACGACGGCCCGCCCGATCGGTTCGACGGCCACCGGCGCCTCCGGCGACCAGGCCGCCTTCGACCAGTACAGCCGCTTCGGCTCCAGGAAGACCACCGGGTCGTCGGAGGCGATCGAGGCCCGCAGCAGCCCGTACGCGTCGTCGACCGTGGCGGGCGTGACGACATGCAGGCCGGGCGTGGCCATGTAGTACGCCTCGGACGAGTCGCTGTGGTGCTCGACTCCGCCGATCCCGCCGCCGTACGGCACCCGCACCGTGATCGGCAGCGGCATGGCACCACGGGTCCGGTTCCGCATCTTGGCGACGTGGCTGATGAGCTGCTCGAACGCCGGGTAGGCGAACGCGTCGAACTGCATCTCCACCACGGGCCGCAGTCCGTACATCGCCATACCGACAGCCGTCCCGAGAATGCCTGCCTCGGCCAGCGGCGTGTCTGTACAGCGGTCCTCGCCGAACTCCTTCGCCAGCCCGTCGGTGATCCGGAAGACCCCGCCGAGCGTGCCGACATCCTCACCGAGGACGTGCACCGTCGGGTCCTCGGCCATCGAGTCACGCAGTGCACGCCCCAGAGCCTGCGCCATGGTGGCCGGCTTGGCCTTCTCCGTCTGCTCGCCGGTCACAGCCGCCACCGTCGTCATCGCCTTCCCTCCGCACCACGTGGGCCGCTCTGGCCGTGGTGGTCCTGCTCGGCGTCGAGCTCGACCCGCAACCGGGCCGCCTGCTCGCGCAGTTGCGTGGTCTGTTCCGCGTACACGTGGGTGAAGATGTCCATCGGGTCGAGCACCGGATCGGCGTTCATCCGCTCACGGAGCCCAGCGGCCATCCGCTCCGCGGCCGCGCGGGCCTCCTCGATGCCGTCTTCAGTGAGTAGCCCGCGCCCGGTCAGCTCCCGCTCCAGAAGCTGAATCGGGTCGTGCGCCCGCCACGCCTCCACCTCGCTGTCGACGCGATAGCGCGTGGCGTCGTCGGCGTTCGTATGGGCGTCCATCCGGTATGTCACAGCCTCGACGAGCGTCGGACCGCCTCCGGCCCTGGCCCGCGCCACCGCCTCGCCGAGCACCTGATGCACCGCGGCCGCGTCATTGCCGTCGACCAGCCGGCCCGGCATCCCGTACCCCACCGCCTTGTGCGCCAGGGACGGCGCCGCCGTCTGCTTGGACAGGGGCACGGAGATGGCAAAGCCGTTGTTCTGGACCAGGAAGACCACGGGGGCCCGCCAGACGGCCGCGAAATTCAGACCCTCGTGGAAGTCTCCCTCGCTCGTCCCGCCGTCGCCGACCATGGCGAGCGCGACCACGTCGTCGCCGGCCAGCCGCGCCGCGTGCGCCAGGCCCACGGCGTGCGGGAGCTGGGTGGCGAGCGGGGTGCAGAGCGGGGCGATGCGGTGCTCGCGCGGGTCGTAACCGGTGTGCCGATCCCCTCGCAGCAGGGTCAGTGCCTCGACCGGATCGAGACCGCGCGCGACCGCCGCGAGGGTGTCGCGGTAGCTGGGAAAGAGCCAGTCACGCTCTTCCAGCACCAGCGCCGCCGCTATCTCGCAGGCCTCCTGCCCGGTGCTGGAAGGGTAAACGGCAAGTCGGCCCTGCTTGGTGAGGGCAGTCGCCTGTGCGTTGTATCTCCGGCCGCGCACCAGCTCGGCGTAGAGCCGCAGGAGCAGCTCCGGGTCTGCGTCGGCCGCGGCATCCGTACCGAGCACGCGGTACGGCTCGGGGTCCGGGAGCAGCGGCGCGGGGTCGGTGAGCGGCTTCCAGGCCGGGGGCGGCGTGGGCCGGTAAGCGGCCGCGCCGGGCAGCTCTTGGACCGTCATGACAAGCACCTCCTGGCATCGAGGGGTATCGAGCAGCATCTGGCGATATCGAGGGTCACCCGATATCGAGGCGTGGCTGAATATGTCGAAATGTCGAGCACCTACCGAGGCTCGGATGTGGTGTGCCTCACCTACCGATTGTTCGGTCGCGAACGCATTTTGGCTACAGGCACCGTCAGCCTGTGGACAAACGGTTCTCCACAGCCTGGGATAGGGGCAGGTCGTCCAGGGCAGGGAGGCACGGGGACATGGCAGCTGAACAAATGGCCGACGGAGCCGAGGACCCTGGCCGGGTTCCGCCCGCGCGGCCCCTCGACGCCATCGACCGCGACATCCTCCGGCTGCTTCAGACGGACGGCCGCGCCTCGATACGGTCAGTGGCCGACCGCGTCCATGTGTCGCGCGCCAATGCCTACGCCCGGATCAACCGGCTCATCGACGACGGGGTGATCCGCGGCTTCAGCGCGCGGGTGGATCATGAGCGGGCGGGACAGGGCGCCTCCGCGTACATCACGCTCAAGATCGTCCAGAACACCTGGCGAACGGTGCGCGAGCAGCTCCAGGCACTGCCAGGGGCTACCCACATCGCACTGGTCAGCGGCGATTTCGACGTACTGCTGCTCGTGCACACACCGGACAACCGGTCGCTGCGCGAGCTCGTCCTGACCAGGATCCAGGCCATCCCCGAGGTGCTCTCCACCCGCACGCTGCTGGTGTTCGAGGAGACGGACCTGGACCCGGGACCCGAGCGCCCCACCGAGCTGACCTAGGACGTGTTTCGAGAGGAGGCCGTGTTTCGAAAGGAGCGTCGTCCGCCCGCAGGGCGTGCCAGGCGGCGTCTGGTGCGTGCGACCGCAAGGCAGCCGGACGTCCTGGGGTGGGGTCTCCCCTGCTCGAACGAAGCTCAGAGCCTGGGGAAGGAGCTACCAGGGCTCTCGGCCAACGCAGCGAGCGGGCGTGCCGGTTGGCGCGACGGGGCAGCGCTTGCCAGGAGGGACACCAGGGCCTCTCACGAACCGTATTTCTTGAGGAACGCCCGTACCGCGGCCCAGTTCTCCTGGCTGTTGAGCAACGCCACTCCGTGCTCACCGGCGCCCTTGACGTAGATCAGCTTGTGCTCCGCCGACTTCGTGCTCGCCCGGTTCAGCGCCTTCGCATCGTCCCCGAAGTACTCGTCGTACTCGGCGGCCATGTAGAGCACCGGCACGGTCAGCTTGGGCACGGCGCCCAGCGCATTCATTCCGGAGTACAGCGTCGGCGCGGAGAGCGAGACCACTGCGTCCGGCTGCGGCTGCAGCTCCGGCGCCGCGGTGAGCACGGCGGTACCCCCCTTGGAGGCCCCCATGAGCAGCAGCTTCTTCGCGCCCTTGCCGCGCAGATACCCGGCCGCCCCGACGATCTCGGAGACCTCCTGGCCCGCCGAATTGACCGCAAGCACCCGATAGCCGGCCCGGTGCAGCTCGTCGGCCTTGTCCTTCCACTGGCAGGCGGTGCCGTCGGACTGGTGGGCCAGCACGATCCCCGCGCCTGTCCCGGCGCCGCTCGCACCGCCCGGCATATAGCCGCCGGTCTCGGTGGAGCCGGCGGACGTGAAGGTGATGGACGCCGCCTCGGCCGATGTCAGACAGCCGAAGTCATCAGGCGGCCGGGCCTCCTCACTCGCGTCCGCCCCCTTCTCGGCACCGCTGCCACCGGTGTCGCCACTGCCACCCCCTCCGCAGCCGGTCAGCGGCACGGCGGCAAGCAACGTGACAGCAGACAGGAACCCGGGAACACGAAGGAAGGCAGCCATGCCGAAGGCATGGTGGTCTGGACCTGTTCCGCCGTCAACGGTTCAGCGGTCGGAACGCATCCCCTCGAAGGCCAGCTGGACGACCGTGTCCGCCAGCTGCTCCCCCTCGGCGTCGCCCCCCGGCTGCGGCCGGTACCACTCCACCAGAGAGTTGACCATCCCGAAGAGCAGCCTCGTCGCCAGCCGTATGTCCATGTCGGAGCGGAGATCGCCGTCCGCGACGGCCGCCTGCAGCAGTTCGGCCACCCGATGGTCGAACTCACGCCGGCGCTCCATGGCCCAGCGCTCCGCCTTTGTATTGCCCCGTACGCGCAGCAGCAGCGTGACGTAGGGCAGTTCGGCTATCAGCACCTCGACGGTACGTCGCGTGACGTACTCGACCCGCACGATCGCGCGCCCGCGCGTCGCACCCGGCTCGTCGAGAATCCCGAAGAGCCCGTCCAGCGCCCGGCTGACCGCGCGCCGCAGCAGCTCCTCCTTGCCCGTGACGTGGTGATAGATGGACGATTTGGAGATGCCCGCCGCTTTGGACAGGTGCTCCATGGACGTGCCGTCGTAACCGCGCTCGTTGAAGACACGGACGGCGACGGTGAGGAGAGTCTCCGGGGTGTACGTGTCCCGCTTGGCCGTGGTCATGTCCGCGATCCTCCCCTACGAGTTGTCCACAGGTTTCGTGGGGCCCCTTGTCCCGACCGATCGTTCGGTTACTCTAACTCTGTCCGCCCGTCCCTGCCCAGCTCGATGAGGAGTTGGTCCGCCATGGCCGCCGAGCTCTCCCCGCACCTGCTGTCCGAGAAGCACCGCCCCACGCTCGACCAGGCCCTCGACGCGATCCGCACCCGCGCGTACTGGTCTCCGCACCCTGAGCACCCGAAGGCGTACGGCGAGGGCGGTGCACCGGGCAGCCTGAGCGCCGCCGAGGGCAAGGCCGCCTTCGACGCCGTACTGCACACCCGGCTCGACCTCGGTCAGCCGGGCACCGACGGCTGGACGGGCGGCGAGACCTCGCCCTACGGACCGGAGATCGGCGTCGAGTATCCGCACGCCGACCTGGATGTGCTGCTTCCGGCGATGCGCGCGGGAATGGCAGCGTGGCGCGAGGCAGGGCCCGAGACGAGGGCGCTTGTCTGTCTGGAGATCCTGGCGCGCATCAGCGCCCGCACCCATGAGTTCGGCCACGCCGTGATGCACACCAGCGGTCAGGCGTTCATGATGGCGTTCCAGGCGGGCGGCCCGCATGCCCAGGACCGCGGCCTGGAGGCGGTGGCGTATGCGTACGAGGAGCAGATCCGCACCCCGCGGACGGCGGACTGGTCCAAGCCGCAGGGCAAGCGCGATCCGCTGCAGCTGCACAAGACGTACATCGCGGCGGGCCGCGGCATCGCGCTGCTGATCGGCTGCAACACCTTCCCCACGTGGAACGGCTATCCGGGACTGTTCGCTTCTCTCGCCACCGGCAATCCCGTCCTGGTGAAGCCGCACCCGCGGGCCGTGCTCCCTCTGGCGCTCACGGTGCAGGTGGCCCGCGAGGTACTGAGCGAGGCCGGCTTCGACCCCAATCTCGTCTGTCTGGCCGCCGAGCGTCCGGGCGAGGGCATCGCGAAGACCCTGGCGGTCCGCCCCGAGATCAAGATCATCGACTACACCGGGTCCACCGCCTTCGGCGACTGGCTGGAGACCAACGCCCGGCAGGCACAGGTCTACACAGAGAAGGCGGGGGTCAACACGATCGTCGTCGACTCCACCGACGACTACCGCGGCATGCTGTCCAACCTGGCGTTCTCCCTCTCCCTGTACAGCGGCCAGATGTGCACCACCCCGCAGAACCTGCTGATCCCCCGGGACGGCATCGCGACGGACGCGGGCAACAAGACGTACGACGACGTGGTGGGCGACATCGCAGCCGCGGTCACCGGTCTGCTCGGCGACGACGCCCGGGCGAACGCCCTGCTCGGCGCGCTGGTCAACCCGGATGTGAAGGCCCGCCTGGAGGCCGCGGCAGGACTGGGCGAAGTCGCCTTGGCCTCGAGGGAGGTGGCCAACCCCGAGTTCCCCGACGCCGTGGTCCGTACCCCGGTCATCGTGAAGCTCGACGGCACGAAGCCGGACGACGAAGCGGCGTATCTGTCGGAGTGCTTCGGACCGGTGGCATTCGCGGTCGCGGTCGACTCGACGGCGGACGCTGTGGAGCTGCTCCGCCGCACGATCCGTGACAAGGGCGCGATGACGGTCGGAGCGTACACGACGTCACCGGAGGTGGAGCGCGCCGTGGAGGACGTCTGCCTGGACGAGTCGGCCCAGCTCTCGCTGAATCTGACGGGCGGGGTCTACGTCAACCAGACCGCGGCGTTCTCCGACTTCCACGGCTCGGGCGGCAACCCTGCGGCCAACGCAGCCCTGTGCGACGGAGCGTTCGTATCAAATCGCTTCCGCATGGTGGAAGTCCGCCGCCAGGCCTGACACGGCCTGCTCCACTCCTCCCGGCTCCAGCCCCTCGGCGTCGCTTGAACTCCTCCGGCGTTTGAGGAGCGGGGCCCGGGGGGCGGAGCCCCCGTTTCGGGAAGGGCGCCCGCTACGGGCAGGGGCGCGAGAGACCCCGCCGAGGGCGCCACTCCGCCGCCCCGCCCGCCCAGTCGGCTCCCGGCCTCAGCCCGCTCCCACGCCTCTCGAAATATCCGCATACCGCTGCACCCACGCATGCATGGCAATGGCCGCCGCGGCCCCCGCGTTGATCGACCGCGTGGATCCGAACTGCGCAATCGAGCACACCATCGTCGCGTGCTTACGCGCCTCCTCGGTCAGCCCCGGCCCCTCCTGCCCGAAGAGCAGCACACAGCGCCGTGGCAGCTCGGTCCGCTCCAGCGGCACCGCCCCCGGCAGATTGTCGATCCCGATGATCGGCAGCCCTTCGGCCGCCGCCCAGACGGTCAGATCCGCAGTGTCGGGGTGATGCCGCACGTGCTGGTACCGGTCGGTGACCATCGCACCGCGCCTGTTCCACCGCCGCCGCCCCACGATGTGGATCTCCTTGGCGAGGAAGGCATTCGCGGTCCGCACCACCGACCCGATATTGAAGTCGTGGCCCCAGTTCTCCACCGCTACGTGGAAGTCGTGCCGCCGAAGATCCAGATCGGCGACGATCGCCTCCCTCGTCCAGTAGCGGTACTCGTCACCGACATTGCGCCGGTCGCCCTGGGCGAGCAGCTCGGGGTCGTACCGCTCACCCTCGGGCCAGGGCAGCGGATGCGGCCCGACGCCGATCTCCGCCCCGAATCCGTCGTCGTACTGCAACGCCTCCGCGGACTGCTCACCGACCCCGAGGCCATCGGCCGACGGACTCTCACTGCTACTGCTCCTACCACTGCCGGTATCACTGCTCACCCGACGAGCGTATGGCCACTGCTTCCGCTGTGCTGCGGTGCCTCCTCCTCGCCGCCCCGCCGCTGCTCGGGCACCCGGCCCGTGCGCGAGAACAGCAGCTGCCGCCCGAGCGTCACCCGTCCGCCCAGCCAGACCAGGAAGACCGTCGGCAGGAAGACGGAGTCGGCGGCGATCATCGCCATCGAGAAGAAGGGCAGCCCGAGCAGCAGAGCGATGCCCGCGTGCTCACACATCATGGCGACGAGCAGGACGTTCTTGACGCGCCGGTTGAAGAGGGTGAAGGGGAAGGCGACCTGCACGATGACCGTGCCGTACGTCAGCACCATGACCATCACGCCATTGGACGCGAGGAGGTCCGACAGGGCGGGCCACGGGGTGAAGTAGTCGAGATTGAGCGGGTAGTACAGCGCCGTGCCATCCTGCCAACGCGATCCCTGGACCTTGTACCAGCCCGCGGTCGCGTAGATCAGACAGACCTCGGCCATGATCACGACGAGAGTGGCGTTGTGCGCGAGGTTGGCGAGGACATCGAGCAGCGTGCGTAGTTCGCTCTGCGGCGCGTAACGGTTCACGGCCCACCAGGCACCGTGCCCGATCCACAGCACCCAGAAGAGAGTCGGCAGCCACCAGGTGCCACCGAGGCCGTCTGTCGCCGTGGCCACAACAAGGGCCAGGCCGAGTACAAGCCACAGAATCGTGCCGGCGACATTCACGGCCGGCCGGGCGCCTCCCGCCCCCGGCTCCTGCTCCGACTCGCCGTCAACCTCTGACTCCGTGCGGCGTGCCCGCGCCGCGCGTCGCGCATCCAGCGACCAGACCTGCCCGCAGCGCGTCAGCACGAGGTAGATCGCCATCAGATGGACGACGTTGTCCCCGCCGTCACCCAGGAAAACGCTGCGGTTCTGCAGCGAGAGCACACCGACCATGAAAAGGACGGACATCGCGCGGGTGTGCCAGCCGACCATCAGCAGTGCGGCGGACAGCAGGACGACCGCATAGACGATCTCGAACCAGGCCGTGCTGTCCGACCACATGAGCACCGAGAGGGACTCATTGCCCGATATGAGCTGCTTCGCCATGTCCCAACGCCATGGGGCGTCGGGGCCGTACATCTCATGGCGGTGCGGCAGCTCACGCAGCAGGAACAGCAGGTACGTGGCGGAGAAACCGATCCGGACAATGGCGCTCTGATACCGGCCGAGGGCCGAGGAGGTGATGCGCTGCACGCCGCCGGCGAGCTTGTGGCCTGGGGTAGCCGTACTCACTTGACCGCCTCCTTGGCGTTCCCGGGGAGGTCGGCGGGGGTGACGGTCCACCACGGCAGCACCCGGTAGTTCGGCTTGGTGCTGATCTTCTCCGTGCTCCACGGCGGCGCGGAGACGGAACGCACCTCGGAGCGGACCTGGATGCGCTCGACGGTGCCGCCGTAGTCGTGCTCGCCGAGGCGCAGCATCACGATGCGGCGGATGTAGCGCTCGGAGAGAGCACCGCGCAGTCCGTTCGGGCGGTTCTGGATGTCGTGGGAGTTGAGATAAAAGTCCCAGGCACGGCGGAGCTGGTTCTGGTGGATGTGACTGGGGAGGAGATTGCCTCGTATCCCTCTGCCGTCCTCGACCGAGAGACTCATCCACTGAGTGGTGCGACGACCGTCCGGACCGGCTATCTCGGCCCGTACGTGCACAGCGACGTTCTGCTGGAGCGGATTGGGAGCGAAAAGCTTCCAGTTCTGCTCGAACTCGGGATAGACCCAGTCGTCGACCGCTTTGCCGTGCTGCTTGGTCAGCGTGTTGGACGGGGCGACGTGCAGAAACACCATGGCCAGATGGGTGCAGGCAATCATCCCGATGACCGACAGCGCGATGGCGGCCACGATCTGGTACGGAAGGGACAGTCCGGCGATACCGGAGCGCACCGGCGCGGGAGCTCCGGCGGATTCAGCGGGCGGTGCCGTAAGCAGACGCAGGTCCGAACCCGGGTCCACCCCCGGACCACCGCTCCCGTTCCCGTCTCCGACGCCCCTGTCGTCGTACGAATCCATCCCGCCCCGATCCCCGTCGATCCCCGGTCAGTTATCCACAGGGTTGACACCCTACGGGCCACCGACTCACCATTGAAGTCAACTAACCGAACGATCGGTCGGTAGGGAGTCCGGGATGGCGGCAGTGACTACGGACCAGACAGCGCAGGGCCAGGCGCGAGGGACCCCGCAGGCGACAGCAGGTGCGCCCGATGGGCCTGCGGGGGCGGACGCGGCTCAGCAAGCAGCCTTCGACGCCGCGGTGGCGGCCGACGAGCGCATCGAGCCGCGCGACTGGATGCCGGACGCGTACCGGGCCTCGCTGGTCAGGCAAATGGCCCAGCACGCCCACTCCGAAATCATCGGCATGCAGCCCGAGGCCAACTGGATCAGCCGCGCGCCCTCGCTGCGCCGCAAAGCGATCCTGATGGCGAAGGTGCAGGACGAGGCGGGACACGGGCTGTATCTCTACAGCGCGGCGGAAACGCTGGGGACGAGCCGCGAGGAAATGCTGGACAAGCTCCACGCGGGCCGCCAGAGGTATTCGTCAATCTTCAATTACCCCACGCTGACCTGGGCGGATGTCGGCGCGATCGGCTGGCTGGTGGACGGCGCCGCGATCACCAACCAGGTGCCGCTCTGCCGCTGCTCGTACGGCCCCTACGCACGGGCCATGGTCCGTATCTGCAAGGAGGAGTCCTTCCACCAGCGCCAGGGGTACGAGCTGTTGCTCACCCTCGGCCGCGGGACCCCGGAGCAGCGCGAGATGGCGCAGGATGCGGTGAACCGCTGGTGGTGGCCGTCCCTGATGATGTTCGGCCCGCCGGACGACGCATCGGCGCACTCGGCGCAGTCGATGACCTGGAAGATCAAGCGGCATTCCAACGACGAGCTGCGGCAGCGGTTCGTCGACATCTGTGTCCCGCAGGCCGAGGTGCTGGGGCTCACCCTCCCGGACCCGGACCTCCGGTGGAACGAGGAGCGCGGACAGCACGACTTCGGGGCGATCGACTGGACGGAGTTCCAGGAGGTCCTGAAGGGCAACGGCCCGTGCAACGAACAGCGCCTCACACAGCGGCGCCGGGCACACGAAGAGGGCGCCTGGGTTCGGGACGCGGCGGCTTCGTACGCGCTCAAGCACCCCGCACCGACGCGCCACGCGCACACACCGACCCACATCGCAGAGGCCCCGCACGCGGACATGCCCGAGACAGACATGCACACCTCACCGAACGCGGAGGCGACGGCATGAGCAGCTCGACCGACTGGCCGCTCTGGGAGGTGTTCGTGCGCTCGCGGCGCGGCCTCTCCCACACCCACGCGGGCAGCCTGCACGCCCCGGACGCCGAGATGGCCCTGCGCAACGCCCGCGACCTGTACACACGCCGTTCCGAGGGCGTCTCCATCTGGGTGGTGCGATCCACGGAGATCACGGCCTCCTCACCGGACGAGAAGGACTCGTTCTTCGAGCCGGCGGGCGACAAGCCCTACCGGCACCCCACGTTCTACGAGATCCCGGAAGGGGTGAAGAACCTGTGACCGCGGCCCTCGCCCTGGGCGACGACGCGCTGGTGCTCTCCCACCGGCTGGGGGAGTGGGCAGGCCACGCGCCCGTGCTGGAGGAGGAGGTGGCCCTCGCCAACATCGCCCTGGACCTCCTGGGACAGGCCCGGGTGCTGCTCTCGCTCGCCGGGGACGAGGACGATCTGGCGTTCCTGCGCGAGGAGCGCGCTTTTCGCAACGTCCAGCTGGTCGAACAGCCCAACGGCGACTTCGCCCACACCATCGCCCGCCAGTTGTACTTCTCCGTCTACCAGCGGGGGCTGTACGAGCAACTGGCTTCCGGCGGGGACGAGTTCGCCGGGCTGGCCGCGAAGGCCGTCAAGGAGGTCGCGTACCACCAGGACCACGCCACGCACTGGACGCTCCGGTTGGGCGACGGCACGGAAGAAAGTCACCAGCGGATGCAGCGCGGGGTGGATGCGCTGTGGCGGTTCACCGGTGAACTGTTCCAGCCGGTCGAGGGAGTGGAGACCGACTGGCCGTCGCTGCACTCCGACTGGCTGGCCACCGTCACCGGCGTCCTGCAGCAGGCGACGCTGACGGTGCCGACCGGTCCGCAGTCCGGGGCCTGGGCGGCCGGGGCAGGCCGGCAGGGCATCCATACGGAACCTTTCGGGCGGATGCTCGCCGAGATGCAGCATCTGCACCGCAGCCACCCGGGGGCGTCATGGTGACCGGCGCGCTGCTGGAAGAGGAGGTGCGCAGGCTCGCCGGGTCCGTGCCCGACCCCGAGCTGCCTGTGCTCACCCTGGAAGAGCTGGGCGTGCTCCGCGGAGTGGAGGTGCTCGCCCCGGGCAAAGTCACCGTCCGCCTCACCCCGACATACACCGGCTGCCCGGCGATCGAAGCGATGTCGGCCGATATCGAGCAGGTGCTGCATGACCACGGCATACCGGAGGTCTCCGTGGTCACTGTGCTCGCACCGGCCTGGTCGACCGACGACATCAGCGCGGAGGGGCGGCGCAAGCTCGCCGAGTTCGGCATAGCACCCCCGCGCCCACATGATGCCGGCACCGGGTCCGGCGGACCGGTGCCGCTCACCCTCTCGGTGCGCTGCCCGCACTGCGGCTCCACGGACACGGAGCTGCTGAGCCGGTTCTCCTCCACCGCCTGCAAGGCGCTGCGCCGCTGCGCGAGCTGCCGTGAACCGTTCGACCACTTCAAGGAGTTGTAGATGTTCCATCCGCTCCGGGTCCGAGCGATCGAGCGGCTGACCGACGACTCGGTGGCCGTGACCTTCGCGGTGCCCCCTGAGCTGCGCGAGACCTTCCGCCACAAGCCAGGGCAGCATCTCAATGTGCGCTACGCGGTCCGGGGCGAAGAGATCCGGCGTTCGTACTCGATCTGCACCCCGGCCGCCGAGGCCCCAGCCGATCCCGAGCTGAAGGTGGGCATCCGCCTGGTCGACGGCGGCGCGTTCTCCACGTACGCCCTCAAGGAACTCGCCGTCGGCGACCAGGTCGAAGCGATGCCCCCGATGGGACGCTTCGTGCTCACGCCCCGCGCCGGTCACTACGCGGCGATCGTCGGCGGCAGCGGTATCACCCCGGTGCTGTCGATCGCGTCGACTCTGCTGGCCCGTGAGCCCGAGGCCCGGTTCTGTCTGATCCGGAGCGACCGGACGGCCGCCTCAACGATGTTCCTGGACGCGGTCGCCGACCTCAAGGACCGCTACCCGGACCGCTTCCATCTCGTGACAGTGCTCTCCCGCGAGGAGCAGCAGGCAGGCCTCCCGTCCGGTCGGCTCGACCGGGAGCGGCTGACCGGGCTGCTGCCGGCGCTCCTGTCGGTGGGAGAGGTGGACGGCTGGTATCTCTGTGGGCCGTTCGGCCTGGTCCGCGCGGCAGAGGGTGCGCTGCACGGCCTCGGCGTCGACCGGGCCCGTATCCATCAGGAGATCTTCCACGTCGACGACGGCCCAGCCGCTCCCACCCGCACGCGCGTCGAGGCGCCCGCACACAGCACGCTCACCGCGACACTGGACGGACGCTCGGGCAACTGGCCGGTCCAGGACGGCGAATCGCTGCTGGAAACGGTTCTGCGCAGCCGTTCCGACGCTCCGTACGCCTGTAAGGGCGGGGTGTGCGGGACGTGCAGGGCGTTCCTCGTCTCGGGCAAGGTCCGGATGAACCGCAACTTCGCGCTGGAGCCGGAAGAGACAGGGGCGGGCTATGTGCTCGCCTGCCAGTCGCATCCGCTGACACCGGAGGTGGAACTCGACTTCGACCGCTGACTCCTCGGATCACTCGGATCCCACCGGGTTCGATTGGGTTTCCTCGGAACCTCCCCGAATCTCCTCGGATCTCCGGGTCTCCTGGATCGCCGCCTCCTTTCCCTGTTCCCTTCTCATAGAACCTGTTCTATCTTGACGTCCCGTCAGGTTCGTTTACGGGCACAGCGGTTCGCGGGAGGTCAGTGCAGTGGACTTCACCTTCACCGAGGAGCAGCAGGCAGCCGTCGAGGCGGCAAGGGCGGTCTTCTCGGGCGTCGAGCCCGACGGAGTGCCCAGCCCCGCGCTCACTCCGGGAGCGGTGGCCGAGGACATCGACCGGTCCGTGTGGGCGGGGCTGGCCGCAGGTGACCTGCTGAGCTTGACGCTGGCACCGGAATACGGCGGGGCCGGGCTCGACGCGGTCGCGCTCTGCCTGGTCCTGCGCGAATCGGCGAAGGTGCTCGCCCGGGTGCCGCTGCTGGAGACCTGCGCGGTCGCGATGACGATCCAGCAGCACGGCGACCCTGGCCTGGCAGCCGAGCTGCTGCCCCGCGTCGGCCGGGGCGAGGTGGTCCTCACCGTCGGGGCCAACGGCCGCACCGGCCACGATCCGGCCGAGCTCGCCGTCACCGCCCGCCGGGACCTTGCGGGAAGGGCCGGCCAGGACCATGACCGGTTCAGCGACGAGGACGGCGAAAGCGCGGGCTGGGTGCTCAACGGAGTGCAGTCGGGGGTGCCGTGGGCCCAGTCCGCGGACTGGATCGCGGTGCCGGCCCACACGGACGAGGGCCTGGCCGTACTGGCACTGGTCCGCCGCACGGCCGAGGGCGTCGCACTCGCCGAACAGGTCTCCACGAGCGGTGAGTTGTTCGCCGAGGTCCAGCTGGACACGGTTCAGATCGAGAACAGCGCGCTGATCAGTACGCCGGGTGCCTGGGAGTGGCTGCGCACCCTGCTCACCACTGGAACCTGCGCGTTCGCGCTGGGTCTCGGCGAGGCCGTGCTCGCCATGACAAGCGAATACACCGGAAAGCGCGAGCAGTTCGGGTATCCCGTCGCAACGTTTCAGTCCGTCGCTGTCCAGGCAGCGGACCGGTACATCGATCTGCGGGCCATGGAAGTGACCCTCTGGCAAGCTGCCTGGCGGATCTCCACCGGTGCGCCCGGAACACTGCCCGTCGCCGGCGATGTCGCGGTGGCGAAGATCTGGGCGTCGGACGGGGTCCGTCGGCTCGTGCAGACCGCCCAGCATCTGCATGGCGGCTTCGGCGCGGACACCGACTACCCGCTGCACCGGTTCCACGCCTGGGCGAAGCAGATCGAGCTGTCGCTCGGCCCCGCGGCGATGCACGAAGAGGCACTGGGCGACCTGCTGGCCACCCACCCCCTCGGCTGAGACCCCCGGCCCGCTCCGGCTCCCACCGGAGCGCGGGAGGATCCCTGCCAGATCAGAGAACGAAGGCCGGGTTGTCGTTGTCCGTGACCATCGGGCGCCCGGCACCGTCCCAGGCAAGCATCCCGCCGTCGACGTTCACGGCGTCGATGCCCTGCTGCACCAGGTACTGAGTGACCTGGGCGGACCGGCCGCCGACCCGGCACATCACATGCACGCGCCGGCCGTCCTCCGCCGCCTCGGTCACCTCACCGAAGCGGCCGACGAAGTCACTCATCGGAATGTGCAGGGCACCATCGACGTGCCCCGCCGCCCATTCGTCGTTCTCCCGGACGTCCAGCACAAGACCGTCCGACGGCACCGCCGCGACGTCCACCGAGGGCAGCGGGGCGAAATTCATGGGTCATGCCTTCTCTCGTACGTACGCTCCGGACTTACCGGAAACGCTACTGCACCAGACCTGCCAGCTCCGCCTCTCGCTGCGAGACCTCACCCAGCAGCTGTTCGGCGATCTCGTCGAGCAGCCGGTCCGGGTCGTCGGGCGCCATCCGCAGCATGGCCCCGATCGCGCCCTCCTCCAGCTCCTGGGCAAGCACCGTCAAAAGTTCCTTGCGCTGGGTCAGCCAGTTCAGCCGAGCGTAGAGCTCCTCGCTCTCGCTGAGCTCCGCCTGCGGTGGAACCGGCCCCGCCGCCCACTCCTGCGCCAGTTCCTTCAGCAGGGCCTCGTCGCCACGCCCGTAGGCGGCGTTGACGCGGGTGATGAACTCGTCCCGGCGCGCCCGCTCCGTCTCGTCCTGGGCGAGATCCGGGTGGGCGCTGCGTGCCAGCTCGCGGTAGAGCCGGCGCGCCTCCTCGGTCGGCCGGACCCGCTTGGGCGGCTGCACCGGCTGCTCGGTCAGCATCGCCGCCGCCTCGGGGGACAGCCCGTCGGAGTCGAGCCAGTCGTGGAAAAGCTCGTCGATGCCCGGCATCGGCATCACGAGCGCCCGAGCCTCCTGAGCCCTGCGCAGATCCTCGGGGTCACCGGTCCGAGCGGCTCGGGCCTCCGCGATCTGCGCGTCGAGCTCGTCGAGGCGGGCGTACATCGGGCCGAGCTTCTGGTGGTGCAGCCGGGAGAAGTTCTCCACCTCGACCCGGAAGGTCTCCACCGCGATCTCGAACTCGATCAGCGCCTGCTCCGCCACCCGCACTGCCTTCGCCAGCCGCGCCTCGGGGCGCGCGTCAGCGGCAGCGCCCGCGTCGGCGTCACCCCGAGGGCCATGCTGCTCGTGCTGCTCCTGCTGCCGGTCGTTGTCCTGCCGGTCATCGTCGTTCCGGGTGGTCGGCACCCCGGCGGCTTCGTGGGTCACCCGTCCAGCGTATGACCCCGGACCGTGCCCCGAGGACGCACGGTCGGCGGAACGCCCCTCACACCCCGAGCTCGGCCGCTATTCGCCCCGAACCGACGGCCCGCACCAGCTCCGCGTGATCCGCCTCCGTACGGTCCGCGTACGTCACAGCGAAGCTCGCCACCGCCTCGTCCAGCTCGTCGTTCTTGCCGCAGTAGCCTGCGATCAACCGCGGATCGGCGCTGTGGGCGTGCGCCCTCGCCAGCAGTGCGCCCGTCATCCGCCCGTAGTCGTCGACCTGGTCGGGCGCCAGGGCTGCCGGGTCAACACTGCCCTTGCGGTTCCTGAATTGCCGCACCTGGAACGGCCGCCCCTGCACGGTCGCCCAGCCCAGCAGAATGTCGCTGACCACCTGCATCCGCTTCTGCCCGAGCACCACTCGGTGACCCTCGTGCGCCGTCTCGGGCACCTCGAAACCGACGGCGGGCAGATACGGCGCCAGCGCGGAGGGCCGCGCCTCCTTGACCTGCAGGACCAACGGCTCGCCGCGGTGATCGAGCAACAGCACCACATAAGACCGGGTTCCTACGCTCCCCGTGCCGACCACCCGGAACGCCACGTCATGGATCGCGTAACGCGCGAGCAGCGGCACCCGGTCCTCCGAGATCGTGCCCACGTAGTCGCCGAGCGCCGCCGCGACCGCCGCGGCCTCCGCATCCGGCACTCGCCGCAGCACCGGCGGTGCGTCGACAAAGCGGCGTCCGCTGCCCTCGGCCTCCTCCGTGGACTTGGCGGCGAAGCGGGCGCTGGTGTTCTTACGGGCCTTCTGCGAGACCCGCTCCAGCATGCCGACCAGATCCCGCGCGTCGGTGTGCGAGACGAGTTCCTCGTCGGCGATGGCGTTCCAGGCGTCGAGCGCGGGCAGTCTGGCCAGCAATCGCATCGTCCTCCGGTACGCACCCACCGCGTCGTACGCACCCCGCCGACAGGTGTCCTCGTCCGCCCCGGCCTCACGCCCCGCGAGCACCAGCGAGGTGGCAAGCCGCTTGAGGTCCCACTCCCACGGGCCGAACACGGTCTCGTCGAAATCGTTCAGATCGATGACCAGGCTGCCTCGCGCATCGCCGTACAACCCGAAGTTGGCCGCGTGCGCATCGCCGCAGAGCTGGGCGCCCACCCCGGTCACCGGTGTGCCCATCAGGTCATGGGCCATCAGCCCGGCCGAACCGCGCAGGAACGCGAACGGTGTGGCGGCCATCCGCCCCACCCGGATGGGCGCGAGGCCGGGCACTCGGCCCCGGTTCGACTCCTCGACCGCCTGCACAGCGTCGGGCCGGCCTGAGGGAAGGATCAGCGCATCGTGCGAGGTCCTGGGCACTCGGTCGCGCAGCGCCTTGCCCGTCCGCCTCGGCGACTGCGCCGCGCTGTCCGCCGCAACGGCCGCGCGCTCGGCGAACCCGGGCACGACCGGTATGCGCGGCTCATCCGTCACAACCCGCTGCCTCGGCACTGCCGCTTCGAACTCACCCATGGCGCGCAGCCTTCCCCGCCCTCGCCCGACGTCCTGTCCAACATCAACTGCCGACGACGGTACCGCCGTCCACCAACAGCCGTCTGCCCCTGTGGAAAACCTGACCGAACGCCTGTGAACAGCGTCTTGTCCTGGTCAGACACCCACAGACTCCTCCAGCTCCTCCTCCAGCTCTTCCCTCGCCTCGGCCTCGGTCCGGTACTCCGCCGTCGCCCTGTTCTCCGTGCCCGACCGGTTATCCGACCCGACCCGGTGCCGGGACGAACCCACACCCTGAGCCTGCGCAGCAACCTTCCGCCGCCTCCCCTCGGCCAACCCGGCCGCTCCCATCGCGGCCAGCCCCACCACGAACCAGAGCGTGAGCACCAGCACATGTCCGCCGAGTCCGTACCCATCGAAGTACACATGGCTCCTCGCACCCTCGACGAAGCCCGCGCCGTTCCAGAACGCGTGCAGCGAACCGAAGAAGCCGGGCTGCAGTTCGGGCCGGAAGATGCCGCCGGAGCTGGTGAAGTTCAGCATCACGAACAGCACCATCACGCCGAGCGTCGTCCACCGCTTGAGGAATGTGTGCAGCCCCACACCGATCAGGAGAATGCCCGCCGAGTAGAGCCAGGCCATCGCCCAGAGTCCGCCCAGCCCGTGGTCCACCAGCCCGAACATGGGCCCCGCGAACACGGCCCCGATCACGCTCACCACGAGTGAGGCACCGAGGGCCAGCGCCGCCCTGATCCGCAACGCCAGCACCGCACCCGCACCACCGATCACCGCGACCGACGCGTACGATCCGATGCTCACCGCGACCAGTAGGAAGAAGATCCCCTGACCGGTCGGGTCACCGTCCGCGGTCGGTGCCGTGTCCGTCACTTTCAGCGGGGCTCCCTGCGCGGCCGCCACCTTCGTGAAGACTTTCTCCACCACCGTGGCGCTGGTGTCGGAGGAGGCGCTGGCCACGAGAAGCTCGGGGTGCTTCCCCGGCAGGTAGGCACCGTAACTCGCCTGTGTCTTCAGGTGGTTCACCGCAGCGTCCCGGTCGGGGACGGTACGCACGCTGAGCGCGCCGTCACCCTTGTCCTGCAGCGTCTGCGCCAGCACCTGCGCGCTCGGCCCCGATCCGACCACGTCCACCCGCAGGTCGTGCGGTTCCGGAGCGTGGAACGCGCCCAGGTAGGCGAGCCCCATCCCGATACACATCAGCAGGGGCGTGACGAGATGGCTCAGCACATGGCGCAGGGCAGCGGCGGTCGTGCCGCCGGCGGCACGTGGACCCGTGGACATCGGACTCCAATGGTTGGCTTTTACAACTCTTCTATCCGTTGTACTATACAACTGAACATTCGGAAAGGTGAGACCGTGCCAGACACCGCCGGGGAACGTGAAGAGTCGCTGAACGTCATCGAGCGCGAGCTGACGGCGTTCGCTCGCCGGGCGCGCGCCACCGCGGCCCGCCTCCATCCGGAGCTGTCACTGGTCTCATACACACTGCTGTCGCACATCGACGACCAGCAGGGCTGCCGCGCAACGGATCTGGCCGCGCACTACATGCTCGACAAATCGACGGTCAGCCGGCAGATCGCCACCCTGGAGAAGCTCGGCCTGGTAGAGCGCCACCCGGACCCCACGGACCACCGGATCCAGGTGCTGCACCCCACGGAGGCCGGAACCCAGGCCCTCGCCTCGACACAGGCCAGCCGTCACGCGGCCTACCAGCAGCGCCTCTCACAGTGGACCGCGGACGATCTCGCGCGGTTCGCCGAATATCTGCTGCGCTACAACGCGTCGGGCGGGACGAACACCCCGGGCGCGGGCACGCCCCGGTAACCGCCGGGAGCCGTCAGCAGCCGCCCTCGCCGGCCACGAGGTACGTCTGCGCCCAGAGCGCCAGCTCCTTGAGGGCAGGCTCCATCGCGGCACCGGCTCGCGTCAGCCGGTACGAGACCCGCAGCGGCGGACCCTCGTCGACATCACGCACCACCAGCCCGGCCGCACCGAGTTCGGTCAGCCGGTCCGAGAGCATGCGCTCGCTGATGCCCGGAATCGCCCGCCGCAGATCCGCGAAGTGCACCGGCTGCTGCAGAAGCACGGAGACGATCGGGCCCGTCCAGCGCTTCCCGAACAACTCGAAGACGCGCGTGATGCTCACGTCGACCCGTCGACACGCCTGCTCACTGTGCTCCGCCATACACCCAGGGTACTGCGTCACCGTGAGGTGCTTATGATTAGTAAGCCCCTATGTTATTACTAGGTGCGTACGAAAAAGATGCCCTGCATCCCCAGCCGGGCACCGCTCTCTCAATATCCGTGGAGATCCCCCATGACCACGCTTCTGCACCTCGACTCCGCCGTATTCCCGCAGGGCTCCGCATCGCGCGAGGTCACCGCCGCCTTCGTCAAGACCTGGCTCGAGCAGCACCCGGACGGACAGGTTGTCTACCGCGACCTCGCTGCGAACCCGCTGCCCCACCTGGACGCCGCAGCGGCAGCCGCCGGCGCCGAGGACCCACTGCGCAGCGAGCTCGCCGCCGAGCTGGAAGCCGCGGATGCCGTCCTGATCGGCGCCCCTATGTACAACTTCAGCATCCCGTCGACCCTGAAGGCCTGGCTCGACCAGGTGATCATCGTCGGACGCAACGTGGGCCCCGACAGCCCGGTGGCGGGCACCCCGATCACCGTCGTCGCCAGCCGCGGCGGCTCGTACGCCCCCGGCACCCCGCGCGAGGACTCCGAGTTCGTCCAGAACTACCTGGAGAAGCTGCTGACGAGCATGTTCGGCGCCGAGGTCGACTTCATCGTCCCGGAGCTGACGCTGGCCCACTCCCAGCCCGCGATGGCCGAACTCATCCCGCTCGCCGAGGCCTCCCGCGCCAGGGCGTTCACCGAGGCCACGGAGAAGGCCAAGGCTCTCGCCGCGCGTCTCGCCGCCTGAGCCGCGGCACGACGGAAATCCGGCCGGGGCCCGCGGGGATCGGACACTCCCGCGAGCCCCGGCTCGTCGTCGCACGGGGACACACAAGCACCCCGCCACACAGAAACGCCCGACTTCCCGGAACGCCCTGAACCGGACGTTTCACGTGAAACAAAGCCCAGCGTTCCAAAGCCTCCAGGGCGCGCCTGCAGCCCCGCATCCCTCGCCAACAGCGCAGCCTGCACCCGGTTCTCGCACCTCAGCCTCGCCGGGATCCGGCTCATAGCGCAGCTCGACCGTGATGGCCGCGCCCGGTGCGTGCTTGTACGCACTGGTCAGTGCCTCCTGGACGATGCGGTACGCCGCATGGTCCGAGGCAGCCGCGAGCGCCCGGCTCTCCCCTGTACGACGGAGCTCCACAGCGCTTCCGGCGGCCCGCGCCGCCTCCGTCAGCTCCTCGATGCCCGCGATCCCCCGTGCCGCCCGCTGCCCGTCCTCGCCGCGCCCGGGTCCCGGCACGTCGTCCCGCAGAATCCCGACGACTTCCCGCAGCTCGTGCATGGCACAGACCGACGCACCACGCAGCACACCGACCGCCTCACGCTGCCGCACCGTCAGCTCCGGGTCGACCTCCAGTGCCCCCGTATGGACAGAGATCAGCGCCAGTTGGTGACCCAGGCTGTCGTGCATGTCCTGAACGATCCGCTGGCGCTCCATGAGCCGCGCCTGCCCAACGATCATGGCCCGCTCTCGGATCAGCTGTGCATTGCGCTCCTGAAGGGCGTGCAGCAGGGTCCGGCGCTGCGTCCGGTACCGGCTGGCGAGACCGGGCACGAGCGTCGTCGCCAAGAAGTAGAGGGTGGTGAACAACACCTGGGTCAGCGGCCGCAGCCCCGGCCAGGTCATCGCAACGGTCACACCCACGTAGAGGACGCATGAGGCGGTGAACGCCCCCAACGCCCGCCCTGCCCCGGCGATCCGGCGCCCGGAACTCCACGCCACCACCATCAGCAGCAACGCGAATCCGCCGGAGAGCCCGGCCAGGGCCGACGTCACCACCAGCACGCTCACGGGCAGCCGACGCCTGAGCAGCGACAGCACCACGACCATGGACCGCACCACGCACAGCCGCACTTCCCCGCCGCGCAGCAGCTCTTCCGTCCCCGCGGCCAGCAGCCCGAGCACCACGGCCAGCACGGCCTCCCCGGCCGTCCTGCGGCGGGACCACAGCTCCGGCGCCGCACACCACTGCCAGCCGGCCCGGAGTTTCGAGATCGCGTACACGCCCCGCACCCTAGGCAGCCCTTCGCACACGCGACGCCTTTCTTTCGTTGCGCCCGCGCACGACGAAAGCCGCCCCGCCGCCGACACCCTCGTCCGGGAACGAAGAAGCCCCACAGGCCGTTGGCCTGTGGGGCTTCTCTCTTGTGCGCGAGGGGGGATTTGAACCCCCACGTCCCTAAGGACACTGGCACCTGAAGCCAGCGCGTCTGCCGTTCCGCCACTCGCGCATGAGTGGTGTTTCCAGACTCTCTCACCTGTTGGTGCGAGCGCCTGGCGACATCCGGAAGATTAGCACGCTGGACAGGGTGGATTCACATCCGTTGTTTTGCCGGCCGTATGACGGGAAGCGGGAACGCGATGCGGTCACCCCCACTCCTCCTATGCACACCGCAGGTGCGGGACACTGTGAGGAGCGGTCACCTCTACGATCCGTGTGAGGGGTGACACTCATCCACTGGGCAGACAAGGGGAACCAGCCGATTTCCCGACGCGTGGATACGATCAGTAAGCAGTACAGGGACGAGAACACCGGAGGAGGTGCCCCATGGGAGTCATGAAGCGTTTCGAGCAGCGTCTCGAAGGTCTGGTCAACGGCACCTTCGCCAAGGTGTTCAAGTCCGAGGTCCAGCCGGTCGAGATCGCGGGTGCCCTCCAGCGCGAGTGCGACAACAACGCAACAATCTGGAACCGCGAGCGGACCGTCGTCCCCAACGACTTCATCGTCGAGCTCAGCGCCCCGGACTACGAGCGCCTGAGCCCGTACTCCGGCCAGCTCGGCGACGAGCTCTCCGGTCTGGTCCGGGACTACGCCAAGCAGCAGCGCTACACCTTCATGGGACCGATCAAGGTTCATCTGGAGAAGGCGGAGGACCTCGACACCGGGCTCTACCGCGTGCGCAGCCGCACCCTTGCTTCGAGCTCCTCGCAGCAGGGCCAGCAGGCTCCACCGGGCCAGCCCGGCCACGGGCGCCCCGCCGCCCCGCAGCCCACCGGCGGCTACGGCTATCCCCCCAGCTCCGTCCCGCCCATGCCCGCGGCCCCGCCGCCGGGCAGCGGCCGTCCCGGAGCACCCACCACCGACCGGCGCCCGCCGGCGACGCCCAGCCCCATGCCGGGCGCGCAGGTACGACGTTGGATCGAGATCAACGGCACCCGCCATCAGATCTCCCGCCCGACGCTGGTGCTGGGACGCAGCACCGACGCCGACGTGCGGATCGACGACCCCGGCGTATCGCGCCGGCACTGTGAGATCCGGACCGGAACGCCCTCGACGATCCAGGATCTCGGGTCTACCAACGGCATCGTGGTAGACGGGCAGCACACCACCCGCGCTACGCTCCGCGACGGCTCGCGGATCGTCGTGGGCAGCACCACCATCGTTTACCGGCAAGCCGAAGGGTGAAGCGGGGGCAATGTCAGAGCTGACCCTGACGGTCATGCGGCTAGGTTTCCTGGCTGTTCTGTGGCTGTTCGTCATCGTGGCCGTTCAGGTCATCCGCAGCGACCTGTTCGGTACGCGCGTCACGCAGCGCGGCTCACGCCGCAGCGCAGGCGACACGCGACCGCAACAGGCACGCCAAACCGCCGCGGCACCGCCGCAGCAACGCCAGCAGCCCGGCCGCCAGCGCCGTGGGGCACCCACAAAACTGGTCGTCTCCGAGGGCACCCTCACCGGCACCACGGTGGCGCTCCAGGGACAGACCATCACCCTGG
The DNA here is from genome assembly GCF_048270745.1 of Streptomyces sp. NPDC056231. NCBI lineage: Bacteria > Bacillati > Actinomycetota > Actinomycetes > Kitasatosporales > Streptomycetaceae > Streptomyces > Streptomyces sp. NPDC056231. Next base: position 314,242 of record NZ_JBLVKW010000003.1, on the reverse strand, counting down.
GCCGGGCGCACGATTCAACGATCGTGCTGGACGACGACTACGCGTCCAGCAGGCATGCCAGGATCTACCCCGACCGTGACGGCCAGTGGATCGTCGAGGATCTCGGGTCCACCAATGGCACGTATCTCGACCGGACCCGCCTCACCACCCCGACGCCTGTTCCGCTGGGCGCGCCGATCCGGATCGGCAAGACCGTCATCGAGCTGCGGAAGTAGTACGACAATGAGCGAGCGGAGCGAGCGGGCCGGAGCGGTCCGGGCAACGGACCCGGCCCTGCTCCCGACCGGAGGGTGGGCAGTGTGGCGCGAGACCGGCTGTACCCCGAGCCGACGGGCGAGGTGCGCATGAGTCTGTCCCTGCGCTTCGCCGCCGGATCGCACAAGGGCATGATCCGGGAGGGCAACGAGGACTCCGGCTACGCCGGTCCGCGCCTTCTCGCCATCGCCGACGGCATGGGCGGCCAGGCGGCCGGTGAGGTCGCCAGTTCCGAGGTGATCTCCACGCTCGTCCAGCTCGACGACGACGTGCCCGGCTCGGACATCCTCACCTCGCTCGGTGCGGCGGTCCAGCGGGCCAACGACCAGCTGCGCATGATGGTCGAGGAGGACCCCCAGCTGGAGGGCATGGGCACCACGCTCACCGCTCTGCTCTGGACCGGTCAGCGCCTCGGCCTGGTCCACGTCGGCGACTCCCGTGCGTACCTGCTGCGCGACGGTGTGCTGACCCAGATCACGCAGGACCACACCTGGGTCCAGCGGCTGGTCGACGAGGGCCGCATCACCGAGGAAGAAGCCACCACCCACCCGCAGCGCTCCCTGCTGATGCGCGCGCTGGGCAGCGGCGACCACGTCGAACCCGACCTCTCCATCCGTGAGGTACGGGTCGGCGACCGCTATCTGATCTGCTCCGACGGGCTCTCCGGCGTCGTCTCGCACCAGACGATGGAGGAGACCCTCGCCAGCTACCAGGGCCCGCACGAGACGATCCAGGAGCTCATTCAGCTCGCTCTGCGCGGCGGCGGCCCGGACAACATCACCTGCATCGTCGCCGACGTCCTCGACGTCGACAGCAACGACACCCTGGCCGGGCAGCTCAACGACACCCCGGTCGTCGTCGGCGCGGTCGCCGAGAACCAGTCCGCCCAGCTGAACGACGGCGACGCCATGACCACCCCGGCCGGCCGGGCGGCCGGTCTCGGCCGCCCCGTCCCGCCGCCCGCGGGCGGCTTCGGCCCGCCCGGAAGCGGTGACGGCCTCGGCTACGGCGAAATGCCGGACGGCTCCTTCGACGCGTACACCGACGACGACTTCGCCAAGCCCGGCGGCGGCCGCAAGTGGCTGAAGCGTTCGTTCTACATCGTGCTCACGCTGGCCGTCATCGGTGGTGGTGTGTACGGCGGTTACCGCTGGACCCAGAACCAGTTCTTCGTAGGCGCGAAGAACGATCACGTCGCGCTGTACCGCGGCATCAGCCAGGACCTCGCATGGGTCTCGCTCTCGAAGGTCGAGAAGGACCACCCCGAGATCGAACTCAAGTACCTCCCGCCCTACCAGCGCAAGCAGGTCAAGGCGACCATCGCCGAAGGCAATCTGGCCGACGCCCGCGAGAAGATCAGCGAGCTCTCGACCCAGGCGTCCGCATGCAAGAAGGACGCACAGCGCCGCGCGGCCGAGGCCACGAGCAAGGCCGGCGCCGCCGAGGGTGAGGCCGGCGGCACGGGCTCGGGCCTCTCGAAGACGTCCACCGGGTCCGGCACCACGTCCACCGCCACCAAGACCAAGCCGACCACAGCGACTCCCACTCCCGGCCCCAGCCTCTCGGAGGAAGAGACGAAGCTGGTCCCGCAGTGCGGTAAGCAGTAAAGCCGTAGGGGGCCTTCAGCACCATGAGCGTTGTCACCAACACGACCACGATCGGCGCGATCGACGCACCGAGCCGTCGCAACACCGAGCTGGGCCTGATGGTCTTCGCCATCGGTATCTCGGTGTTCGCGTACGCCAATGTGGGCCTTGCCATGGACGGCACACTGCCTTCCAGCATGCTCGGATACGGGCTCGGCCTGCTTCTGCTCGGCGGCGTCGCCCACCTCGTGGTGCGCAAGTTCGCTCCGTACGCGGACCCGCTGCTGCTGCCACTGGCGACCCTGCTCAACGGGCTGGGGCTGGTGCTGATCTGGCGGCTGGACAAGTCACCGAGGCTGATCCATCGGGCCGAGACGCTATTCGGCGCCTTCACCCCCGACGCTCCCAAGCAGCTGATGTACTCCGCGATCGGCGTCGCCCTGTTCGTCACCGTACTGATGGTGCTCAAGGACCACCGCATCCTGCAGCGCTACACGTACATCTCCATGGCCGTGGCGCTGGTACTGCTGATCCTGCCGATGTTCTTCCCGGCGGTGAACGGCGCCAAGATCTGGATCAGTCTCGGCCCGTTCTCCATCCAGCCCGGCGAGTTCGCCAAGATCATCATCGCGGTGTTCTTCTCCGGCTATCTGATGGTGAAGCGCGACGCCCTGGCCCTCGCCAGCCGCCGCTTCATGGGCCTGTACCTGCCCCGCGGCCGCGACCTCGGACCGATCCTCGTGATCTGGGGACTGTCGATCCTGATCCTGGTCTTCGAGACCGACCTCGGTACGTCTCTGCTGTTCTTCGGTCTCTTCGTGATCATGCTGTACGTCGCCACGGAACGGACCAGCTGGATCGTTTTCGGTCTGCTGATGTCCGCAGTCGGCGCGGTCGGCGTTGCCACCTTCGAGCCGCACGTCCAGTCCCGTGTGAACGCCTGGTTGGACCCGTTCGCGTGCTACACGACGGACAAGAGCGGCGCCTGCGAACAGATCGCCAACGCCATCATGTCCTTCGGTTCCGGCGGCACCCTCGGCACCGGCTGGGGCCAGGGCAACTCCGATCTGATCGGCTTCGCCGCCAACGCCGACTTCGTCCTCTCCACCGTCGGTGAAGAGCTCGGTCTCGCCGGAATGATGGCCGTCCTGCTGATCTACGGCCTGATCGTCGAGCGCGGTGTCCGCACCGCTCTCGCCGCCCGCGACCCGTTCGGGAAGCTCCTCGCGATCGGTCTCTCCGGCGCCTTCGCCATCCAGGTGTTCGTCGTCGCCGGCGGTGTCATGGGTCTCATCCCGCTGACTGGTATGACGATGCCGTTCCTCGCGGCCGGTGGTTCGTCCGTGATCGCCAACTGGGCCCTGATCGGCATCCTGATCCGGATCAGCGACACCGCACGCCGCCCCGCACCGGCCCCCGCCCCGTCCTCCGACGCCGAGATGACCCAGGTGGTCCGACCGTGAACAAGCCCCTGCGCCGGATCGCGATCTTCTGCGGTGTCCTCATCCTCGCCCTGCTCGTGCGGACCAACTATCTCCAGTACGTCCGCGCCGACGAGCTGAACACCCGCGACGAGAACCGCCGCGTCCGCATCGAGCGGTACGCTCACGAACGCGGCAACATCATCGTCGACGGCAGCCCCGTGACCAGCTCGGTCGAGACCAAGGACAGCGACTTCAAGTACAAGCGGGCCTGGAAGAACGGCCCCATGTGGGCGCCCGTCACCGGCTATTCGTCGCAGGCCTTCGACGCCTCACAGCTCGAGAGCATTGAGGACGGCATCCTCACCGGCAACGACGACCAGCTCTTCTTCGACCGCACCCTGTCGATGTTCACGGGCGAGAAAAAGCAGGGCGGCAACGTCGTCACCACCCTCAACGCCGCCGCCCAGAAGGCCGCCTTCCAGGGGCTGGGCAACAAGAAGGGTGCTGTCGCCGCGCTCGACCCGCAGACCGGCGCGATCCTGGCCCTCGCCAGCACCCCCTCGTACGACCCCTCGACCTTCGCGGGCAACTCCAACGCGGACACCGAGGCGTGGCAGAAGCTCCTGAAGGACAAGGACAAGCCGATGCTCAACCGGGCATTGCGCGAGACCTACCCGCCCGGCTCGACGTTCAAGGTCGTCACCGCCGCCGCCGCCCTGGAGAACGGCCTCTACACCGACATCGACGCCAAGACGGACTCCCCGCTGCCCTACAAGCTTCCGCAGTCGACCACCGTCCTGCAGAACGAGGGCAACATCCCGTGCGAGAACGCCTCGCTCCGGGAAGCGCTGCGGATGTCCTGCAACACCGTCTTCGGCAAAATCAGCGACGACCTGGGCAACCAGAAGATGATGGACGAGGCCGCCAAGTTCGGCTTCAACAAGGAGATCTTCACCCCGGTCCGCGCCGACGCGAGCATCTACCCCAAGGACAACCGGCCGCAGAACGCCATGGCGGGCATCGGCCAGGCATCCAACCGCGCCACCCCGCTCCAGATGGCCATGGTCGCCGCCGCAGTCGCCAACGACGGCAAGCTCATGCAGCCGTACATGGTCGCCGAGCGGCAGACGCCCAACCTCGACCCGATCTACACCCACGAGAAAGAAGAGCTCGGCCGGCCTCTCTCGGGCGAGAACGCGCAGAAGCTCCAGCAGATGATGGAGACCGTCGTCAAGAGCGGCACGGGAACCAGGGCCCTCATCGACGGCGTCACTGTCGGCGGCAAGACCGGTACCGCCCAGCACGGTCTGAACAACAGCGAGAAGCCGTACGCCTGGTTCATCTCGTACGCGAAGACCAGCAGCGGCTCGCCCGTCGCCGTGGCCGTGGTGGTCGAGGACAGCAATGCCAACCGGGACGACGTCTCCGGCGGCGGCCTCGCCGCTCCGATCGCCAAGGCTGTGATGGAGGCGGTCATCAACAAGAGGTGACGCCCATCACATGGGTGGCCATGCCTGCACACTGGGATACCGGTCAGATATCAGCTCACGGCTGTGGGCCGATCAGGTAGCGCGTGGCCGGTACCGTATGCGCGAGCAGCACACCGCCGGACCACACACCGGTGCGGTCGGGACTGACGGAGAGGGCTGGAACAGTTATGGAAGAGCCGCGTCGCCTCGGCGGCCGGTACGAGCTGGGCTCGGTGCTCGGCCGTGGTGGCATGGCCGAGGTCTACCTCGCGCACGACACCCGGCTCGGCCGCACCGTCGCTGTGAAGACGCTGCGGACCGATCTCGCCCGCGACCCGTCCTTCCAGGCCCGGTTCCGCCGTGAGGCCCAGTCCGCCGCCTCGCTCAATCACCCGGCGATCGTCGCCGTCTACGACACCGGCGAGGACTACGTCGACGGTGTCTCCATCCCGTACATCGTGATGGAGTACGTCGACGGCTCGACGCTCAGAGAACTTCTGCACTCCGGCCGCAAACTGCTGCCCGAGCGCACCCTCGAGATGACGGTCGGGATCCTCCAGGCGCTGGAGTACTCGCACCGCGCGGGCATCGTCCACCGCGACATCAAGCCGGCGAACGTCATGCTGACGCGCACCGGCCAGGTCAAGGTCATGGACTTCGGTATCGCCCGTGCCATGGGCGACTCCGGCATGACGATGACCCAGACCTCGGCCGTCATCGGCACCGCCCAGTACCTCTCCCCGGAGCAGGCCAAGGGCGAGCAGGTCGATGCGCGCTCCGACCTGTACTCGACCGGCTGTCTGCTCTATGAGCTGCTGACCGTCCGACCGCCGTTCGTCGGTGACTCGCCCGTCGCGGTCGCCTACCAGCACGTGCGGGAAGAGCCGCAGCCCCCCAGCACCTTCGACCCCGAGATCACGCCCGAAATGGACGCGATCGTGTTGAAGGCCCTGGTCAAGGACCCGGACTACCGCTACCAGTCGGCCGACGAGATGCGAGCCGACATCGAGGCCTGCCTCGACGGCCAGCCGGTCGCCGCGACCGCGGCCATGGGAGCGGCCGGTTACGGCGGCTACGACGGGTACGGCAACGACCAGCCCACCACCGCGCTGCGCGCAGCCGACCCGAACGGCGCCCAGACCTCCATGCTGCCCCCGGTCAATCCGGACGACGGCGGCTACGGATACGACGAGCGCCCGGACCGCCGCCGCCAGAAGAAGAACAACACCTCGACGATCCTGCTGATCGTCGCGGGCATCCTGGTGCTGATCGGCGCGATCCTGATCGGCAAGTCCGTCTTCGGCGGCGACAACAGCAACGACGGCAAGGTCGACGTGCCGAACATGGTCGGTTCGACCGTGGCAGAGGCGGAGGAACTCGCGAAGAACGCCGTTGTCCACGTCAAGGTCGAGGCGCGCAAACCCTGCGAGACCCAGCCCAAGGGCAAGATCTGCAGCCAGACGCCCAAGGACGGCACGATGGCGGAGAACGACACCGTCAGGGTCGTCGTCTCCACCGGTGCGGCGAAGGTCGAGGTCCCGGACGTCACGAAGCAGTCCGAGGAGAACGCCCGCAAGACTCTGGAAGAAAAGGGCTTCTCGGTGAAGGTCGTCACGACCGAGTCCTCCACCGCGGAACCCAACACCGTACTCGACCAGATGCCCAAGGCCGGCGCGAAGGCCGAGCGGGAGTCCGAGGTCACGATCACGGTCGCCAGGCAGGCCACCCAGGACCTTCCCAACGTGATCGGCAGGTCGTACGAGGCCGCAGTAGCGCAGCTCAACGGCAACGGCTTCCAGAAGGTCTCACGAACGGATAAGGACTCGGAGAAGCCTGCGGGTGAGGTCATCGATCAGACCCCGACCGGCGGCAAGCAGCCGCTGGACACCCAAATTGTGCTGACGGTCTCCAAGGGCCCGACGCAGCCGGCCACGGTCCCGATTCCCGAAGTCAGGGGCAGCACGGTCGCCCAGGCCAAGCAGGCTCTGGCCGAGAAGGGCTTCACTCAAATCCAGTTCGCGCAAGACAGCTCTCCTGACGACAACGCCAGGGTCGTCAACATCGATCCACAGCCGGGCACCCCGGCCGACCCCGCATCCACCGTCATCACCCTCACCACGATGGGTGGCAACGGAAACGGCAACGGCAACGGCAACGGCAATATTTTCGGCGGTCCGTCGGGTTCACATAACTGACACCGCACCGAACGAACGTGAAGGGCCCCGGCCACCGAAACGGTGACCGGGGCCCTTCGCTGTGCCTGCCGCAACGCATCTCCCGCATACCGCGCATGTGGCTGCAAACCGATCGTGTCTTCATATGTCCTGACTCGTTGACGGGATAGGGCGGGGCATCGGACTCCGGCCGCGCAGACGGTTACGCGAAGGGGAAAGGGAATGATCAACGAGGTCGCCCTGGTGGAATCACAGGCGCTGCGTCAGAGCTTCACCGAGCGGACGGAGGCACTCGACCGAGTCAAAGCGCTGTCCCTGCTGCCGGACGGCATGCACGTGACCACTGCCATGGTCGCTGTCTACTTCGAGGTGGCGGAAACCGTCATCAACAACCTCCTCAGCCGTCATCGAGAAGAGCTCGAATCGAATGGCCTGAGGGTGATCCGGGGCGCTGAGCTGCAGAAATTTAAGGAACTCACCCTGAGTTCCTGTCCGCGGAGTTATCCACAGCCCCGTTCGAGCATGGCTCTTTGGCCCCGGCGGACCGTCCTGAACGTCGCCATGCTGCTCCGGGACAGTGAGGTGGCACAGCGCGTCCGTACGTATCTGCTCGACGTCGAGCACACCTCCCGGACGCACCCGGTCGTGAATGCCCCGCGACGTGACAGCGACGTCGAATCACTCGACGCCCGCGCATCACGCGACTCAGCGAGGAGAGCTTCACCCGTCTCCTCGGCACCACCGTCGTCCCCATACTCAACGCCCTCATCGAGACCTCCGGCGAGCAGCAGCGAGAACTCATCAGCCTCCGCGAGAACGTCCAGCAGATCGAGGAGAGGCTCCTCCGGCACGGCATCCAGCTGGGCCGTCTTCAGCACGCGCAGGAGCAGCGGGCCCTCGCCGGAGTCATGGCCTCCATCGACGCGATGAACTGGCGGGAGTTCGAGCAACACATCGCCGGACTGCTGCGTCGGGATGACTGCACCGACGTCCAGGTTCACGGCGGAAGCGGCGACCGCGGCGCCGACATCACCGCGTACACCGCTGACGGTCGGCGACTCGTCGTCCAGTGCAAGAACTTCGCGCCGTACCGCTCGGTGTGGAGCGGCGAGATGCAGAAATTCGTCGGCATCAAGACGCTGCACCAGGCGGACGTAGCGGTGTACGTGGCGACCTGCCCGTTCTCCCGCGAGGCGCTCGACATCGCTGTCCAGGTTGGTGTCACAGCAGTCCACCGCGGACTGCTGGAAGCCTGGAGCGCGGGCGCAACGCTGCAGGTTCTGCGCTAGTCACACGGGATGCCGAAGGGCCCGAAGTCGCAAGGGAAAGTTGCGGCTTCGGGCCCAGCTCATACTGACACCTCGTGACTGCCCTCCTTGAGGACAGTCACGTCAACGCAGCTCCGCCGGCTTCGTACGGTCCTTGTCCACCTTCTCCGTACGCACCAGTTCACCCCACACGATGTAGCGGTACTTCGACGTATAGACCGGCGTGCAGGTCGTCAACGTGATGTAGCGGCCGGGCTTCTTCGCTCCCGATCCCTTCGGCACCGCCTGCAGCACGTCGACGTTGTACTTCGACGTCTCGGGAAGCTCCTTGAAGACCTTGTAGACGTACCAGGTGTCCTTGGTCTCGAAGACGACGGCGTCGCCCGTCTTCACCTTGTCGATGTTGTGGAACTTCGCCCCGTGCCCGTCGCGGTGCGCCGCCAGCGTGAAGTTGCCCTGCTTGTCCCAGGGGAGAGCCGACTTCACCGGGTCCGTGTAGTAGCCGGCGATGCCGTCGTTGAGGTTCTTGGTGTCGGTGCCCTTCTTGACGAGCACCTCGCCGTTCTTCATCGCGGGTACGTGCAGGAAGCCGATGCCGTCCTTGGTGTCGAGGGCCCCGGGTCCCCCGGCCCAGCGGTCGCGCACGGTGTGGCCCTGCTTCTCGGCCTCGCGGTCGGCGAGCACATTCGTCCACCACAGGGAGTAGACGACGAAGAGGCCCAGCACCAGGCCCGCGGTGATCAGCAGCTCACCGAAGACACTCACCGCGGTCGCAACGAGATGGCGGTCCCTGCGCCGCACCGGAGGCGCGGACTCGTCGGTCTGCTCGTCCTGCTGCTGGGTCCTCGCTGCCACCGCACCCGTCCCTGTCGTGATGAAGTTCAGCCGACGAGCGCGTCGGGCTTCCCCTTGCTGCGCGGCCGTTCGTCGACCATCTTGCCCCAGACGATCAGCCGGTACGTACTTGTGAATTCAGGCGTACAAGTCGTCAGCGTGATGTAGCGGCCGGGTTTGGTGAAGCCCGAACCGGGCGGCACCGGGGTGATCACCGAGACATTGGACGGAGACGTCTGAGGAAGGACGCTGGTCATCTCGTACGTGTAGTACGCATCCTGCGTCTCGACCACGATCGGGTCCCCCTTGCGCAGCCGGTTGATGTAGCGGAACGGTTCTCCGTGGGTGTTCCGGTGACCGGCCAGCGCGAAGTTGCCCTGCGCGGCCGACGGCATCGCCGTCTTGAGTGCGCCCTCGCCGTAGTGACCGACCATGCCGCGGTCCAGGACCTGCTCCTTGCTGATGCCCTCGGCGATCGGGGCGACCACGTCCAGCTTCGGGATGTGGATGATGGCGAAGCCCTGCCCCGGCTCGAACGCCCCGGGCTTGCGGCCCTGCGCCCAACCATCCTGGATCTTGTGCGTCTCTTTACCGGCGATCTGGTCGGCACGCACATTCGTCCACCACAGCTGGTACGTGACGAACAGCAGCATCAGCACGCCGAGCGAGATGAACAGCTCGCCGACGACCCGGCTGGCGACCACGGCCGGGCTGTCCTTGGCCGCGCGGGCGGCCCGCCGCGCCTCGACGCGGGACAGCGGACGCCCCTCCGGTGTCACCGCCGACCGGGTCCCCGGCTGCGGCTCGGCGCGACGGCGGCCGCGCCCCTTGGCGGCGCGCCGTCGCTCGGCCCGGCCTCCGGTGGGCGGTGCCGTACGCGATTCGAGTTCTGTGGTCTCCGGACCGGGGTCTTGAGCGGCGGCAGGCTCCGTGTCGTACCCCGGCTCTGCTTGCCGTGCCGGAGCCGGCACCGCCCGGTCGGCCAGGCGCCGGGGGTCCGCCGCCCGCAGACCGATCGCCTCGTCGTCACGGGGGAGCGGCGGCGCGGGCTGAGGCGCCGCGACAGGCTCCTGCTGCCCGTACCAGTCCCGCTCGTAACCCTCGGGGTCGTACCACTCACGCGGCGTCCCCTGAGGCCCCTGCGCCCCTTGTGGCGCCTGCACGTGGCCTTCCCACTGCCGGCCCTGCGCCGCCCCGGTGCCCGCCGTCTCCGCCGGAATGCTCTCCGCCCGGAACCACGGTGCGTGCTGCCCCGGCAACGGATCGTTCAGCGGGTCTGCCAGCTGGTCGACTGCCGCCTCGAACGCACCCGTGGCCTCGTACGCTCGTTGCTCGTACGGGCCTTCCTCACCGGTGTCGTGCTCGGGGCGGGGTGCGGTCACGCGACAGCCTTGCCCACCACCGGCGCGAGCCCCTCCGACCTCGCGACAGCTCCCGTATCCCCGCACCGCACCAGCCAGTTGGCCAGCATCAGATGGCCGTGCTCGGTCAGGACCGACTCCGGATGGAACTGCACACCCTCCACCGGCAGTTCGCGATGGCGCAGCCCCATGATGATGCCGTCGGCCGTGCGCGCCGTGACCTCCAACTCCTGCGGGATCGTCTCCGGTTCAGCGGCGAGCGAGTGGTAGCGGGTAGCGGTGAACGGGGACGGCAGCCCGGCGAAAACACCCTGGCCCTCGTGCGTCACCGGCGACGTCTTGCCATGCAGCAGCTCGGGAGCACGGTCCACCACACCGCCGTACGCCACGGCCATCGACTGCATGCCGAGGCAGACGCCGAAGACCGGGACGCCGGTCGCCGCGCAGTGGCGCACCATCTCGACGCAGACGCCCGCCTGCTCCGGGGTCCCGGGGCCGGGCGAGAGCAGAACGCCGTCGAAGCCGTCCTGGGCGTGTGCCGTGGTCACCTCGTCGTTGCGCAGGACCTCGCACTCGGCGCCGAGCTGGTAGAGGTACTGGACGAGGTTGAAGACAAAGCTGTCGTAGTTGTCGACGACAAGGACGCGGGCGCTCACCGGCCGGTCCCCGTTCCGCTCGTGCCGTCGACCGTCACGTCGCCGAACGGAAGCAGCGGCTCGGCCCACGGGAAGACGTACTGGAAAAGCACATAGACGACGGCGAGTGCCAGTACGAGCGAGATGAGCCCGCGCACCCACGCATTGCCCGGCAGATGCCGCCAGATCCAGCCGTACATGCTGTCCCCTTCATTCGGTACGGGACCAGACTAAAGGGCCGGGGCAGAGGCGTGGGTCAGCTGTGGAAAGCTGCAGGCCTACCGTCCGTCACAGGCTGCGTCGCATCGAGATGCGCCCAGACGATGAGCCGGTGGCTGCTGCCCCACTCGGGATCGCAGGTGGTCAGCGTCAGATAGCGGCCGGGCCCGTCGAAGCCGGACTTACGGGGGACGGCGTCGATGACACCGGTGTCGCTCGGCACGGTGCGGTACGGCTTCTTCTCGATCCGGTACGTGAACCACGTCGTCCCGTCCGTCAGCACCACCGCGTCGCCGCGGCGCAGCGTCGGGAAGTCCTTGAAGGGATCCCCGTAGGTGCGACGGTGTCCGGCCACCGCGAAATTGCCGACGCCGCCGAGGGGGGCGGTTCCGCGGTAGTGGCCGAGCCCCTTCTGCAAGGTTTTGACCTCGGTATTCTCCAGGACGGGCCACTCCCAGCCCTTGCCGAAGCGGGGGATGTACAGCATCGCGAACGGCTTCCCGTCCCGGTAGGCGGCGGGGGCCGGCGATGGCGTGGGTGCGGACGACGGCGTGTCTGTCGCGTTCGGCCCGGGTACGGACACGGCCCCCCGCGCCCACTGGTTCTGCAGGGTGTCGATCTGCCCCTCGGTGGCACCGGCGGCCTTCACGCCGGTCCAGAACAGCACGTACACCACAAAAAGGATGATCAAGGCGCCCGCGGTGATGCACAGTTCGCTGAAGGTCCTGACGATCAGTCGCATCGACACCGGTCGGCCTCCCCGGAACTGCTCGCTACTTCACCGGCTTCGCATAGTGGAGATCCACTGTGCCCGAGTAGCCGGGAAGAGTCACCGCCTCGTGCTCGTCGACTTTCCAGCCGAGCCCGTACGCCTTCACGTACAGCAGGTAGTTCCGGATCGAGGACGAGTCGTCGAGGGCCTTCTTGAGCCGATCGGGGTCGCCGACCGCGGTGATCTTGTACGGCGGCGAGTAGACCCGGCCCTGGAGAATCAGCGTGTTGCCGACGCAGCGCACCGCACTGGTGGAGATCAGCCGCTGGTCCATGACCTGGATGCCGCGGGCACCGCCCTGCCAGAGAGCGTTGACGACCGCCTGCAGATCCTGCTGGTGGATGACCAGGTCGTTGGGTTGCGGGTCGGGGTAGCCGGGGTTCGCGGTGGCGTTCGGCGGGGCGTCGTCGAGCGTGACGGCGACGGCCCGGCCGGAGAGCTTCTTGGTGCCCGCGGTCCGCTCCAGCGCCTTGAGCTTGACGTCCTCCGCCCTGGTGCTGCCGTCGTCACGCTGGGCAAGGGCATCGATGTCCTCGCGTACGGACGCGTTGGAGCCGTCGAGCCCCGCGTTCTTCTCGCTGCGCTGTTGAATGAGGTCGGAGAGCCTCAGCAGCGACGAGTCGGTGCGGATGTTGGTGCCCTTGGCCGTGTTGGCGCTGGTGACGAAGATCAGCCCGGCAAGGGCGAAAACGGACGCGGTGAGCACTCGGACCGGGTGCCGGAAGGTGCGCCGGACCGGTCCTTGGGGAAAGTCGGCAGAATTGCTCAACGTACCCTTATCTCCTTCGGCGCCACGGAAGCACTACGCTAACGGACGTCCGGGGGAGGCATCATTCTCCCTCGCGCCCCGCCCCGGCGCCAGCCACAGTTCCCTGCGCGGTCACGCAGCGCATCGACAGGAGAGTTCCTCGTGCCGAAGTCACGTATCCGCAAGAAGGCCGACTTCACGCCGCCTCCGGCGAAGCAGGCAGCCAACATAAAACTGACCAGCCGCAGCTGGGTGGCGCCGGTGATGCTGGCGTTCTTCCTGATCGGTCTGGCCTGGATCGTCGTGTTCTATGTGACCGACGGCGACCTGCCCATCAAGACGCTGGGCAACTGGAACATCGTCGTGGGCTTCGGCTTCATCGCCGGTGGCTTCGGCGTCTCCACGCAGTGGAAGTAGCCGGACTGCACCCGTAGAACCACAGCCGGCCCCGGTACCGCAACCCTTGCCCTGAGTTACCCACAGCGTTATCCACAGGCGGGGGAAAAGGTCAGACGATCTGTGGATAACTCCCCGGATGTTGACGCCGGTGTGACTGCAGTCTCCCTCGTTGAGGGGTGGCACGCCCCTTGTCCCTGCTGGAAAAACCCAGCTCAGCGACAAGGGGCACAGTTGTACCCACAGAATGCACAAGATCGCGCACCCGCTGTGGACAACTGCCTGAGAAAGCCCCCTCGCGCCTGCGATCAGGTCAGTGCGGCAGTTCTGGCAACCACGATGAGGACCACCGCCACCAGGACCAGCGCACAGGTGCCGTACTGCACCAGCGAACGCCGTTCACGCGGTGCGTGCACCATGGCGATGGCGATCAGCGTGCCCGCGATCAGACCGCCGACATGTGCCTGCCAGGCGATTCCGCCCCAGGGATTGAACGTGAAGAGCAGGTTCAGCGCGAGGAGCACCAGGACCGGCCGCATGTCGTAGTTCAGCCGACGCATGAGCACGGCGGTGGCGCCCAGCAGACCGAAGATGGCGCCGGAGGCACCGAGCGAGCCCTGGTTCGGTGCGGCGAGCCAGTAGGTGAGCGCGCTGCCCGCCAGACCGGAGAGCAGGTAGAGCGCAAGGTAGCGGGCGCGGCCGAGCGCAGCCTCCAGAGGACCGCCGAGCCACCACAGTCCCAGCATGTTGAACGCGATGTGCCACACCTCCTGGTGCAGGAACATCGACGTCACCAGCCGGTACCACTGACCCTCCGCGACCCCTTCGACTGGACCGCCCACGTAGTAGGTGGCCCGTCCCAGCAGCGTCAGGTCGTCGAGCAGTGACACCTTCACATGTACCGCGATGAACAGGACGACATTGATGGCGAGCAGGATCTTGGTGACCAGCCGCGGGTCGGCGGTGACGGTGCCACCGGCCAGGGTGCGCGGCTGATTGGCAGCCGGGCCGTGACCCGTACCCGAACCCTGGCGGACGCAGTCCGGGCACTGGAAGCCGACCGAGGCGCTGACCATGCACTCGGTGCAGATCGGACGGTCGCAGCGCGTGCAGCGGATCCCCGTCTCACGGCCCGGGTGGCGGTAGCAGCTGAAGGAGCCGCGGGCGTCGGCGGACTGGTCCCGGGCGCCGGGCGGCTGCTCGTCCATCGGTCCCATCACTTGCTGGCCCCCTCGGGTTACGTCGTGGGCGACAGCGCGCATGTTGCCGCCCTGCTCGTCCGCTATGTAACCAAGTACGGACAAGCAGGGCGGTTGGTTCCCGAGACGGCCGATCAGAGAGTGATCACATCGTGACCACAGGCAATCACCGGGTCTCGACGACGACCGACTCGATCACCACATCCTGCACCGGACGGTCGGTGCGCGCGTTGGTCTGGGTGTTCGCGATGGCGTCCACGACCTTCTTGCTGGCCTCGTCCGTCACCTCACCGAAGATGGTGTGCTTGCCGGTCAGCCACGCGGTGGGCGAGACGGTCACGAAGAACTGCGACCCGTTGGTGCCCGGGCCGGCGTTGGCCATGGCCAGGAGGTACGGCTTGTTGAAGCTGAGGTCCGGGTGGAACTCGTCACCGAACTCGTAGCCCGGGCCGCCGGTCCCGTTGCCCAGCGGGTCCCCGCCCTGGATCATGAAGCCGCTGATGACCCGGTGGAAGACGGTCCCGTCATACAGCCTGTCCTTGGACTTCTTGCCGGTCGCGGGGTGGGTCCACTCCCGCTCGCCCGTGGCGAGCTCGACGAAGTTCTTGACCGTCTTGGGCGCGTGGTTCGGCAGAAGCCGGATCTCGATGTCGCCCTGGCTGGTCTTCAAGGTGGCGTAAAGCTGCTCGGCCACGATCTGCCTTCCGTAAGTCTTCGCTGACGTCCACCGATCCTCGCACGGCCGGTCCGTCACACAGCCTTCCTGCGGCCCCCCGCGGAACAAAAGAGGCCAAGTGCGTGACGAACCGGCGCCTACTGAACCGAACCGTGGCATTGTCATCGGAACGTTCCCTTTGAACCGCATTGCCCTCAAAAGATCACTTATGACCGTCTCTCATGCCCCGGATGCCCGCCCCACATGCCGCACACGCCATCGCGGGGCATGATTTCGAAATGGGTGGAAAGGCGGAGTACCTACCCGCCACCAAGGAGGAGGATCCCGTGACCCGCATCGACAGCGTGCGCGCCGCAACCGACTCGGCGAAGGAAAGCGTGCAGCACGCCGCGGAAGTGGTGGCGCCCTACGCCGACTCGGCCAAGGACCAGGCGGCACACTATGCGCACGAGGCCCGTGCGCGGCTCGCACCGAGGGTGTCGAAGGCAGCCCAGCAGGCCCGCGTCCAGTACGACGCGCATCTCGCACCACGTATCGAACTGGCTCGCGCGCATGTGCCCCCCAAGGTCGACGAGGCCGCCCAGCGCGCCGCGCTACGCACCCGACAGGCAGCCAGGAACGCCGCGGAGTACACCGTGCCCCGCGTAGAGCAGGCGATGGCCGCCGCCCAGCCCGTCGCCGAGGAAGCCGCGGCCCGCAGCGCCGCGGCACTGGCCGCACTGCGCGGGCAGGTCACGGCGAAGGAGATCAGGAAGCTGGCCAGAAAGCACGAGCGGCGTGCCAAGGCCGGGCGCGTGCTCAAGGTGGCCGCCGTGGTCTCCGTGCTGGCAGTCGGCGCCTACGCGGCGTGGCGGTGGTGGGACAAGCAGGCCAATCCGGACTGGCTGGTCGAGCCCCCCGCCCCCACGGAGGTTGCCGACCGGACGCCGCTGACCTCGGTCGACGGCAGCGGGCCGACGGCTGTGGACCCCGAGGTCCGCGCCAAGGAGGCCGAGTCGGACGAGGTGGACGGCACCGACCTCGACGACGACCGCTGAGCCGCCACAGCCGCCCGGCCACTGCAGACACCCAAGAGAGCCCCTCCGATCTGCGTTTCCGCGGATCGGAGGGGCTCTTGACGTGGAGCCTAGGAGATTCGAACTCCTGACATCTGCCTTGCAAAGGCAGCGCTCTACCAACTGAGCTAAGGCCCCGAAAAAGAGGACAGCCCCAGACACATCAGCGTCTTGGTCACCGCCGCAGACCAGACTACCGGGTGACCCCCCGAATCTTCCAAAAAGATGGGGACTCCCGGTCGGCAACCACTCTCCGTAAGATGCTGGACGAGGTTCGCAGCAGCGAAGCCTCAGCGAAGGGGAGACGCCATGGATGCAGTTCAGCAGGAAGCAACGGCAAGAGCCAGGGAACTTCAGCGCAGCTGGTACGGGGAACCACTGGGCGCATTGTTCCGCCGGCTCATCGACGATCTCGGCCTGAACCAGGCCCGGCTCGCCGCCGTACTCGGACTGTCCGCACCCATGCTCTCCCAGCTGATGAGCGGTCAGCGGGCGAAGATCGGCAACCCCGCGGTCGTCCAGCGTGTCCAGGCTCTGCAGGAGCTGGCCGGCCAGGTCGCCGACGGCAGCGTCAGCGCGGGCGAGGCCACCGACCGCATGGCAGAGATCAAGAAGTCCCAGGGCGGTTCCGTCCTCACCGGCACCGGTCAGACCACGACCAGCGGCGGGGCACCCACCGTCCGCCGCGTGGTCCGTGAGATCCAGTCGCTGCTGCGGTCGGTCGCTGCCGCCGGTGACATCATCGATGCCGCCGACTCCCTCGCCCCGACCCACCCGGAACTGGCAGAGTTCCTCAAGGTGTACGGCGCCGGCCGCACCGCGGACGCGGTCGCGCACTACGAAGGACACCAGAGCTAGTGCCATGACCGGCAATGTCTGCCCCACGAGGCACAGCTTGCCGGTCACGGCAGCAGGAGCTTTCTTTCGGTTCGGGCCGGATTCAGGGGGCGGAACCTGGTATGTGCGGCTGCCAGGCGGAGGAGGGAAACAGCGCGGGGCGTTGCGGACCGACGACAACACGGCGGATGTGCGTACCAGGCCCCACAGGCTCAGCCGAACGAAAGATTCTGGTGCACTACCCCCGAGAGCCGGGCACGAGCCGAAACAGGAACTGGGAGCGGGCACAGCGCAATGGGTGAGGTCTTCGCTGGTCGGTACGAGCTGATCGATCCGATCGGACGTGGTGGCGTCGGCGCCGTCTGGCGAGCCTGGGACCACCGGCGCCGCCGGTACGTGGCGGCCAAGGTGCTTCAGCAGAGCGACGCACACACGCTGCTGCGCTTCGTCCGCGAGCAGGCCCTGCGGATCGAGCATCCCCATGTGCTCGCCCCGGCCAGTTGGGCCGCGGACGACGACAAGGTCCTGTTCACCATGGATCTGGTGAGCGGCGGCTCGCTTGCGCATGTCATCGGCGACTACGGCCCACTGCCCCTGCGCTTCGTCTGCACGCTGCTCGACCAGCTGCTGTCCGGACTGTCGACCGTGCATGCGGAAGGCGTCGTGCACCGCGACATCAAGCCTGCCAACATCCTGATGGAGGCCACCGGTACCGGCCGGCCGCACCTGCGGCTCTCCGACTTCGGTATCTCCATGCGCAAGGGCGAGCCCCGCCTGACCGAGACCAACTATGTGGTGGGAACGCCGGGTTACTTCGCGCCCGAACAGATGATGGGTGCAGAGCCCGACTTCCCCGCAGACCTCTTCGCCGTAGGGCTTGTCGCGCTCTATCTGCTGCAGGGGAAGAAGCCGGATGCCCGGGCCCTCGTCGAATACTTCGCCTCGCACGGCACCCCCAGCGCCCCGCAAGGCATCCCGGAACCGCTGTGGCAGGTCCTCGCAGGTCTTCTGCAGCCGGATCCGCAGGCCCGGTTCCGCACGGCCACCGGCGCGCGGAAGGCGCTGACGGCCGCGGTCGAGATGCTGCCGGAGCCAGGCGTCGACGACGAACTGGTAGAGGTCTTCGACCAACTCGGCCCGCTGCCCGCCGGTTTCGGCCCCGAAGGCCCGATCGCCACCCCCAGGCAGCCGTCCCCTACCGACCACACCGCACACACGGGCCACGCCGCACAGCAGGCCATGCAGCAGCCGCACACCCCACCGCCCTCCTCGATGTCGGAGACAGGCAGCTTCCATCTCGCCCCGCCTCCGCAGCAGCCGCCCCCCACGCCGCTGCCCCGGCAGGCCCAGCCTGCCCCTGCCCCCACTCCGCTCCCGGCGCATACGGGTTCCCCCTTCCCTGCCGCCCCACCGGATCTCTCCCAGGCCCCGACATCAGCAGTGCGGCACGAACCGGTTCCTACTCGCGCATACACCGCCGAGCAGCAGCAGGTTCCGCACCCCGGGGCGGGAATGTCCCCGCACTTCGCTGCGGCATCGCCTCCGGCCCACCCCATGGCCGCCGCTCCCGCACAGGCGTCGCAGAAGCGTCCGGGACCGCCCCCGAGGGTGGCGATCCCGGTCCTCCTGGTGGCGCTGGTCTGCTTCGCTGTCGGAATCTGGGCACTGACCCAGGCCTGAGGCCCAATGGCTCCAGCCGCTGTCACCAGGCCTGCGGCGGTCCTCCGTAGGGCTGCCGCCCGGCCGCGCCACCAGCAGGACCGCCCACGGCGGCCGCCGCGCGGCGACGCGCAAGCAGCGTCCACGCGCCGAGGCCGAGCACCAGCACGGCGCCTGCGCCGATCCCGGCCGCGCCCACCGTCTTCATCGTGTTGCTCTTGTCGGCCTGAGGGGCACTCTGACCACTCCTGGCCATGTCCTTGTCGTCCTGCGTCACACCGAAGATTCCGGCGGAACCCCCGTACGGCGACGTTGTCGCCGCGTTCTCGACCTGCACCTTGAGAGTCATCGGGATCGCCTTGTCCCCGTAGGCATGAGCGACCTTCGGGCTGAGCGACACCGACAGGTAGTACCAGCCCGCGAACCGCATGGCGCTCTCGCCGGCACTGAACGTGAACCGGTTCTCGTACCGCACCGGGGGCAGCGGATCGAGCGACACCGATGCGGGCTTGCCGGAGTACGACAGCGGCGAGGCGTCGTCGACATGGCCGTGCGCCGGATTGTCCAGGGAGAGTGCGAGCGCGTTGCCGACGTACTCGTCCGAGCCGCCGACACTGTTACCGAGGTCGACGGTGGCGAAGATCTGCTGTCCCCAGTCCACCGGCACCCGGTAGAAGAGGGTCTGCCCCGGCTTGATGCCGTCCCTCCAGGTGCCGGTCTCCAGGCTGGTGGCGTCGTAATAGCTTGTGCCGCCAGGCCGTTCCTCCTGCTTGGCCTGCGTGGGCGGTGTCGGCGATACCGAGGGCCAGTCCTCGGGCGCCTCGGTCGGCGCCGTACCACCCTTCTTCAGCTTCGGCTCCGACTCGTAACGGATTTCCAGGTCCCAGGTGTCGGGCGTCGAGGTGGCCTTGCTCTCACGCTCGATCAGGACGTTGTACGTACCGGCGTCCTGGCAGGGGCTGCTGTCCTTGTCCGTGACCCGGTAGGCGTACGCGGCGATCGGATGCGGGAACTCCGCCGCCGCGAAGCGGGCGTTCTCGGAACTGCACTGCAGGTCCCTGCTGTCCCTGATGCTGACCGTGATGCCGTCCCCGTACGCGACCTTGCCACCGGCCTTGGGTACGACCACCGCCGAGACGTACGCGTTCGTGGCGGCGTCGAGGACGAGGCGGTAGTAGAGCTTCTCGCCCGGCTTGATCGAGCTCCTGTAGACGGATCCGGGCTTCAGGGGCGACGCGTCGGTGCTGACCTCCGCGCCCGGGACCGCCTTCGCCCCGGGGGCGAAGGTGTACGTGGCAGGCTCACCGGCCGCGTACACCTGCCCCGGCAGCGCCGCCACCGCGCACATCGCCGCTGCCGCGGCCAGCGCCGCCCGGCCCCTGTTGCGCTGCCTCATCACGCGCTTCCCCTCGTCGTCTGTGTGGCCGACCTGCGGTGGCTGCGTACGAACACGAGCCCGGCGATCACCACCATGGCGCCCGCCCCGGCAGCGGCCGCAACGCCGGTCCATCCTGCCCCGCCCGTACCTCCGCTGTCTCCGGCCGCAGCCGAAGCGCCCTGCCCCCTCGGCTCCTTTGCTATCGCAACCTATTTATTCGCGCAGGTGAACTCGAGAGCACAGGTGTCACGGTCCCGCAACAGCACGAAGCCCCGGTCGCTCAGCGACCGGGGCCCGCACAAGGCTGTTCTGTCTCAGACACCCGAACCTGCGGGCACGGAGTCAGTCGCCTCCGTCCACAGATCCTGCTCGGCGCGATCCGCCTGGATCTGGCGGTACACGAGGAGCCCGCCGATGGCGGCCAGTGCGACCAGGAGAAGCTTCTTCACCGCGCGACCTCGTCTTTCCTTGACGTAGGGGACTTCTGCCGCCCGACTATACACACCGACCGATACCGATCAGTGACCTACCTGCGGCCCGGCTGGTTCCCGGGCAAAAGCGGCCATGCCGCCCAGCCTCACATCGATCCGTCCAGCCCGGTTACACCAGACGAGTGGTGTTCATCTGAAGATCGGCGGATCCACGGCGTCGGTCCCCGAAATCGCGAGCCACATCCACATCATCAGAAAGGTAAGCAAACCGGACCACCTGAAAGCGAGGGGCCATGAGCACCTTCAAGGTCAAGAGCATCTGGACCGCCTTCATCACCGCCTTCTTCGCGCTTCTCGCGTCGATGGGGCTCATCAGCACCCCCGCCGCGGCCGCGCAGCCGAAGGCCACGGCTCAGGAGCACACAGGTGCGACCGCGGCAACCGCGACGACCCCTTCGGTGCGATGGACCCTTCCGCGTGACAGGTCGCTGCCACCCACGATGAAGCAGCGCATCCACGCCGAGGCACACGGCTCCGCACCGGCCACCAGACACCTGCTGACAGACCTGTGGGACGCCATGGGCACCACAGGCACCACCGGCGCCCCCCGCACCGCCCACGAGGCCCCGGCGGGGGACGCATCCCTCCTGCCACCGTGAGAGCGGCGCCACTGACGCACAGGGCCCCCGGTCCGGTTCGCACCGGACCGGGGGCCTTTCCGTGCGCCGGGCAGCCGGGGGCGGCCTCGCGCCCACCATGGCGTGGCGGACAGACCGCAGTCCGCGAAGCCTTGCCTCGCGGTTCCCGATCGTGCGACCCCCTACGCCGGCAGGGCAGTTCCCGTGCCCCGCACTCCGATGCCCCGAGACCGCCCACCACGATGCAACCGCCCTGTCGTGTGTCCCCCGTGACCGTCAGCCGCCCTGCACGGTCACGGCGCGGATCTCGCTGTACGGCGAGCAGTTCCCGGCCGCGTCATGGGTACGGGCCCGGTACTCCCAGGTGCGCCCGTCGGCGGGCACCGTCGCCTGACGTCCCGGTAGCTCCCAGGAATTGTGGCCGACGCGGTGGAAGACCCGCTCATCGGCTGACCGCAGCCGTTGATGTCGGCAGTAGATGACGAAGACCCCCGGCCCAAGTGGACCGGGGGTCTTCGTACTGGTGGGGCTAACAGGATTTGAACCTGTGGCCTCATCCTTATCAGGGATGCGCTCTAACCAACTGAGCTATAGCCCCGCCGCGCTGCGCGCTGACTTCTGAAGATTAGCGCACGTCGGGGCCAGTCCCAAAATCGATACCCGCAGCCCTACTCGTCCTCGGCCAGCGTGAGCTCGACACCGCCCACGAAACCGGCCGACAAGTTGTAGATGAAGGCGCCCAGCGTCGCCAGCGCGGTCGCCAGCACGACGTCGATCACCGCGATGACCGACGTGAAGATGAGGACGTGCGGAAGCGACAGGAACGACTGCAGATCGAAGCCGGTGCTGTCGTTGGAGCCGGTCGCCTCGCTGATGGTGCCGCCCACAGTGGAGAAGACGCCCATGGCGTTCATCACCATCCACAGGACCGCGGCCGCCACGACCGTGCAGATGCCGAGCGCGATGGAGAGCAGGAAGCTGACCTTCATCACCGACCACGGATCGGCCTTCGCCACCCGCAGTCGCGCCTTGCGGGTACGCGGAGTGGTCCGCGCCCCCGTCCGTGGGCGACGGGCCGCCTGAGCGGCACCGGCGCCCTGCTGCGCGCCCTGCGTCCCGCCCGCGGGCGAGAGGTACGCCTGCGGCGGGTGGTAAGGCCCGCCTGCCTGCCCCGCCGCGGGCTCACGCTCACCGGGCAGCGGCCCGGTCGCGTATCCCTCGTACTGGGGCTGAGGCCCCCGGGTGTCCGTCACAGTGCCCCCTTGGGAGTCCGTGGCAGGGCCACGGGCACCGTTCGCTCCAGCTCCGGAAGCGGCCGAACCGGCGCCCGTGGCTCCACTCACGCTCTACTCCTCGTGCTCCCCGGCCGAAGGCGACGTGCCTTCGACAGTGCCCTCGGCGGTCGCCTCGGCAGTCGCCTCGGCATCCGCATCTCCGTCGACCTCTTCGGCTTCGCGGCCGGCCTCGGCGTTTCGTGCGATGCCGACGACCGCGTCACGCTTGCCCAGATTGATCAGTTGGACGCCCATGGTGTCACGGCCCGTCTCCCTGACTTCATTGACTCGCGTACGAATCACACCGCCGCCGAGCGTGATGGCGAGGATTTCGTCCGTCTCCTCGACCACCAGCGCGCCGACCAGCGAGCCCCGGTCCTCCACGATCTTGGCGGCCTTGATACCCAGGCCGCCACGACCCTGAACGCGGTACTCGTCGACGGGGGTCCGCTTCGCGTACCCACCATCGGTGGCAGTGAACACGAACGTACCGGGCCTGACGACATTCATCGAGAGTAGTTCGTCGCCTTCGCGGAAACTCATGCCCTTGACGCCCGAGGTGGCGCGGCCCATCGGGCGCAGCGCTTCGTCCGTCGCGGTGAACCTGATGGACTGGGCCTTCTTGCTGATGAGCAGCAGATCATCCTCGGCCGAGACCAGCTCCGCACCGATCAGCTCGTCGTCGCTGCCGTCCTCCGTCTCGCGGAGGTTGATCGCGATGACACCACCGGAACGCGGGGAGTCGTAGTCCTTCAGCGCGGTCTTCTTCACCAGGCCGCCCTTGGTGGCGAGGATCAGATAGGGCGCGGCCTCGTAGTCCCGGATCGCCAGGATCTCGGCGATCTGCTCGTCCGGCTGGAAGGCCAGCAGGTTGGCGACGTGCTGGCCGCGTGCGTCCCGGCCGGCGTCCGGGAGCTCGTATGCCTTGGCCCGGTAGACGCGGCCCTTGTTGGTGAAGAACAGCAGCCAGTGGTGGGTCGTCGACACGAAGAAGTGGTCGACGATGTCGTCTTCCTTGAGCTTCGTGCCGCGGACGCCCTTGCCGCCGCGCTTCTGCGAGCGGTAGTCGTCGGTCTTCGTACGCTTCACATAGCCGCCGCGCGTGATGGTGACGACAATGTCCTCCTCGGCGATCAGGTCCTCGATGGACATGTCACCGTCGAAGGGCACCAGCTTGGAACGCCGGTCGTCGCCGAACTTCTCGACGATCGCCGCCAGCTCCTCGCTGACGATCTGCCGCTGCCGTACCGGCGACGCCAGAATCTCGTTGTACTCGTTGATCTTGGCCTGGAGCTCATCGTGCTCGGCCGTGATCTTCTGGTGCTCCAGCGCGGCCAGCCGGCGCAGCTGCATCTCCAGAATCGCGTTCGCCTGGATCTCGTCGATCTCCAGCAGGCCCATCAGGCCCTCACGCGCGATCTCGACCGTCTGGCTGCGCCGGATGAGGGCGATGACCTCGTCGATCGCGTCGAGTGCCTTGAGCAGACCGCGCAGGATGTGCGCCCGCTCCTCCGCCTTGCGCAGACGGAACCTCGTACGCCGGACGATGACCTCGATCTGGTGCGTCACCCAGTGGCGGATGAACGCGTCGATCGACAGCGTGCGCGGCACCCCGTCGACGAGCGCCAGCATGTTCGCGCCGAAGTTCGTCTGGAGATCGGTGTGCTTGTACAGGTTGTTGAGTACGACCTTGGCGACCGCGTCCCGCTTCAGCACGACCACGAGGCGCTGGCCGGTGCGCGAGGACGTCTCGTCGCGGACGTCCGCGATGCCGCCGACCTTGCCGTCCTTGACCAGGTCGGCGATCTTCTGCGCGAGGTTGTCGGGGTTGGTCTGGTACGGAAGCTCCGTGACGACCAGGCACTGCCGGTTCTGGATCTCCTCGACCGCTACGACCGCGCGCATCGTGATGGAGCCACGGCCCGTGCGGTACGCCTCCTCGATGCCCTTGCGGCCGACGACGAGCGCTCCGGTCGGGAAGTCCGGGCCCTTGATCCGCTCGATCAGGGCGTCCAGCAGCTCCTCGTGCGAGGCCTCCGGGTGCTCCAGGTACCACTGGGCACCGGCCGCGACCTCGCGCAGGTTGTGCGGCGGGATGTTGGTCGCCATGCCGACCGCGATGCCCGCGGAGCCGTTGACCAGCAGGTTCGGGAAGCGCGCCGGCAGAACCGTCGGTTCCTGGTTGCGGCCGTCGTAGTTGTCCTGGAAGTCGACGGTCTCCTCGTCGATGTCCCGGACCATCTCCATGGACTGCGGCATCATCTTGCACTCGGTGTACCGCATGGCTGCGGCCGGGTCGTTGCCCGGAGAACCGAAGTTGCCGTTGGAGTCGACCAGCGGCATGCGCATCGACCAGGGCTGCGCCAGTCGCACGAGCGCGTCGTAGATCGAGGAGTCGCCGTGCGGGTGGTACGTACCCATGACGTCACCGACGACACGGGCGCACTTGTAGAAGCCCTTCTCGGGCCGGTACCCGCCGTCGTACATGGCGTACAGCACACGGCGGTGGACGGGCTTGAGGCCGTCCCGTACGTCCGGCAGCGCACGCGACACGATGACGGACATCGCGTAGTCGAGGTAGGAGCGCTGCATCTCCGTCTCGAGCCCCACGGGCTCGACACGCATGCCCACACCCGCGCCTGCGGGTTCCTCTTCAGGGGTCACAGGGGTGTTCTCGTCGGCCATTGCTGGTCAAAGTCCTTTCGAGCTGCGGCTTGCTTGGTACGGCCGACTCAGATGTCGAGGAAGCGGACGTCCTTGGCGTTGCGCTGGATGAACGAGCGCCGTGCCTCGACGTCCTCACCCATCAGCACCGAGAAGAGGTCGTCGGCCTGCGCCGCGTCGTCCAGCGTGACCTGGCCGAGCACGCGGTGGTCGACGTCCATCGTCGTGATGCGCAGCTCCTCGGCGTTCATCTCGCCGAGACCCTTGAAGCGCTGGATCGAGTCTTCCTTGATCCGCTTGCCGTTCTGCTTGCCGAGCTCGACCAGGGCGTCGCGCTCGCGGTCCGAGTACGCGTACTCGAAGTCGTCGCGGCCCCACTTGATCTTGTAGAGCGGCGGGCGGGAGAGGTAGACGTGGCCGGCCTCGACCAACGGCCGCATGAATCGGAAGAGGAACGTCAGCAGCAGCGTGTTGATGTGCTGACCGTCTACGTCGGCGTCCGCCATCAGAATGATCTTGTGATAGCGGAGCTTCTCGATGTCGAAGTCCTCGTGGACTCCGGTACCGAAGGCCGAGATCAGTGCCTGGACCTCGGTGTTCTGCAGAATCTTGTCGACCCGGGCCTTCTCGACGTTCAGGATCTTGCCTCGGATCGGCAGGATGGCCTGGTACATCGGGTTACGGCCGGACTTCGCCGAACCACCGGCGGAGTCACCCTCGACGATGAAGATCTCGCACTTCGTCGGGTCGTTCGACTGGCAGTCGCTCAGCTTGCCCGGCAGCGAGGCGCTCTCCAGGAGCCCCTTGCGACGGGTCAGGTCGCGCGCCTTCCGGGCGGCGACACGGGCCGTGGCCGCCGCAATGCCCTTGCGGATGATGTCCGCGGCCTCGTTCGGGTTCCGGTCGAACCAGTCCGTGAGGTGCTCGTGGACCACCTTCTGGACGAAGGTCTTCGCCTCCGTGTTGCCCAGCTTGGTCTTCGTCTGGCCCTCGAACTGCGGCTCGCCCAGCTTCAGCGAGATGATCGCCGTCAGACCCTCACGGATGTCGTCACCGGTGAGGTTGTCGTCCTTCTCGCGCAGCAGCTTCTTGTCCCGCGCGTACTTGTTGACCAGCGTGGTCAGCGCCGCGCGGAAGCCCTCCTCGTGCGTACCGCCCTCGTGCGTGTGGATCGTGTTGGCGAAGGAGTAGACGCCCTCGCTGTACTGCGTGTTCCACTGCATCGCGATCTCGGCCGAGAGGAGTCGCTCCTTGTCCTCGGCCTCGATGTCGATCACCGACTGGTGAATGACGTCGCCCTTGCGGGAGTTGAGGTACTTCACGAAGTCGACGATGCCGCCCTCGTAGTGGTACGTGACGGTACGGGCCGCTTCCTCCTCGGCGACCTCGACCGCCTCCGCGACGTCCGCGCCCGCCGTCGCCTTCGCCGACTCACGCTCGTCCGTGAGCCTGATCGTCAGGCCCTTGTTGAGGAACGCCATCTCCTGGAAGCGGCGCGACAGGGTCTCGAAGGAGTACTCGACGGTCTCGAAGATGTCGCCGTCGGCCCAGAAGGTGACGGTCGTGCCGGTCTCCTCGGTGGCCTCGTTCCGGGCCAGCGGCGCCGTGGGCACACCGAGCTTGTAGTCCTGGGTCCAGCGATAGCCGTCCCTCTTGACCTCGACGGAGACGCGCGTCGACAGGGCGTTCACGACGGAGACACCGACACCGTGCAGACCGCCGGAGACGGCATATCCGCCGCCGCCGAACTTGCCGCCGGCGTGCAGCACCGTCAGCACGACCTCGACCGCGGGCTTCTTCTCCGACGGCACGATGTCGACGGGGATACCGCGACCGTTGTCGATCACTCGGACCCCGCCGTCGGCAAGGATCGTGACGTCAATGGTGTCCGCGTGCCCGGCCAGGGCTTCATCGACCGAATTGTCGACGACCTCTTGCACAAGGTGGTGAAGTCCACGCTCACCGGTCGAGCCGATGTACATGCCAGGTCGCTTGCGGACCGCGTCCAGGCCCTCGAGGACGGTGATCGCGCTGGCGTCGTACGAGGCAGCCGCCTCGCCGCCCTCACCGGGTGTGGACGGAATGTTCTCGTTGGGGTTGCCGGAATCGGCCACGAAGCGCCCTCTCTGGCACAGCACAGGCCGTTCTCCGGGCAAGCGGGAGCGGCTGCGTCGTTCGGCTTGTATCGACGACTCCCGCAAGGATGCGGGATTGTTCACCAGTCTACCGGTAGCGCCGACACGAATGGGGGTTTGCCGGTACCTGAGTCCGCATGTGCCGCCCTGAATGAGCGCCTGACGACTCCCCATATTCGGGATGGGGCCCCAAGAGGCTCACGCGGGCATTGAGCGCTTCGGCCTGTCAACCTCTCACTACGGTGAGGGACGCCTCGGCCGCACCGCAGGATTTCAACCTGCACAGACCCGTACATCACGGAAGAAACAGACAAAACCACACAGAAGTCAGCACACCACCGCAGTCGAACTTCTCCGGACTGCGGGACGGCAGCTGCCGACATCGGGCAAAGAACCGTTCAGAAAGAGAAAAGCCCAGTTCAGCCGTATGTATCGCCCGGGCCGATGCTTCCCGGCGCACGCAGCGGACCGAATCGGCGCTGCGGACCGCCCGGCCCCAGAACCTTGATCAACTTCACGGTGCCATGCCCCAGATCCGCGTTCAGCCGGGCAACCAGCTGCGGCGCCAACAGCCGCAGCTGCGTCGCCCAGGCCGTCGAATCGCACTGCACCGTGAGCACCCGCTCCTCGGGGGCCTCGTCGTACCGCAGCGGCACACAGTGATTGGCCAGATCGTCACCGACGATCTGCGGCCAGCGGCCCATCACACCGCCCACCGCCGCGGGGGTCTCCCAGCCGCGCTCCGTGATCAGACGATTGATCGCGGCGCCCAGCGGCAACGGATCGCGCCCGTCCGCCCGCGCGCCCGAACGCAGCCCACCGCCCCGTCTGGCCTGTTTCTTCTGCTGCGCCGCGGCCCCGCGTGCCCGCGCCTGCTCCTTCGCGGCGCGCAGGGCGACCCTCGCCAGATCGACACCGGACGCCTCCGGCTGCTTCGCCTCACCCAACGGCTCCTGCGGGCCGCCGGCAGCGCCTTTCGCCGGATCGACGGAGCCGCTCATATCCGCTTCACCTCGCCCGCCGACACCGCATACCGCGTTCCCGCCAGCACGCCCGGAACGTCGTCGTCCACCGCCGCCGTCACCAGCACCTGCTCACCCGGGGCCACCAGCTCCGCCAGCCGCTCCCGGCGCCGCGCGTCCAGCTCGGCGAAAACATCGTCCAGGACGAGCACCGGCTCATTGCCCTCGGTGCGCAGCAGATCGTACGAGGCAAGCCGCAGCGCCAGCGCATACGACCAGGACTCGCCATGGCTCGCGTACCCCTTGGCGGGCATCCCGCGCAGTCCCAGCAGCAGATCGTCACGGTGCGGACCGACCAGCGTCACACCCCGCTCGATCTCCTGCTTGCGGACCTCCGCGAGCGCAGCGAGCAGCTGCTCATACAGCTCGTCACGGGTACGGGCGGGCTCCACGCCCGCACCGACGGAACTGCGGTACTCCAGCGTCACGGCGCCGCCACCGGGCGCGACATCCGCGTACGCCTTGTCCGTCAGCGGCTGCAGGGTCGCGATCAGATCCAGCCGCTGCGCCAGCAGCTCCGCCCCCACCCGGCCCAGATGCTGGTCCCACACATCGAGGGTGGACAGATCCATCGACCGGCCGCCGTGCCTGCGCGCCATCGCCGCGGACTTCAGCAGGGTGTTGCGCTGCTTCAGCACCCGCTCGTAGTCCGAACGGACACCGGCCATCCGCGGCGAACGCGCAGTGATCAGCTCGTCGAGGAAGCGCCGGCGCTCCCCGGGATCGCCCTTGACGAGCGCCAGATCCTCCGGCGCGAACAGCACGGTTCGTACAATCCCCAGCACGTCACGGGGCCTGACCTGCGACGATCGATTGATCCGGGCGCGATTGGCCTTGCCAGGGTTGAGCTCCAGCTCGATCAGCTGCGCGCGCTCGCCCTGGGTGACGGCGGCCCGGATGACAGCCCGGTCCGCACCCATCCGCACCAGTGGCGCATCGGAGGAAACACGGTGGCTGCCGAGCGTCGCGAGGTAGCCGACGGCCTCGACCAGATTCGTCTTGCCCTGACCGTTCGCCCCCACGAACGCGGTGACGCCCGGGTCGAGAGGAACCTCGACCCGGGCGTACGAGCGGAAGTCGGCCAGCGAGAGATGCGTGACATGCATGGGTGAATGCCGACCTTCCCGGCTTCCTGCTCCGTGCTCCGCGGCGCGGGCCGGTGATGTCGGCCCGCCGTCGGTGCGGTTACTTCTTGTTCTCGACTGCGTGGCCACCGAACTGGTTGCGCAGTGCGGCGATCATCTTCATCTGCGGGGAGTCGTCCTGGCGCGAGGCGAATCGCGCGAAGAGCGACGCGGTGATCGCGGGCAGCGGCACCGCGTTGTCGATCGCGGCCTCCACCGTCCACCGGCCCTCACCGGAGTCGGCGGCGAAGCCACGGAGCTTGTCGAGGTGCTCGTCGTCGTCCAGCGCGTTGACCGCCAGGTCGAGCAGCCAGGAACGGATGACCGTGCCCTCCTGCCAGGAGCGGAAGACCTCGCGCACATCGGTGACGGAGTCGACCTTCTCCAGCAGCTCCCAGCCCTCGGCGTAGGCCTGCATCATGGCGTACTCGATGCCGTTGTGGACCATCTTCGCGAAGTGGCCGGCGCCGACCTTACCCGCGTGGACGGAGCCGAAGTCGCCTTCCGGCTTCAGCGCGTCAAAGATCGGCTGGACCTTCGCCACGCTCTCGGCGTCACCGCCGTACATCAGCGCGTAACCGTTCTCCAGGCCCCAGACGCCGCCCGAGACACCGCAGTCGACGAAGCCGATGCCCTTGATGCCCAGCTCGACCGCGTGCTTCTCGTCGTCCGTCCAGCGGGAGTTCCCGCCGTCCACGACGATGTCGCCGGGCGAGAGCAGCGCAGCCAGCTCATCGATCGTGGACTGGGTCGCGGCACCGGCCGGGACCATCACCCAGATGACCCGCGGGCCCTTCAGCTTGCCCACAAGCTCTTCGAGGCTGTGGACATCGGAGACGTCCGGGTTGCGGTCGTAACCGATGACGGTGTGGCCTGCGCGGCGGATGCGCTCGCGCATGTTGCCGCCCATCTTGCCGAGGCCGACGAGACCGAGCTCCATCAGAGATTCCTTAAGCGTTGTGCCGATTCGTACCCAAGGCCGAGCCTACGCCCGGCCGGGGACAGACCGACGGGCATGCTCGGAGCCGAGCGTGCCCGTCGGACACTGCCGTGACAGGACCGGTGGCCGGATCAGCCGGAGAGGCGGACCGGCATGATCAGGTACTTGTACGCGTCATCCGCCTCGGCATCCACAGCCGGCCGGCCGCTGAGAAGCGCGGGCTTGGTGGACGTCGTGAAGGAGAGCTGGGCGACCGGGGAGTCGATCGCGCTGAGCCCGTCGAGCAGGAAGGTCGGGTTGAAGGCGATCGAGATGTCGTCACCGTCCAGCACGGCGTCGACGCGCTCCACAGCCTGTGCATCGTCGCTGGATCCGGCTTCCAGGATCAGCACACCCTGCTCGAAGCTGAGCCGCACCGGGGTGTTCCGCTCGGCGAC
This sequence comes from Streptomyces sp. NPDC056231, assembly GCF_048270745.1. NCBI lineage: Bacteria > Bacillati > Actinomycetota > Actinomycetes > Kitasatosporales > Streptomycetaceae > Streptomyces > Streptomyces sp. NPDC056231. Next base: position 283,632 of record NZ_JBLVKW010000003.1, on the reverse strand, counting down.
GAGGGCCACACGCTTGACGGCCTCGACGAACGGGGCGGTCTCGATGACGGCGACCGAGTTGAACTCGGTGGGGAACAGCGTCCGGTACTTCGGCAGATCACCTTCGAGCAGTCGCGTGGTCGTACGCCGGCCCGCGCCCTCGAAACCGATCAGCCCCTCACCGGCACCCGAGCCGGACAGCGCCAGCGTGACCGTGTCACCGCTGGTCAGAGCCTTGGCAGTGTCCAGCAGTGTCTTGGCGGGCACCAGGGCCACGGCCGACGCGTCCGGGTTCTCCGGCTTCCACAGGAACTCGCGGACCGCGAAGCGGTAGCGGTCGGTGGACGCCAGGGTGACGGTGTCGCCCTCGATCTCGATCCGCACACCGGTCAGGACGGGCAGCGTGTCGTCCCGGCCCGCGGCGATGGCGACCTGGGCGGCGGCCGAGGCGAAGACCTCGCCGGGAACCGTGCCCGTCGCCGTCGGCATCTGCGGCAGCGCCGGGTACTCCTCCACAGGAAGGGTGTGGAGTGTGAATCGCGAGGAGCCGCAGACCACGGTGGCCCGTACACCGTCGGTGGAAATCTCCACCGGCCGGTTGGGGAGGGCGCGGCAGATATCGGCGAGCAGCCGGCCGGAGACCAGCACCGTGCCGTCCTCCTCGACCTCGGCGTCCACCGAGACCCGGGCCGAGACCTCGTAGTCGAAGCTGGAGAAGCTGAGGGCGCCGTCCTCAGCCTTCAGAAGAAGGCCCGCAAGAACGGGCGCCGGCGGACGGGCCGGAAGGCTGCGGGCCACCCAGGCCACTGCCTCCGCGAGTACATCGCGCTCCACCCGGATCTTCACCGGAACCGCCTCCTGCTGTTGCTCGCTCGCCCTGCTGGCCTTCGTGGTCTGGTCGGGGTCGCTCCGCCGATGGCAGGGGGAGGACGTCCCGGGGACCAGTCTGACGTACGGCACCGACACTCGGTGCTGCTCGGGGTCAAGTCGCGACAAGAGGTTCGGAGAGCTCCGGCGCCAAGTTGTGCACAGCACCCACTTCGAAGCGGAATCCGAGCTAACTCTATGTGGCAGTAGTAGTAGGGCCTGTGGAAACCGTGGATAACGCCGTTTTCGCAGGTCAGGCCCGGTTTTTTATCCACTGCCCCTGTGGGTGGCAGCGGTGGACAACCCGGCGTTTCTGTGGACACGCAAAAGTTCTGCACACCCGATGCACAGGGCAGGGGGGTTTCTCCCCAGGGCTGTCCCCAGTTTTACCCAGGTTCCCCACAGCCCAACCGGGCTCCCTGGTGTGACGCCTTTCACTCCGCGCGGTGAAAGCGGGTGTTGTGTTGCCGAACAGTGGACAGGGGTGTGGAGAAGCTGGGGACAACACAGCCCTGCCTGTGGGCCGCCGGTGGACAACATCGGGTGGCCCCTGTGGACGAATATTTTGTCCACAGGCTGTGGATCGCTGTTGACCACAAATCCCCAGGCCCTTGACCTGGCCTGATGGAGTATCGGCAGTCGCCCCTGTGGAAGCAATATGGACAACTTCGCGATCCCCAGGCTGTGGAGGGGAAATTTTCCCCAGATCTGTGGAGAACCGCAGGTCGGCGGCGTGTATTCGAACACCAAGGCCAGGGCGGCGGCGTGCGGATGGCGCCAGGAAGGGGTCCGGGAGGCCTCTGGAGGTTCCGCCGGGGTGTCCCGGAGCCCCACGGAGGCGTTCCGGAGGCCGGCAGAAAAGCTTCCGGTTGCCGACAGGAACGCTTCAGGACCACGCCGAGGCGTGCCCCGGCCCCATGGATGCGGGCAGGAGACGACGAAGGGCGCCCCTGCGCGGAAGTCCGGCAGGGGCGCCCTCGGCGGCGTGCATGAAGTCGTGCCAGAAGCCGTACCGGCGCTCTGTCAGCCGTTCTTGATGCGGTTGGTGAGCTCGGTGACCTGGTTGTAGATGGAGCGTCGCTCCGCCATCAGCGCACGGATCTTGCGGTCCGCGTGCATCACCGTCGTGTGGTCGCGGCCGCCGAACTGCGCGCCGATCTTGGGCAGCGAGAGATCCGTCAGCTCACGGCAGAGATACATCGCGATCTGGCGAGCCGTCACCAGCACCCGGCTGCGTGAGGATCCGCAGAGGTCCTCCACGGTCAGACCGAAGTAGTCGGCGGTCGCCGCCATGATGGCCGTCGCCGTGATCTCCGGAGCCGAGTCCTCGCCACCCGGGATCAGGTCCTTCAGCACGATCTCGGTCAGCCCGAGATCCACCGGCTGCCGGTTGAGGCTGGCGAAGGCCGTCACCCGGATCAGCGCTCCCTCCAGCTCCCGGATGTTGCGCGAGATGCGGGAGGCGATGAACTCCAGGACCTCCGGCGGGGCGTTGAGCTGCTCCTGCACCGCCTTCTTACGGAGGATCGCGATGCGCGTCTCCAGCTCCGGCGGCTGCACATCGGTGGTCAGACCCCACTCGAAGCGGTTCCGCAGCCGGTCCTCCAGGGTGACCAGCTGCTTGGGCGGCCGGTCCGAGGACAGCACGATCTGCTTGTTGGCGTTGTGGAGCGTGTTGAAGGTGTGGAAGAACTCCTCCTGCGTCGACTCCTTGCTCGCCAGGAACTGGATGTCGTCGACCAGCAGGATGTCCACGTCGCGGTACCGCTTGCGGAAGGTGTCGCCCTTGCCGTCGCGGATCGAGTTGATGAACTCGTTGGTGAACTCCTCGGAGCTCACGTAGCGCACCCGGGTGCCCGGGTAGAGACTGCGCGCGTAGTGCCCGATGGCATGCAGCAGGTGGGTCTTGCCGAGCCCCGACTCCCCATAGATGAAGAGGGGGTTGTACGCCTTCGCGGGTGCCTCGGCGACAGCGACGGCGGCGGCGTGCGCGAATCGGTTGGATGCGCCGATGACAAAGGTGTCGAAGAGGTACTTCGGATTCAGCCGGGCATGGGGTTCGCCGGGACCGGGTGCGGGCTGTGCACCTATCGGGCCGGTGGCGCCGCCGGGGCGTCCGGTGCCCGGACCGCCTTGCCGGTGCTGGGGGTCCGGCAGGGCGTGGCGCTCGGGGCGCACCTGCTCGTAACCCTGGTGCTCGGGCGGCTGGGACCGGTAGTCGTGCTGCTGGGGGCGGTAGTCGTGCTGCGGCTCACGCCACTGCTCCGCGGACGCGTCGCGCTCCTGGAATGCGCCGAGCCGGGGCTGCTGCCAGGGGAGGTCCTCCTGGGTGCGCGGCCAGGCGCCGGGCTCGGGGCGCTGCTGCTGGTAGTCGGGGTAGGCGGGGCGGGCCGTCGGCATTCCGTCGTCCGAGGGCCGGTGGCCGTATCCGTCGTACGCGTCGTTGTGCTGCCGCTCGTCGTGCTGCGGTCCCTGGTAGCGGTGCTGCTCCGGCTGCTGGGACTGGTGCATCGGGGGTGCCGGCGGGTTCGGCGGCTCGCCCGCCGAGTCGTCGACAGTGATCGCGATCCGGATCGGGCGTCCGCATTCACGGCTCAGGGTTTCGCTGATGAGCGGCGCAAGCCGTCCCTCGAGGACGCGCTTGCCCCATTCGTTGGGCACGGCGAGCAGTGCGGTGTCGGCGACCAGTGCGAGCGGCTGGCAGCGCTCGATCCACTGCTTGTCCTTCGGCTCGATGCCCTGCTGGCCCTCCCCGAGGAGTTGCTCCAGCACTCGTGGCCACACTGCGGCAAGATCGGCAGGTACGTCAGCCACAAGGCACGCTTTCTCGTTGGTCCCACGAATGTGTGGTTCTCGGGACGGGATGGGTCGGGACGGGTGAGGCCCGGCAGGCGGGAAGAAAAAGAACCGCAGTCCAGCCACGGTAGTCAGGCCGACCCGTGAGGTTCAAGTCGTTGTCCACAGGCTGTGTACAGCGCGGGCCCTCGCGGGGCGGGTTTGACCGGATGGCGTAGCCGCGCGTACCGTGACCAGGTCGAGTTGTCGATGGCTGCTGCCGCCTGCCTCCGATGGGCAAAGATCACGGTCTGTGATTGTGAAGCGGTGCACTAACGCGTTTACGCGAGTCCCTCGTGGGCGCACGGTGACAGCCAGGCGATGTCCCGCCAACACACAATCATTTCTGGAGCCCCCGAGTGAGCAAGCGCACCTTCCAGCCGAACAACCGTCGTCGCGCGAAGACCCACGGCTTCCGGCTGCGTATGCGCACCCGTGCCGGCCGCGCGATTCTCGCGTCCCGCCGTGGCAAGGGTCGCGCCAACCTGTCCGCCTGATCGCGCACAGGTCATGACGTGCTGCCTACCGAGAATCGGCTGAGGCGGCGCGAGGACTTCGCGACCGCAGTACGTCGAGGACGCCGGGCCGGACGGCCGCTACTCGTCGTCCATCTACGCAGCGGTGCAACGGACCCGCACGTGACTGGGGAGAGTGCTCCCCCGCCGCGTGCGGGTTTCGTTGTCAGCAAAGCCGTGGGTGGCGCGGTCGTACGCACAGCCGTGAAGCGGAGGCTTCGCCATCTGGTCCGCGATCGTCTGGCCATGCTGCCCCCCGGTAGCCTGGTTGTCGTACGAGCGCTGCCCGGATCGGGCGACGCCGACCATGAACAGCTGGCCCGAGACCTGGACGCCGCCCTTCAGCGGCTGCTGGGAGGGGGCGCGCGATGAAGTACCCGCTGCTGGCTCTGATCAAGCTGTACCAGTGGACGATCAGCCCACTCCTTGGGCCTGTCTGCCGTTACTACCCGTCGTGTTCCCACTATGGATATACGGCGATCGACCGGCACGGAGCGATCAAAGGAACCGCGCTGACCGCGTGGCGCATCCTGCGGTGCAATCCGTGGTCACCCGGCGGCGTGGACCATGTTCCGCCACGCAAACGTCCGCGTTGGCACGAACTGCTGCGTAATGCACTGCGTGGCAGCAAGGCCGGGGACTCAGCCGCTGATGTGCCTCTTGGGGGAACGGCCTCCGAACCCCCAAGCCCGGCCGCAGAGACTTCGCCCAATGCTCAAGGAGCCTGATTAGTGGACACGATTGCCAGTCTGTTCAGCTTTATCACTTACCCCGTTTCGTGGGTCATCGTCCAGTTCCACACGCTGTACGGAGCGATCTTCGGCGATAACACGGGCTGGGCCTGGGGCCTGTCCATCGTGTCCCTGGTGGTGCTGATCCGGATCTGCCTGATCCCGCTTTTCGTCAAGCAGATCAAGTCGACCCGGAACATGCAGGTGCTCCAGCCGAAGATGAAGGCGATCCAGGAGCGCTACAAGAGCGACAAGCAGCGTCAGTCCGAAGAGATGATGAAGCTGTACAAGGAGACGGGAACCAACCCGCTCTCCTCGTGCCTTCCCATCCTCGCGCAGTCGCCGTTCTTCTTCGCCCTGTATCACGTGCTCTCGGCCATCGCCTCGGGCAAGACGATCGGTGTCATCGACCAGCCGCTGCTCGACAGCGCCCGCCAGGCGCACATCTTCGGTGCTCCGCTCGCTGCCAAGTTCATGGACAGCGAAGCGACCGTCACGGCGCTCGGTGCCTCGCTGACCGATGTCCGGGTCGTCACCGCGGTCATGATCGTCATGATGTCGGCGTCGCAGTTCTTCACCCAGCGCCAGCTGATGACGAAGAACGTCGACCTGACGGTCAAGACGCCGTACATGCAGCAGCAGAAGATGCTGATGTACGTCTTCCCGCTGATCTTTGCCGGCATGGGCATCAACTTCCCCGTCGGTGTCCTCGTCTACTGGCTGACCACGAACGTCTGGACCATGGGTCAGCAGATGTACGTGATCAACCAGAACCCGACCCCGGGCAGCAAGGCGCAGAACCAGTACCTGGAGCGTCTGCTGAAGAGTGTCGCCGCTCACGGGGAGGTGCGCGGTCGGACCAGGCGCAACACGATCAAGCGGATCGTGGCGAAGGGCCCGGACCGCAACGACATCGAGCGGAAGTTCGTCACCGGACTGGCCAAGCTCGGCCTTGCTGCCCAGGAGGACGGCACGGTGACGAAGAGCGATACCGCTCTTGCCGAGGCCGAGGGTGGATCCGCACAGAAGCGCCAGCAGCCCAAGCGCCAGACCAAGGCCAAGCGTCAGAGCGGTGCGACTCAGGCCGGTTCCGCGCAGCCCGGTGCGGCGAAGGAGACACACTCCACCGAGTCGGAGGCCAAGACCTCGCTGCAGAAGCAGGACGCACCGCAGGACGACAAGCCGAAGCCGGCGGGCAAGCCCGCGTCCGGCTCCTCACGCCAAGCCAAGTCCGGACAGCGCAGGGGCCCGCAGCGGCCCAAGCACCCGTCCAAGAAGTAAGAAGGAGTCCATCCGTGACGGAAGGCACCACCTCCACGGCCGCTGAGGGCAGCGACACCTTGACCCGCCTTGAGCAGGAAGGGGAGATCGCAGCCGACTACCTCGAGGGCCTGCTCGACATCGCCGACCTCGACGGTGACATCGACATGGACGTCGAGGCGGACCGGGCCGCGGTCTCGATCATCAGCGACTCGGCACGTGAACTGCAGAAGCTCGTGGGCCGCGACGGTGAGGTGCTGGAGGCGCTCCAGGAGCTGACGCGCCTGGCGGTGCACCGGGAGACCGGTGACCGCAGCCGTCTGATGCTGGACATCGCAGGCTTCCGGGCCAAGAAGCGTGCGGTCCTGGCCGAGCTGGGTGCCAAGGCCGCGGACGAGGTCAAGAAGACCGGTGAGCCGGTGAAGCTGGACCCGATGACGCCGTTCGAGCGCAAGGTTGTGCATGATGCGGTTGCGGCCGCAGGTCTGCGCAGCGAGTCGGAGGGCGAGGAGCCGCAGCGCTTCGTCGTCGTTCTCCCGGCCTGACCGGACCCTTGTTCTGTCGGCCCCGTCTGTTCGCAGGCGGGGCCGATCTTTGTCAGCCTGATAGTCAGCCACCCACAGTGCGGTAGTGCGGTATGGAAGGACGGTTCCCGTGACGGCGGAAGTAGAGCTTCCCCAGGCGCCTGAAGAGGCGCGGGCGGTTTTCGGTGAGTTCTTCCCGGAGGCTGTCCGGTATGCGGAGCTCCTTGCCGATGCAGGGGTCAAGCGCGGTCTGATCGGCCCCCGCGAAGTGCCTCGGCTGTGGGAACGGCATCTGCTGAACTGCGCGGTGCTCTCCGAAGTGGTGCCCGAAGGCGTCACGGTCTGCGACGTGGGATCCGGAGCAGGTCTTCCGGGGATTCCACTTGCGTTGGTGCGTCCCGACTTGAAGATCACCTTGCTGGAGCCGCTGCTTCGGCGGACGAACTTTCTCCAGGAAGCCGTCGAGTTGCTCGGGCTGGACCATGTGACCGTGGTCCGCGGCCGCGCCGAGGAAGTCCTGGGGACTCTTCAGCCGGTTCATGTCGTCACGGCCCGGGCCGTGGCGCCGCTCGATCGACTTGCCGGCTGGGGTGTGCCACTGCTGCGCCCCTACGGGGAGATGCTGGCGCTCAAGGGCGACACCGCCGAGGAGGAGATCAACGGCGCACGGGCTGCTCTGAGCAAGCTCGGAGTGGTGGAGACCGAGGTGCTGCACGTCGGGGAGGGCGTGGTCGAGCCGATGTCCACCGTGGTGCGCGTGGTGGTCGGCGAGAGCCCGGGTGGTGTGAGGTTCGCCGCAAAGAGAGCCAAGGCCGCAAGGACGAGCCGCACGCGACGGCGGCGCTGAGCCACGTAGTCACGTTGCGGGATCAGTTATTACGTACAGTTCGTGCCGTCTGTCGGTAATGCTCCGCACAAGCAGCCATACGCACTCTGTGCGGAGTGTCGTGCCCCTGTAGCTAGGCTGCAGGGGCATCGTGTTTCACGTGAAACGTCGCTCTCTGCTGCATGGAATCATCGGCCGCGGCCGTGCGGCTGCCGCCCCGCGCCATCGCAGGCCCGCTAGGGCTACGGAGTTGTCCACAGAAGTGGATTCATCCACAGAAGAGCGGGCCTCGCTGGTTCACGACCCCGAAAGCATGGCAGGCTCTGCTCATTGCGAGCTTGAAGTCGAGGAGAGTGAATCCTTGCGGTCCGACGCCAACATTGCGGGACCGATGACCGATCCGGTCCCCGGTCCCCGAACCGAATCGGCGGGGGACGGTGTTTCACGTGAAACACCGCCGCCGATGGATGACACACCCATCGGTCGTGCGGCCCAGCTGGCGGTCGAGGCCCTCGGCCGCGCCGGCGAGGGGCTGCCCCGCCCTGACCAGACACGCGTCATGGTGGTGGCCAACCAGAAGGGCGGCGTGGGCAAGACGACCACGACGGTGAACCTTGCCGCGTCGCTTGCACTCCACGGCGCACGTGTTCTGGTGGTCGACCTCGACCCACAGGGAAACGCCTCCACGGCCCTGGGCATCGACCACCATGCCGAAGTTCCCTCTATCTATGACGTTCTGGTGGAGAGCAAGCCGCTCTCCGACGTGGTGCAGCCCGTACCGGACGTCGAAGGTCTCTTCTGCGCCCCTGCCACCATCGATCTCGCCGGTGCGGAGATCGAGCTGGTATCGCTGGTGGCGCGGGAGAGTCGACTGCAGCGAGCGATCCAGGCTTATGAGCAGCCACTGGACTACATCCTTATTGACTGCCCGCCTTCGCTCGGTCTGCTGACGGTCAACGCCCTGGTCGCGGGCGCCGAGGTGCTGATCCCCATTCAGTGCGAGTACTACGCGCTGGAAGGACTGGGACAGCTGTTGAGGAACGTCGATCTCGTCCGGGGACATCTGAACCCCGCTCTGCACGTGTCGACGATCCTTCTCACCATGTACGACGGCAGGACCCGGCTCGCTTCCCAGGTGGCGGAGGAGGTGCGCAGCCACTTCGGCAAGGAGGTGCTGCGCACAAACATCCCCCGGTCGGTACGAATCTCGGAGGCGCCGAGTTATGGGCAGACCGTTCTGACCTACGACCCGGGTTCCAGCGGATCCTTGTCGTATCTCGAAGCAGCTCGTGAGATTGCCCTGAGGGGAGTCGGGGTGCACTACGAGGCCCAGCACGCCCACGCAGGCAGCCAGAACAGTCAGCAGAACATTTCGGAGGGGATCCAGTGAGTGAGCGTCGTAGAGGGTTGGGGCGTGGGCTCGGCGCACTGATCCCCGCTGCCCCGCAGGAACGTCAGGTACCAGCCTCCGAGCCGGGCGCGGCCTCGTCCAGCGCGATTCCGGTGATGACGGCTGAGCGAGGAGTGGCCGCTGCGAAGGTGGCCACGCTCGCGGCTGCTTCCGCTGTATTGGGGCCGAGTGCGCCCCTCTTGCAGCCCGAAGCCTCCTCCGAGGCGACGGGCGCTGCGGGAGCGTACTTCGCCGAGGTTCTCCTCGGCTCAATCACTCCGAACCCCCGGCAGCCTCGTGAGGTGTTCGACGAGGACGCGCTTGCCGAGCTTGTCACCTCCATCAAGGAGGTCGGTCTCCTCCAGCCTGTCGTCGTGCGGAAGCTGGGACCGGAGCGCTACGAGCTCATCATGGGCGAGCGGCGCTGGAGGGCCTGCCGTGAGGCGGGTCTGGAGCGCATCCCGGCCATCGTGCGGGCCACGGACGACGAGAAGCTGCTCCTGGACGCACTCCTGGAGAACCTCCATCGGGCTCAGTTGAACCCACTGGAGGAGGCAGCCGCGTACGACCAGCTGCTCAAGGACTTCAAATGCACGCATGACCAGCTGGCCGACCGTATCGGGCGGTCGCGCCCGCAGGTGTCGAACACGCTGCGGCTGCTGCGGCTCTCTCCGCCTGTGCAGCGCAGGGTCGCTGCCGGGGTGCTGTCGGCCGGTCATGCCCGAGCGCTGTTGTCTGTGGACGACTCCGAGGAGCAGGATCGGCTGGCCCATCGCATCGTGGCTGAGGGCCTCTCGGTGCGTGCGGTCGAGGAGATCGTGACCCTGATGGGTTCCCGGACCACCAGTACCCCAAAGTCCAAGGGGCCCCGCGCCGGCGGTCGGCTGTCTCCCGCTCTCTCCGATCTTGCTTCCCGGCTCTCGGACCGCTTCGAAACCAGGGTGAAGGTCGACCTCGGGCAGAAGAAGGGAAAGATCGTCGTCGAGTTCGCCTCGATGGAAGATCTGGACCGCATTCTCGGCAGCCTGGCGCCTGGTGAGGGCCGCGTGCTGGAACGGCGTCTTTCCGAGGAGTCGGCCGAGAACGGCGAGGGCTGACACCCGCTGAGTGAGCCGTGGGGCGGGCCGTGTGCGGGTACTTACCGGAACACGGCCCGCCCTTTGCTTGCTCACGGTGTCGGCTTCGTCTCCGGGTGGATACGATTCGTTCTGATATGGCACATCCAGCTTGATCCACCTCGGCGGAGGGAGGGCCATGCGATCAGTGAGCCGCAGCCGACTGGTGACAGTGGGGCTGGGCTTAGGAGCCGTCGGAGGGTTTGTCGGCGGCCTGCTCCGCGAACGGAGTGCACTGACTGCCGCTCGTGATGCGGCGGGCGAAGGAAGTGAGGAACAGCCTTCATGGGACGGCGGCTCGTACCGCTCACACTGGATAACCTTCCCGACCTCCCCAAGCGCTGCCGCTCGTGTGTCTTCTGGGAGCTTGATCCGGTCAGTGGGGAAGCTGCGGTAAAGGCAGGCACTCCGGAGCTGGAAAAGGAAGCGTGGATCTCGGCTGTCCTGCTGGAGTGGGGATCGTGTGGCCGGGTCGTCTATGTGGACGATGTGCCGGTCGGCTTCGTCCTCTATGCGCCACCGGCGTATGTTCCACGTTCGACCGCCTTTCCCACCAGTCCCGTGTCCCCCGATGCCGTGCAGTTGATGACTGCGTGGATCATGCCCGGGTATCAGGGGCAGGGTCTGGGGCGGGTCATGGTGCAGACCGTCGCCAAGGACCTGCTGCGACGAGGGTTCAAGGCGATCGAGGCCTTCGGTGATGCCCGGTGGAAGGAGCCGGCCTGTGTACTTCCGGCTGACCATCTGCTGGCGGTGGGCTTCAAGACTGTACGCCCGCATCCGGTGTATCCACGGCTGAGACTGGAGCTGCGCACGACGCTTTCGTGGAAGGAAGACGTCGAATTGGCACTGGACCGGTTGCTGGGTGCTGTGCAGAAGGAACCGGCACTGCGCCCACTGTGATCCGAGAGCTCGGGAGAACGTGAAACGGGTCCATCCCTTCGAGGGGATGGACCCGTTTCACGTGAAACAACGCACCCTGGTCCTACTTGGCGATGAAGCCTTCGAGGTCGCGGAGGATTGCGGCCTTCGGCTTGGCGCCGACGATGGTCTTGGCGACCTCGCCGCCCTGGTACACGTTCAGCGTCGGGATCGACATCACGCCGTACTTGGCGGCGGTCGCCGGGTTCTCGTCGATGTTGAGCTTGACGATTTCGATCGCGTCGCCATGCTCGGCCGCGATTGCCTCCAGGGAGGGAGCGATCTGGCGGCACGGGCCGCACCAGGCTGCCCAGAAGTCCACCAGTACGGGCTTCTCGCTCTTCAGGACGTCCTCCTCAAAGGAGTCGTCAGTCACGTTCTTCAGGGCGCCGGCCACGGCGGCCTCCTTAACTTCGCGGGGGTGTGGGGTGAGAGGCGTGGATCAGACGGCTGCCGCAGCGGCCTTCTCTTCGTCGGCGAGCACGGCAAGGAAACGCTCGGCGTCGAGGGCGGCGGAGCAGCCGGTGCCGGCAGCGGTGATGGCCTGCCGGTACGTGTGGTCGACGACATCGCCGGCGCCGAAGACGCCGGTCAGGTTGGTGCGCGTCGAGGGAGCGTCGACCTTGAGGTAACCCTCGTCGTCCAGGTCGAGCTGCCCCTTGAAGAGCTCGGTACGCGGGTCATGGCCGACGGCGATGAACAAACCAGTCACCGCAAGCTCGGACGTCTCGCCGGTCTTGGTGTTGCGCAGGGTCAGACCGGAGAGCTTCTGCTCGCCGTGAACCCCGGCGACTTCGCTGTCCCAGGCGAACTTGATCTTCGGGTCGGCGAAGGCACGCTCCTGCATGGCCTTGGAGGCGCGCAGCGAGTCGCGGCGATGGACGATCGTGACCGACTTGGCGAAGCGGGAGAGGAACGTCGCCTCCTCCATGGCCGTGTCGCCGCCGCCGACCACAGCGATGTCCTGGTCCTTGAAAAAGAAGCCGTCACAAGTGGCGCACCAGGAGACGCCGCGTCCGGAGAGCGCGTCCTCGTTGGGCAGACCGAGCTTGCGGTGCTGGGAGCCGGTGGTGACGATGACAGCCTTGGCGCGGTGCACCGTGCCGGCCGTGTCGGTGACGGTCTTGATGTCTCCGGCGAGGTCGACGGCGATCACATCGTCGGGAATGAGCTCGGCGCCGAAGCGCTCCGCCTGGGCGCGCATGTTGTCCATGAGCTCGGGGCCCATGATCCCGTCCTGGAATCCGGGGAAGTTCTCCACGTCGGTGGTGTTCATCAGCGCGCCACCAGCGGTGACGGCGCCCTCGAAGACCAGAGGCTTCAGCGACGCACGTGCGGTGTAAAGGGCGGCTGTGTAGCCCGCGGGGCCGGAGCCGATGATGATCACATTACGGACGTCGCTCACGGGTTTCTTCCTCGTCTCTGCAGACTGCCTACTGTCCACGCCTACTGGGGTCGGTTCAACGACTCTCACCCCACCCAACGGATCCTACGGGGGATGCATTCCCGACGTGCCGGAGCGGCGTCCGGTGCCATTCTCAGGGGCGGGGGTAGGCGTGGGTCAGGAGAAGATCCCCCCTGCCCGCGGGGTCTGTGCGGACGCAGCCGGCATCGATGACGTAGGCCTGGACGAGGGTGGCGTCGGTCTCGTGCGGCAGAACGACGAGGAAGGCGTTGGTGTCCTCGTATGTGCCTTCCTCGACGGCGAGTGGGGCAGTGTCTCGTCCGGTGCCCAGCTGTACACAGGCGGGGACGGACGTGACGGGAGTGCGCAGCGGTGTGCCGGAGGCTGAGGCGGCAGGGGACTCACCCTCCGGGGTCGACTGGACATCGACGGACGGCGCCTGCTTCTCGGCGTTGGGATGCTTGAGAGGGGACGCCTCGGCATTGCTCAGGAGGCTGTGTACGCGCTGGCTGAGCGGGGAGCCCGAGAACGCGCTCGCTCCCGTCTTCGAGGCACTGACGCCCATGTCCGCTGCCTTGGACCCTGCGGAGTTCTGAGACGTCTGGACCATCTGCAGCAGGAGGACGCTCATGCCCACCGCCGCCGCGCCGAGCGCTGTGCCGAGGACGATGCGGCGGCGGCGCCGTGACGACTGGCGGCCAGGGCCGCTGGTGGCCCTGGGGTGCCCTGAGGGACGGTCCGCAACGGTGGACTGAGCCGCCCTGCGCTCCGCTTCGCGGCCCCGCGCCTCTTGCTCTCCCGCTCCCTGCCCCTGTTCTGCGGCGGCTTCTGTTTCACGTGAAACATCGGCCTCGGCGGCCAGCGCGGCATCGATACGGTCTGCGACATCCTCGGGCATACGCACGGGAGCGGGCAGAGTGCCGAGTAGTCCGCGGATCTCTTCGAGAGCGGACCGGACCTCGCCACAGAGTGCGCAGTCATCCACGTGGCGGCTTACTTCCGCCGCGCGGGATGGCGAGAGCAGCCCTTCGGTGAGCTCGGAGATCTCCGAGACGTCAGGGTGCTGAGTCGTGTCGGTCGTTGATGTCATGTGCGCCCACCTCCGCCCTTCACTCCAGCGGGATCACTGGTCTCTGCGTCCTTTGGCCCCGATGCGGGTGGGACGGATGCCCTCTGCGTCCGGTTCCTTCCCATGCCGGGTTCACCGCTCTCTCCGACTTCACCACGGAGGTGGGTCAGGAGGGGGGCCAGCCGGGCTCGGCCCCGTGCACAGCGGCTCTTCACGGTGCCGGTCGGCACCTCAAGGATGAGGGCGGCCTCCGCCACGGGATATCCCTGCATGTCCACGAGAACCAGTGCGGCCCGTTGTTCGGCGGGAAGCGTGCCGAGTGCCGCCAGAAGTTCGCGGTGCAGATCCTGACGCTCGGCTGGTGCCTCGGCGGACTCGTGGGGCTCCAGGAGCTGTTCGAGTCGCTCGGTGTCGTCGACGGGTGAGGTCTTGCGTGACGCGGCCTTGCGGACCCGGTCGAGGCAGGCGTTGACCGTGATGCGATGCAGCCAGGTGGTGACGGCGGACTGGCCGCGGAAGGTGTGAGCGGCCCGGAAAGCGGAGACCAGGGCGTCCTGGACGGCGTCGGCAGCTTCCTCGCGGTCGCCCAGGGTCCGGAGTGCCACGGCCCACAGCCGGTCGCGGTGGCGCCGTACGAGCTCACCGAAGGCATCCGGTTCACCGGCTACGTGACGAGCGAGGAGGTCTGAGTCGCTTGTCGGGTGGGGCTCGCCCGCCACAGGACTCACGGTTTCCCTCCTCAGCTGTCGCCATCTGTGCATTGAAATCGATCCATAATGAAAGGCGAACGATAAGGATCAATCGGATATTTAGCAATAGCGAATAGGCGGGCCGTGCCCGGCTCTTCGTAGAAGAAAGCAGGGTCTCCAGAGCTTTTTCCTCTGGAGACCCTGTTTTTTTGCGCCGAGGTGGGTGGTGCCAGCTGCGGCTACCGAAGCGCGGTGAAGGCGACGTTCGTTACGGCTTGCTTGTAGCCGGAGCCGACATATGCGTCACCGGGCGCCTTCGGCGCAGCTGTAATCCAGACCAGCACATAACGCGTCTTCACGGGCGTCCGGGCCTTCAGCTGGGCCGAGGTGGCACTCGTGCTCTGGGTCGCGAACGGCTTCAGCGCGTCGATCGATGCGCTCGGCGACATGCTGTCCTCGGCGTACAGCGAGACCGTGGTGTGATCGCCCCCGTACAGCATTGCTATGGATGCGCTGGAGACGTTCTGCTCCGAGCCGAGGTCGTAGACGATACCGAAACCCTTTTTGTAGGGGGCGAGTTCCGGACCGCTCACAAATGTCTTGGATCGCCAGAAAGTGGAGCTCTTGTCGTCGTACGTCTTCTTGACGTCGCCAGGTGCCTGCGGGTTTCCGTCCGGCGCGTATTCCTGCGCATCCTCGACCTTTATCGGGGTGGGCGCCTTAGGCTTGTCGCCACCGTTGTTGGTGGTCTGTGGCGTCTCCTGATCGCCGGAGCCCTTGTCGCGGTGCAGCAGGGTGTCCGCCAGCTGCCAGCTACCGAGGCCTAGGGCGGCGATGAGCAATGCGGACACGGCCCACTTGAGGGCCTTGCCGGTGCGGCTCTGGAGCGGCGCCGGGGGTGCGGCCGTCACGGGCTTGGTCACGGGTGTGCCGGGACGGGCGGACGGATGTCCGTAGGTGCCCTGCTGGTAGGTCGTCCGCTGGTACTCGGGCGGAGCCGTGAACGTGGGCTCGGGCGGACGGATGCGCGGCATCGCCGCGACGGCCTTGGCAAGCTCGTCCGGGGTGGTGCAGGGCTGTTCCTGCCGGGAGGCGGTGGCGCCGTCGTTGGCCAGGGCGCGCATGGCGAGCTCGGAGAGACCTCGGTGTACGCCGGCCCGCACCTGGTCGGGGGCGATCAGCCCCACGCCCTTGGGCAGTCCGGAGAGACCGTACGCGTCGTTCTCGTACGGCCAGCGTTGTGTCAGAGCGGCGTAGAGCAGGGCGCCGATCGCCTCCGTGTCCGTGCGCTGAGGACGCTCTGCGGTGATGCCGCGCAAGGCGGCGTTAACAGCGAGGCCACGGATCCGGTACTGACCGGTCGAGCTCTGCAGCACCGCTCCCGGGGTGAGCCTCAGATGCGCGAGGCCCTCGCGGTGCGCGGCCGCCATGGCCTGGGAGATCTGGCTGACCAGCTGGTACGCGTCGTGAGCGTCCATGGGGCCGGAGGCCAGCAGAGCCGTGAGCTCAATGGCGTCGGGAAGCC
Source organism: Streptomyces sp. NPDC056231 (assembly GCF_048270745.1). Lineage (NCBI taxonomy): Bacteria > Bacillati > Actinomycetota > Actinomycetes > Kitasatosporales > Streptomycetaceae > Streptomyces > Streptomyces sp. NPDC056231. Next base: position 267,981 of record NZ_JBLVKW010000003.1, on the reverse strand, counting down.
ATTCATGGACGACGTAGACAAGGTCGTCCTCCTCGACCGCGTCGAGGACCTGCACGAAGCGGGGGTCGCCGAGCAGTGCGGAGGACCGGGCCGCGGCCAGCACGGAGCGGGCTCGCGGGTGGTCCGCGGGGAGCAGATGGACGCCCACCGCGCGGCGCAGTTTCTCGTCGACAGCACGCCAGCTGCTGAATCCGTCCAGACGGGTGACGCACTCTTCCAGACGGTAGCGCTGGGCAAGTCTGTGGCCGCTGTGCAGATCAGGGGTCGCCGAGGCGGCCTCCGGGCTGCTTCGCTCATCGTCTGCGTCCCGGGGGCTGGTGCCCGCCGATTCCTGGGCTTCTGCCGTCCCGTCGGTCGTGGCCTCGTCCGCCTTGGCGGCCAGCGGCTCATCACCGCTGTTGTCGGCCACGTCGACGGCAGCCGTGCTTCGTTCCGCCACCGTCGTTCCTGCCTCCCCATCCGTTGCGCGATGCCAGCCAGCTCTGCACAGTCACGCCAATTGTGCCCACACTCCAGCGCTATGCACGACACACGGAGAGCAGCGATGGTTGTGCGGGCCGATTGATCCTCAGCGTCCGAGTCGCCCGCGGACCATCCCGACCATGCCGTTGATCTCTTCGATCCGCATGCGCTTCGCCGCGATGAAGAAGACCCCCATCAGCACGGTCCCACCGCAGAGCAGGGCGACCAGCGAACCGAAGGCACCCTCGCCCAGGCCCTTGAGCAGTGCGAAGCCCACGCCACCGCCGACGATCGCTGCGGGGATCGCCGCGAGGCACAGACGGGCGTAGGTACGGACGACGTGTGCGCCGTCCAGGTCGCCGCCCAGCCGGTTGCGCAGCCGGCGCCAGGCGACGCCCACGCCGACGGCATAGGCCAGTCCGTACGAAGCCGCCATGCCGACGACCGCCCACTGGGCCGGAAGCACCACGTAGCAGAGAGCGGAAGCGGCGGCATTGACCCCGGCGACGATGACCGTGTTGTAGAAGGGCGTGCGGGTGTCCTCGTAGGCGTAGAAGCCACGGAGCACCACGTACTGCACGGAGTACGGGATGAGGCCGAGGGCGAACGCCATCAGGATGAAGCCCATGGACCTGGCGGCCTCGGTGCCGCTGGAGGCGTACAGCAGCGTGCACATCGGCACGCCCAGCGCGAGGAACGCGAAGGCGACCGGCACGATCGCCACGGCGGAGTTGCGCAGCCCCTGCGAGATGTCGTCGCGGACCGCGCCGGGGTCGTTGTCGTGGGCGGCCCGGGAGATACGGGGCAGCAGGGCTGCCATGACCGAGACGGTGATGATCGCCTGAGGCATGCCCCAGATCAGCTGCGCATTGGAGTAGGCGAGAAATCCCGTGCCGTTCCTGTCGGAAGCCTTACCGGCGGCGGTTGCGAGCTGCGTGACGACCAGTACGCCGGCCTGGTTGGCGAAGACGAACAGAACGGTCCACTTGGCCAGCTTGACCGTCTTGCCGAGTCCATGGCCCTTCCAGTCGAAGCGCGGACGGAAGCGGAAGCCGGCCTCGCGCAGATACGGAATCATCGCCAGGGCCTGGACGACAAGGCCGAGCAGTGTGCCGATACCCAGCAGCCGGACGCCCTCCGGCGGAATCGTCTGTACACCCATGTGGGATTCGGCGGAGGTGCCGTAGACCCAGATGAACATGCCGAACGTGAAGATCATGACGATGTTGTTGAGGACCGGGGTCCACATCATCGCGCCGAACTTTCCGCGGGCGTTGAGGATCTGGCCCATCACCACGTGCACGCCCATGAAGAAGATGGTCGGCAGGCAGTACCGGGCGAAGGTGGTGGCCACATTGTCGGCCGCCGGATCGTTCGCGATCGTGCTCGACATCAGATGGATCAGCAGGGGAGCGGCGAAGACCGCGATCGCGACGATCACGCCGAGTGCGACCATGACGAGCGTGAGCAGGCGGTTGGCGTACGCCTCGCCGCCGTCCTCGTCGTCCTTCATGGAACGGACGAGCTGAGGAACGAAGACCGAGTTGAGCCCGCCGCCCACGGTGAGGATGTAGATCATCGTCGGCAGCGTGTAGGCGACGGTGAAGCTGTCACCGAGCAGCGCCGCACCCAGCGCGGCGGTGATCACCAGGCTGCGGACAAAGCCGGTGAGACGGGACACGAGTGTGCCGGCCGCCATCACCGCGCTGGACTTCAGCAGGCTGGAGGCCCGGCCGCCGGACTTCGGCGGGGCGGGTGCCGGAGCCGGTTCTGGCTCGGACGGAGCGGGGGACCCGGCCGGGCCTTCCTGGTCCCGGAACAGGTGAGCGAACGCGTCCGGTTCCTCGTGGTGCTCGGATGCCTGAGTGACGAGGTCGTCCACACCGACGAACTGCGTGGTCGCCGCGTCGTCCCCGTACGGCAGGTGCCGGGACGCGCCGTCGGGCTCGGGCGGCGGGGTCTGCGCCCAGATGCGTGGATCGGGGGCGTACTGCGCCGCAGGCGGCTGCTGGTAGAGCGGCTGCGGCGGCTGGTACATGCCAGGGGGTGGCGGCGGGTGGGCGGCGCGGTCGTACAGTGCCTCGGCCACCGGGTCCTGGGCGGACAGGTCGTGAGCGCGGTAAGGGTCGCGGTCGTACGTGTCCTGGATGTACGGATCGGGCGGCAGCGGCGCCTGGCCCGGGCCAGGCGGCATCGGGGGGCCACCGGAAGAACCATCTCCGCCCGCACCCTGACCACGGTCACCGTCGTACGGCGCGTTCATCGAAACCCCACCTCATCGTCCCCGGCCGACCGGCCACGACAGACATCGCTCAACGGTCTACTTTCTCACCCGTGCCTGAAGGCCCCCCGCTTTCCGGACCGGTGTCCGGAGTCGGGTCACTCGGCTGCTCGGGTTCACCGCCGTCGTCCCCGGCCTGGGTGCTTGCGTTGGCGCGCTTGCGATGGGTGTACATCCTGATGCCTGCGAGGACCAGCAGCAGCAGCCCGCCGGCGATCACCAGCAACACGGTCGGTGTGACCTCGGAGACCTTTACCGTGAAGGTCATCTCTTCGCCGTACGGCATGCCGTCCTCGGTGTACAGCTGCGCCACGACCTGTACCTGGCCGTTGGCGTTCGCAGCTGCGTCGAACTTCACGGACTGGCTGTGGCCACCGGCGATACGGATCGGCTTCTCGGCCACCGCGCCGCCGTTGTTCAGCTTGAGCCGCGTCGGGTTTTCCGACTTCAGCCGGAGCTTCAGATGGTCGACATCCTGCAACAGCCTGTTCTGCACGGTCACAGGGATCGTGGCGCTGCGGCCGGACAACGTGACGTCCGACTTCGAGATGAGCTGCACCTCGTTGATGAGGCCCTGCAGGTATGTGCGTACCGAGTCCCGGTACTGCTGTGCCTCCAGCGGCCTGCCGCGCCAGGACGTCGACATGGCCCGGTTGATCGCGTTGCCGAAGGGGGTCACCACCCGCTCCGGCTGAGTGAGGATGACCTGGAAGCTGCCCAGCGAGACCTGGGTGGACTTGATGTCCTGGAAGGCTTGGGTGGGCAGCTCCTGGCTGCGGAGCCGCTTCGGGTATTGGGAGGTCCCGGGGACCCGCGTCGTCGCCTGGGCGTCGGGCTCGGCCTCGGCTGCACCCACGAGGTCGAGAGGCTGCGTCCACCGTTCGTCGTCGAGGGCGTGCAGGGCGCTTGCCATCGACTGCGCCTGCGCGGCGGTCGGCATCCGCTGTGGCGCGATGACGATGCTGCGCTTGGTGTCCGTGTCCTGCTCGGTCAGCGCGAGGGCTGTGGCGAGGAACTTCTGCACGGCGAGAGTGGAATCCTCCGCACGCGACATGTCTCCCTCGAAGGCTTTGGAGAGCCGGGAGTCGGCCACGATGGCGTTGGTACCGCCACCGATCGGCCGGGCTGCGGTCGGTGTGTACGGCAGCTTCCCTGTTTCCTGGAGGCTGTCGCTGCGGGCGATCACGTTGTGGGCACCGGCCGACGTGGCGACATCGACGATCGAAGGATCGATCGCGCCGTCGACCGGCCATGCGAAGTCGGTGGACGGTTTCACGTGCAGGATCGTCTCCACCGTTGTGCCGGCCACCTCGGTGGCGGTCTGCAGGTGGCTGAGAGTCCCCGAGACGTTCTTGCCGCGGTGTGCGATGGACGCAAGATCCGGATCGGCGAAAGGCAGCGCCACAACCTTGCGGTCCGCCACCGCCTTCTCCAGTGAGCTGAGCCACTGCTTGGCAACGGCCTGGTTCTTGCCGGGAACGGTGGTGTCGTCGACCTTGACGCGGTAGCTCCTCGCCATCGCATCGACGCTGGCCAGCAGATCCGGGTCGATCACCCAGGTGACGGGCAGCTGGCTGCCCAGCGAGACCATCTGGTCGAGGCGACCGCCCGGAGCGAGCTCGGCCGCCAGGTTGTCATCGGCGAAGACCGGTGTCTGCTGCTCGTCCGAGCCGGTCTCGGCAGTGACATGGGCGGATGCGATCAGCGGCCAGAGATAGGTGACATCGGTCCTGGAGCCGCTCTCCTCCGGCTGCCAGGGGAGGAAGGTGCGCTGGATTCCGAGCACCTGCTCGTACTGGGCGCGGGCGGTCTGCCCGGACAGGGAGACACCGAGCTGGTAGACACCTGCGTCGTCGAGTCCCAGCTTGTCGACGGGCACGGACAGCGTGAAGTCCTGGCTGATGCCCGAAGGGAGCTTTGCGAATTCCACCGTGTACTTACCGCCGATCGCTGCGGGATCGCTGCTGGGCATGTACCCGGTGCGCTCCGCGGCGTCGTCGATCGATGTCCTGCTGAAGAGCCTCGGCCCGACACGCAGATCGACCCGGGCATCGGTGACCGGTTCCTTGCCCCTGTTGGTCAGGGTGCCGGAGACGGTGAGCGTGTCCCCCTTGACCGGTGCACTGGGAGCCAGGGTGTCCAGGGACACATCGACGGTGCTGGAGCCGGTGGAAGCCTTGCTTGCCACGGCGGCCTGCGCCGTGGGCGCGGCCGTGCCGGCCAGCAGCGCTGCCACGAGCGGTGCTGCGACGACCAAGGATGCTGTGCGCCGCAGCCACCGGCGGGCAGGAGAAGGACTGATCCCCTGGATGTCTGCCGCCTCGGCCACGCGCCTACCCGTCCCTCGTCGTCGTCAGCTGCTGTCGATGGTTGTCGGTTGCTGCGTCCCCGCATGGTAACGATGTGCGCGGGCGCTGAGTGCTCGGGTGTGCGCTACATGATCGGGAGAGTCTTGCAGGGGTGGAAAGAAACGATGACGCCTGGGCCGGTCCGGGCACGTACCCTTTTCTGTTGTGCCGAACGCCAATGAAGAGAATTCCAGTGCCCTGACCCAGGTGCAGCATCGCGCAGTCAGCGAACTGCTTCGGGTCTCCCCGGTCGCCGACGACCTTGCCCGCCGATTCCAGGATGCCGGATTCAGTCTGGCCCTGGTCGGTGGCTCGGTCCGGGACGCGCTGCTCGGCAGGCTGGGGAACGACCTGGACTTCACCACCGACGCCCGGCCCGAGGACGTTCTGAAGATCGTGCGTCCGTGGGCCGACTCGGTATGGGAGGTCGGCATCGCCTTCGGCACAGTGGGCTGCCAGAAGAACGGCTACCAGATCGAAGTCACCACGTACCGGTCGGAGGCGTACGACAGGACCTCGCGTAAACCCGAGGTCTCCTACGGCGACTCCATCGAGGAGGACCTCGTACGCCGGGACTTCACGGTCAACGCCATGGCCGTCGCGCTGCCGCAGAAGGAATTCATCGACCCGCACGGCGGTCTGGAGGACCTGGCGGAGCGGGTGCTGCGCACCCCCGGGACACCCGAGGAGTCCTTCTCCGACGATCCCCTGCGCATGCTGCGTGCCGCGCGCTTCGCCGCGCAGCTGAACTTCGAGGTCGCTTCTGATGTCATCACCGCGATGACCGAGATGGCGGGCCGTATCGAGATCGTCTCCGCCGAGCGGGTCCGTGAGGAATTCAACAAGCTGCTGCTCTCCGCGCACCCTCGCAAGGGACTGGCACTCCTGGTCGACACGGGGCTGGCGCAGCGGGTGCTGCCGGAGCTGCCCGCGCTGCGGCTGGAAAGTGACGAGCATCACCGTCACAAGGACGTCTACGAGCACTCGCTGACCGTTCTGGAGCAGGCGGTCGACCTGGAGGAGGACGGTCCCGATCTGACTCTTCGGCTTGCCGCGCTGCTCCATGACATCGGTAAGCCGCGGACTCGGCGTTTCGAGAAGGACGGACGCGTCTCCTTCCATCACCACGAGGTGGTGGGCGCCAAGATGGTCAAGAAGCGCATGACGGAGCTCAAGTACTCCAATGACACCGTCAAGGACGTCTCGAAGCTGGTGGAGCTGCATCTGCGCTTCCACGGCTATGGCGACGGTGAGTGGACCGACTCCGCCGTCCGTCGGTATGTGCGGGATGCGGGCCCGTTGCTGGAACGGCTGCACAAGCTGACGCGCTCGGACTGCACGACGCGGAACAAGCGCAAGGCCGGCGCGCTCTCGCGCACCTATGACGCGCTTGAGGAGCGCATCGCACAGTTGAAGGAACAGGAGGAGCTGGACGCCATCCGGCCCGACCTGGACGGCAACGAGATCATGAAGACGCTGGGTGTCGGCCCTGGGCCGGTGATCGGCAAGGCGTACGCGTTCCTGCTGGAGATGCGGCTGGAGAACGGCCCGATGGGGCATGACGTGGCCGTCGCGGAGCTCAAGAAGTGGTGGGCCGGGCAGAGCTGAGGGTGGGGCTGCGGTCATGTTTCACGTGAAACATGACCGCAGCGGATGTGCGGAGGGGCGCTGTTTCACGTGAAACAGCGCCCCTCGATGCAGCAGCTCTCGGCACCCGCCCGGAAGAGGGTCAGCCCGTCGACTTCATCGGCGTCAGACAGGGAACCACGCCAGTCCGGCTCTTACGGCTGCCGGAGGTTTCCGTGTTGACGCGCGCACGCTAGAGCACTTCACTGACACGACTCCACCGGAACATCGTCACGGCGACGATCCCGTAGAGCAGCGCAAGCCCGATCACCACGGCGGCCGACTTCCCGTCAGGAGGCAGTGCCACAGCGGCTACTGCGGCGGCGCCCACAAAGGCCACGTTGAACAGCACGTCGTACAGGGAGAAGACGCGGCCGCGGAATGAGTCGTCCACCGCGGTCTGCACCACCGTGTCCGTCGCGATCTTCGTTCCCTGGGTGACGGCTCCGAGCATGAATGCCGCGACCAGCATCGGTCGAGGAGCGAACCACAGCCCGAGCGCAGGTTCGAGGACGGCAGCCGCGGCGGCGCACGTCGCCATCCAACGGAACCGGCCGAGCCGTCCAACCGCCCAGGGCGTCAGCACGGCCGCCGCGAAGAATCCCGCCCCCGAGGCGCCCACGGCCAGTCCGAGCAGGGCCAGACCGCCGGATTCGCTGTCGGACCAGGCGTACCGGCACAGCATCAGCACCATCACGGTCAGCGCCCCGTAGCAGAACCGGATCACTGTCATGGCGGCCAGTGCCCGTGCGGCGTCCGTCCGTTCGGCTAGATGGCGCAGCCCGTCGACGAGTCCGTGCGCGGTGGTGGCGAGCGCGTCCCTCAGCCGGACAGGACTGCCGTGCGTATCCGGCCCGAGGAGTTGGGTGGCCAGGCTCAGGGAGGCCAGCGCCGAGGCGAGGTAGAGCCCCGCGCCCAGCAGCACCACTGTGGCATCCGAGTCCGCAGCCACGAGGCGTACGGCGAAGGCGAGGCCGCCGCCCGCCGTGGCGGCGAGCGTGCCCGCGGTCGGTGAGAGCGAGTTGGCCATGACCAGCCGGTCCCTGTCGACGACCCGCGGCAGTGCGGCCGAGAGCCCCGCCAGCACGAAGCGGTTCACCCCGGTGACGCACAGCGCGGAGGCGTAGAAGAGCCAGTCGGGTGCGGTTCCGAAGATCAGCAGGGCGGTGCAGCAGGCGAGGGCTGCGCGCAGCAGATTGCCGTAAAGGAAGACTTGGCGGCGCGGCCAGCGGTCCAGCAGGACGCCGGCGAAAGGGCCGATGAGTGAGTACGGCAGCAGCAGCACGGCCATCGCGGAGGCGATGGCCGTCGCCGACGTCTGTTTCTCCGGGGAGAAGACGACGTGCGCGGCGAGGGCGACCTGATAGACGCCGTCGGCGGCCTGGGAGAAGAGCCGTACGGCCAGCAGACGACGGAAGTTCCGAAGGCGTAGGAGTACGCGCAGATCACGTACGACGGGCATGTGGGCAAGGGTCACATACGTTGAGGGTCCCCGGGCGGATTGCCCGGGGACCCTCAACGAGGCGGGAGCGGAAAAGCGTTGCCGCTCATCGCCCTGCCGCGTTCACGCGCCGTTTCCGGTCGTGTCAGCGCTCGACGTCGCCGTTGATGAACTTCTCGACGTTCTCGCGGGCCTCGTCGTCGAAGTACTGGACCGGCGGGGACTTCATGAAGTACGAGGACGCGGAGAGGATCGGGCCACCGATGCCACGGTCCTTAGCGATCTTCGCGGCGCGCACGGCGTCGATGATGACACCGGCGGAGTTCGGGGAGTCCCAGACCTCGAGCTTGTACTCCAGGTTCAGCGGAACGTCACCGAAGGCGCGGCCCTCGAGGCGCACGTACGCCCACTTGCGGTCGTCCAGCCAGGCCACGTAGTCCGACGGACCGATGTGGACGTTGTCGTCACCGAGCTCGCGGTCACGGATCTGCGAGGTGACGGCCTGCGTCTTGGAGATCTTCTTGGACTCCAGGCGCTCACGCTCGAGCATGTTCTTGAAGTCCATGTTGCCGCCGACGTTCAGCTGCATCGTGCGGTCCAGGATGACACCCCGGTCCTCGAAGAGCTTCGCCATCACGCGGTGGGTGATGGTGGCGCCGACCTGGGACTTGATGTCGTCGCCGACGATCGGGACACCGGCCTCGGTGAACTTGTCCGCCCACTCCTTGGTGCCCGCGATGAAGACCGGGAGGGCGTTGACGAACGCGACCTTGGCGTCGATGGCGCACTGCGCGTAGAACTTCGCAGCGACCTCGGAACCGACGGGCAGGTAGCAGACGAGGACGTCGACCTGCTTGTCCTTGAGGACCTGGACGATGTCGACCGGGGCCTCGGCGGACTCCTCGATGGTCTGGCGGTAGTACTTGCCCAGGCCGTCGTGGGTGTGGCCGCGCTGGACGGTCACGCCGGTGTTCGGAACGTCGGCGATCTTGATGGTGTTGTTCTCGCTGGCACCGATGGCGTCCGCGAGGTCGAGGCCGACCTTCTTCGCGTCGACATCGAAGGCGGCGACGAACTCGACGTCACGCACGTGGTAGTCGCCGAACTGGACGTGCATCAGACCGGGCACCCTGCCGGCCGGATCGGCGTCCTTGTAGTACTCGACGCCCTGCACCAGCGAGGCGGCGCAGTTGCCCACGCCGACGATGGCTACGCGAACCGAACCCATTCCGGTTGCTCCCTGTGTTGAGTGTTCTCGGTGATTCCGATGAAGGCCCTGCGGAAGTGCCGGGACTTCACTTGCCGGTGTCGTCGGACGGATCCGGCGGGGTGTGACCCCGGTGCCGGGGCAGGCCGTCCGTCTCCCCTGCTGTGTTCTGCTGAGCGGAGCCCTCGGGCGAGGATCGTCGCTGATCCCGTCCCGACCGCTCGCTCTCGATGAGCTCGTTCAGCCAGCGCACTTCGCGCTCCACGGATTCCATGCCGTGTCGCTGCAGCTCAAGCGTGTAGTCGTCGAGTCGTTCGCGGGTGCGTGCCAGAGAGGCGCGCATCTTCTCCAGCCGCTCCTCCAACCGGCTGCGGCGGCCTTCCAGGACGCGCATCCGCACCTCGTGCTCCGTCTGTCCGAAGAAGGCGAAGCGGGCTGCGAAGTGCTCGTCCTCCCAGGAGTCGGGGCCGGTGTGCGAGAGCAGTTCCTCGAAGTGCTCCTTACCTTCTGCCGTCAGCCGGTAGACGATCTTGGCGCGCCGTCCTGCCAGTGAAGAGGCAGGGGCGACCCCACGTCCGCCGGCGGGTGGGGCCTCTGTCGGACCGTTTCCCGGTTCCTCGATCAACCAGCCGCTGGCTACCAGCGTCTTGAGGCAGGGGTAGAGGGTGCCGTAGCTGAAGGCGCGGAAGATCCCCAACGAGGTGTTGAGGCGTTTGCGCAGCTCATACCCGTGCATGGGGGACTCGCGGAGCAGACCGAGTACGGCGAATTCGAGGATGCCGGAGCGTCTGCTCAACTTCGCCTCCTCCTTCTCCGAGTGCTCTCGCGGATCCTTATGCCGAGCTGATGTATCGACTCGATACATCTTGACGATAGATCGCTCACCGCGATGCGACAAGGGGGGCCATCGTGAACGGCGTCACATCGCCAATTCGTAGGAAGCGACTTGCGTGATTTGGGGTGAACTTGGGCCCTAGGTGGGTTTTGACCGTGCGTAGTCTGTGCGGCATGCAGACCACCGGGTACCGCGCGACGCCCCCGAGCGTCAGTCGTCGCGGACTGACCGGACGCACTGCGGATGGGCCTGTCGCAGGGTCCGTCCGTAATTCGGGGGGACCGGATCTCAACTGCCGCTTCCAGGCGCTCTCGCCTGCCCGAGGAGTAGTCGTTCGATGAGCGAGCACCGTCGCAAAACGCAGCAACCGCAAGGTGGCGGGCGTGCCGCGGCCAGACGCGCCGCCCAGCAGTCCACAGGACGCCGCGCGGCTCCGTCACGCGGAGTAACTAATGAGTCACCTTCCGGTTCGTACGGCGACGAGAGTCCGTACGGCGGGCGTGCCGCGGCCAGACGAGCCGCACAGCGTGGAAGCGGGAGCCGGCGTGCCGCCGAGGGAGGTGGCGCGGGTCAGGGCGGCGGGGGCGGCAGACGCCGCGGTGGTGGCGGCGACGGGTACGAGGGCCCCGGTCGGGGCCGCGGGCGCGGCAGTCAGCGTCCCGTCAAGAAGCGCTTCATCGACTACCCGCGTGCCGGGAAGTACGGAGCGCGGCGCTGGGTGCCGTCGTGGAAGCTGGTCTCCAGCCTGTGTATCGGCTTCCTCGGCCTTCTCCTGGGTGTTGCCGGGCTGGCATACGGGATGGTCGGGACGCCCGACGTGAAGGCTGCCGCCAAGGCGGAGAACAACGTCTACTACTGGGCGAACGGCAAGCAGATGATCGCCACGGGTGGCGAGACCAACCGTCAGATCATCGACTATTCGCAGATTCCCGCAGCCATGCGCAACGCCGTCATCTCAGCGGAGAACAAGTCGTTCGACACCGACAGCGGCATCGACCCGATGGGTATCGCCCGGGCCTTCTACAACATGGCCAAGGGCGGACAGACCCAGGGCGGCTCGACGATCACCCAGCAGTACGTGAAGAACTCGCGTCTCTCCCAGGAGCAGACCCTGAGCCGGAAGTTCGAAGAGCTTTTCATCACGATCAAGGTCGGCAAAACGGAGTCGAAGCGCAAGATCATGGCCGGCTACCTCAACATCTCGTACTACGGACGAGGTGCATCGGGGCTTCAGGCGGCGGCGCGTACGTATTACGGCAAGGACGCCACGGATCTGGACCCGAGCGAGTGCGCCTTCCTGGCCACGCTGCTCAAGGGCGCGACCTACTTCGATCCGGCGGGCGCCCCCGAGATCAGTTCTGAGGCCACTCCGGAGAAGAACCTGGCCCGGGCCACGAAGCGCTGGACCTGGATCCTCGACGAAGAGGTGAAGGACGGCCGGATGACGCAGGCGGAACGCGCCAAGTACACGACGTTCCCTATGCCGAACAAGCCTCGTCCTGACGCGCAGCTGGGCGGTCAGATGGGCTATCTCGTGGACCTCGCCAAGGCGAACTTCCTCAACAACAACACCAGGGGCATCACGGCGGAGAAGCTCGCCCAGGGCGGCTACGAGATCCACACGACCTTCGACAAAAAGAAGGTCGAGAAGCTCAACGCCGCCGTCAAGAAGGTCTACGACAAGAAGATCGATCCGAAGGCGCGTCCTGGCACGGACACGCACGTCCAGTTCGGCGGCGCCTCAGTGGATCCGCGCACCGGTGCCATCGCCGCGATCTACGGTGGTCAGGACGCGACGACTCACTACACCAACAACGCCGACACCACCGGTGCGCAGGTGGGTTCGACCTTCAAGCCGTTCGTGCTGGCGGCTGCCATGGAGTACGGCAAGCGTGACCCTTCAGGCCCGGAGGATCAGGACGCGTCGCGGCGCACGAAGGTCTCCCCGAAGAGCATCTACAACGCCGACGACCGGCTGAAGATCAAGAAGTACAACGGTGAGATCTGGACCGACGAGAACGGCAAGGAGTGGCTGCAGGCCAACGACGGCCACAAGTCGGAGGGCAATATCACCCTTCGTGAGGCGATGCGGGTGTCCGCCAACTCCCCATACGTCCAGCTCGGCATGGACGTCGGCACCGACAAGGTGAAGGACGTCGCCATAGCCGCGGGTCTGCGTGACGACAAGTACATGGCGGACGCGACCGTTCCGTCGTTCTCCATCGGTACGTCCCAGCCGAGTGCGATCCGGATGGCGGGGGCGTACGGCACCTTTGCCACCAGCGGGATGCAGCACGACCCGTACTCGGTCACCGAGGTCAAGCGCCGCGGTCGGGTCGTCTATCAGCACAAGAAGGTCAGCAAGCGTGCCTTCGAGAACAGCATCGCCGACAACGTCACCGATGTGCTGAAGAACGTCGTCGAGCACGGAACCGGCACGCCTGCCAAGCTCCCCGGTCGTGATGTCGCGGGCAAGACGGGTACGACGGACGACAACAAGTCCGCCTGGTTCGTGGGGTACACCCCGCAGCTGTCGACCGCCATCAGCATGTACCGGCTGGACGACAACGAGAAGCACAAGAACCGCAAGTTCGAGAAGATGTACGGCACGGGTGGCGAGAAGACGATCCACGGTGCGTCGTTCCCGGCCCAGATCTGGCACGACTACATGGCCGATGCGCTGGAAGGGGAGGACGTCAAGCTCTTCCAGAAGCCGGAGCCGTGGGGCGAGACGGTCTACGGGGGCGGCGCCCCTTCGCCGAAGCCGACCATCGAGCCTTCGGAAACCGCCTCCACCATGCCGTCCACGACACCTTCGAAGACGCCCTCCTCCCCCACGCCCAACCCGAGCGACAGCTGCCGGCCGTGGGACCGGAACTGCCAGAACAGCAGCGGTGGCAACAACGGGGGCAACAACGGGGGCAACAACGGGGGCAACAACGGAGGCAACAACGGAGGTAACTCGGTCATCGGCGGCGGAGGCGGATCTCCCACTCCGACCGACGGGACCACGCCTCCGGATACCTCGTCGGGTGGTGGGGGCAACGGGCACGGCAACGGGAACGGCGGTTTCTTCGGAGGCTCGACCGGATAACGCCCGAACGGCAGGCCCATAGGCACAGCCGGAAGAAGGCCACCAGGGCCGCCGCACCACTCGGTGCGGCGGCCCTCGCCGTTTCCACAGTCCCGTACGGCAGGATGTGCGGCATGCCAAGCGCAGAACACACGAGCGTGCATCAGGAACGGCCCGTCGTTCGGCCGACCCACCAGGACGAGGTCGCCGCGGCCGGCAGCGAGCTGATCGGCGGGCGGTCGGGGCGCTGGGCGCGACTCGGCTCCGGACCCCTCACGCCTGTGCGTGTCGTCGCCCTGGTGGCGATCGGCATGTTCGCGCTCGGCATGGTGCAGAAAGTGCCCTGTTACAACTGGGCGTGGTTCAGGGGCGCCAGCTCGCAGTACACGCATGCCTGCTACTCCGACATTCCGCACCTTTTCGTCGGACGTGGCTTCGCGGACGGTCTCGTGCCGTACTTCGACCGGCTGAGCGACACCATGCAGTACCTGGAGTACCCCGTCCTGACCGGGGTGTTCATGCAGGTCGCGGCCTGGCTGACGCCCGGCGGCTCCATCCAGTACCGCGAGCAGATGTACTGGATGGTCAACGCGGGCATGCTGATGATCTGCACCGCGGTCATGGCGGTGTGTGTCGCCCGTACGCACCGGCGCCGTCCGTGGGACGGACTGCTGGTCGCTCTCGCGCCGGCCTTCGCGCTCACCGCGACGATCAACTGGGACCTGCTGGCCGTCGCGCTGACGGCCGCGGCCATGCTCATGTGGTCCCGGCAGCGGACTCTGGCCTTCGGTATCCTCATCGGCCTCGCCACAGCCGCCAAGCTCTACCCCGTACTCCTGCTGGGGCCGGTCTTCGTGCTCTGCTGGCGGGCCGGCAAATGGCGGGAGTTCTTCGTGGCGACACTCGGCGCGGCCGCATCATGGCTGGTGGTGAACCTGCCGGTGATGGTGTTCGCGCCCGAGGGATGGAAGAAGTTCTACACGTTCAGCCACGACCGGCCGCTCGACTTCGGCTCGTTCTGGCTGATCATCTCGCAGCGCACCGGCATTTCCATCCCGGTCGGCACGGTGAACACCGCATCGACGCTGCTGATGCTCTTCTTCTGCGTATGCATCCTGGTGCTGACGGTGATGGCCCCGCGCCGGCCCCGCTTCGCCCAGCTGGTCTTTCTCGTCGTCGCGGCGTTCATTCTCACCAACAAGGTCTACTCGCCACAGTACGTGCTGTGGCTGATCCCCCTTGCCGCGCTGGCGAGGCCGCGGTGGCGGGACTTCCTGATCTGGCAGGCGTGCGAGGTCATGTACTTCCTCGGGATCTGGATGTACCTCGCCTACACGACGAGCGGCGACAAGCACCAGGGGCTGCCGACCGAGGGATATCAGGTGGCGATCGCCCTGCACCTGCTGGGCACGCTCTACCTCTGCGCCGTCGTCGTTCGGGACATTCTGATGCCGGAGCGGGACGTCGTACGCAGGGACGGTTCGGACGATCCGTCGGGCGGCGTGTTCGACGGTGCCGAGGACGTCTTCGTGCTGGGGCGTGCGGCGGCGCACACGTCGCGGCACGCGGTACCCCCGGTCGAGGGGCCGCGGGTGGAGTGGGGTGCGGCGCACCGGCCGGTCACAGCCGGAACAGGGGCACAAGGGTCGTCCGCGGACTGAACAGGGCCCCGCCAAGGGCGCGAAACCCTTGGCGAGGCCCAGGCCCCATCGGTCGTGGGGGGCGGACGACGCTGCTTTCGACACACGCCCTAGCGGTCGACGAGGCGGTCGAACTGGGTGGTCGTGTGGCGCAGATGTGCCACCAGCTCGTCGCCGACCTTCGGTTCCGATGCGTCCGCGGGCACGAACAGGATCGACACCTGCATGTGGGGCGGTTCGGCGAACCAGCGCTGCTTGCCCGCCCAGACGAAGGGCGACAGGTTCCGGTTGACGGTGGCCAGGCCCGCGCGGGCGACGCCCTTGGCGCGGGGCATCACGCCGTGCAGCGCCTTCGGGGCTTCCAGGCCCACGCCGTGCGACGTACCGCCGGCGACGACCACCAGCCAGCCGTCGGAGGCGGCCTTCTGCTGGCGGTAGCCGAAGCGGTCACCCTTGGCTACGCGCGTGACGTCGAGGACGGCACCCCGGTACTCCGTGGCGTCGTGGTCGCCGAGCCACAGCCGTGTGCCGATCCGGGCGCGGAAGCGGGTCTGCGGGAACTGCTGCTGCAGCCGGGCCTGTTCCTCGGCGCGCAGATGGCTGACGAACATGGTGTGCAGCGGCAGCCGGGCGGCGCGAAGGCGATCCATCCAGCCGATGACCTCCTCGACCGCGTCCGAGCCGTCGGTGCGGTCCAGCGGCAGGTGCAGCGCGAAGCCTTCGAGACGTACGTCCTCGATGGCGGCGTGCAGCTGCCCCAGCTCCTCCTCCTTGACGCCGTGACGCTTCATCGAGCTCATGCACTCGATGACGACCCGGGCGCCCACCAGCGCGTGCACGCCGTCCACGGAGGAGACCGACCGGATGACGCGGTCGGGCAGCGGCACGGGCTCCTCACCCCGCCGGAACGGGGTGAGGACCAGCAGATCGCCGCTGAACCAGTCCTTTATGCGGGCTGCCTCGTAGGTGGTGCCGACGGCGAGAGTGTCGGAGCCGAAGCGGGTCGCCTCGTCTGCGAGTCGCTCGTGACCGAAGCCGTATCCGTTGCCCTTGCAGACCGGGACGAGCCCGGGGAACTGGTCGAGGACGGATTTCTGGTGCGCCCGCCAGCGCGCGGTGTCGACGTAGAGGGAGAGCGCCATGGCCGGTCCGGAACCTTTCTGGTGGCTGCGGTGTATCAGAGGTTTGTGGAGCTTGTCGAAGTGTCTGAGCCTGCAGGCCTGCCTGTCGGCGGGCCTGCTGAAGCGCTCATTGAAACGGGTGATGCCGGTTCTGTCAGCGGCGCGACATATACATGTCCAGCGCCTTGTGCAGCAGCTTGTTGAGCGGGAAGTCCCACTCGCCGACGTACTCGACGGCTTCGCCGCCGGTGCCGACCTTGAACTGGATCAGGCCGAAGAGGTGGTCGGTCTCGTCGAGCGAGTCGCTGATGCCGCGCAGGTCGTAGACGGTGGCGCCCATCGCGTAGGAATCGCGCAGCATCCGCCACTGCATGGCGTTCGAAGGCCGTACCTCGCGTCCGATGTTGTCGGACGCGCCGTACGAGTACCAGACGTGCCCACCGACGACGAGCATTGTTGCCGCGGAGAGGTTCACCCCGTTGTGGCGCGCGAAATAAAGCCGCATGCGATTCGGGTCCTCGGAGTTGAGGACGGTCCACATGCGCTGGAAGTAGGAGAGGGGACGCGGCCTGAAGCGGTCGCGCTCAGCGGTGATCTCGTACAGCCGCTGCCATTCGGCGAGGTCCTCGTAACTGCCCTGGACCACCTCGACGCCGGCCTTCTCGGCCTTCTTGATGTTGCGCCGCCACAGCTGGTTGAAGCCCTTGAGGACGTCGTCGAGCGAGCGGTTCGCCAGCGGCACCTGGAAGACGTAGCGCGGCTGCACGTCACCGAAGCCGGCGCCGCCGTCCTCGCCCTGCTGCCAGCCCATCTTCCGCAGCCGGTCCGAGACTTCGAAAGCGCGCGGCTCGATGTGCGTGGCCTCGACGTCGCGCAGGCGCTTCACGTCGGGGTCCTGGATACCGGCCTTGATGGCGGCTGCGTCCCATCGGCGGATGACGACCGGCGGGCCCATCTTCACCGAGAAGGCGCCCTGTTGCTTGAGGTGCGCGAGCATCGGCTGCAGCCAGTCGTCGAGGTTCGGCGCGTACCAGTTGATGACCGGGCCCTCGGGGAGGTATGCGAGATACCGCTTGATCTTCGGGAGTTGGCGGTACAGCACCAGGGCGGCGCCCACGATCTCGCCGCTCTTGTCGAACCAGCCAAGGTTCTCCGAACGCCATTCGGTCTTCACGTCCGCCCACGCCGGGACCTGGCAGTGACTGGCCGACGGCAGACTCTGGATGTACGCCAGATGCTGCTCTCGGCTGATGGTCCTCAGGGTCAGGCTCATGCGGGGCGCTCCTCGGCAGGTGTGTCCCCATCGGTCAGGGGCTCCGGCTCTCGCGCCGAAGCCTACTGCGACCGGGGAGCGCGTCGTCTGGCCCTGTCGGACCTTGTCGGCCAGGGCGGGTCCCGGCTGCCCGCCCCCGGGGGCCTGGAAGACCCCTTGAGACGGTGGGGGTGGGCGTGCCGGGACCGGCGTCCGGAGGCGTTCGGGACAGGCGCGGCTACAGGCCGCCGAAGAGACCGCCGTGGGCCATTCCCAGGTAGAACCCGATGGCGGACGCCCCTATACCGAGGATCAGCGGGAACCTCTCGCGGGTGGTCACCGAGATGTACTGCCCGTATGCACCCGTGAGGATCCCGATGAGCCCGGCCCACGAGCTGAGCAGATGCAGGTTGTGGAACATCGCCGTCACGAAGGCGATGAGACCGAGGGCCACGGTTACCGCCACCAGAGTGTTCTGGAGCGGATGGGACCTGCCGTCTGTGGCGAGAAGGGAAACGGGAGGGCGGCTTGTTCGCATTGTCTGTGCCATGGAGTACCTCCTGGCCGAAAGGCGGCGCATCGTGGCGTCGCTCACACCCGATGTGTACAGATTGCGTCTCCTGAGCACCGGATTTCAACCGGAAGCCGGTGTGCGGGTACTCTGTACGGTCTGCACCGGTGTCTGCCCAGGCCAGCACGGCAGCTCTCCTCAGAAGGGGGGGCGTTGTCAGTGGGGGCTGTTTTACTCGGAGACACTGTTGCTTACGCATCACGACCCTCCTGCCACGGAACGACCGTGGCCGCTGAGTCCAAAGGAGGTGGGTTCCACATGCGTCACTACGAGGTGATGGTCATCCTCGACCCCGATCTCGAGGAGCGCGCTGTCTCCCCGCTGATCGAGAACTTCCTCTCCGTCGTCCGTGAGGGCAACGGAAAGGTTGAGAAGGTCGACACCTGGGGCCGTCGTCGTCTCGCTTACGAGATCAAGAAGAAGCCCGAGGGCATCTACTCGGTCATCGACCTGCAGGCCGAGCCTGCGGTCGTCAAGGAGCTCGACCGCCAGATGAACCTGAACGAGTCGGTCCTCCGGACCAAGGTCCTCCGTCCCGAGATCCACTGAGCATCTAGCTCAGCGGTCATCGGGTTCGAGTAGCAGCAAGCAGCCAGAAGCAATCCCCGCCGAGAGGTTCACCCATGGCAGGCGAGACCGTCATCACGGTCGTCGGCAATCTCGTCGACGACCCCGAGCTGCGCTTCACCCCGTCCGGTGCGGCGGTCGCGAAGTTCCGCGTCGCGTCCACTCCCCGCATCTTCGACCGGCAGACCAATGAGTGGAAGGACGGCGAAGGCCTGTTCCTCACCTGCTCGGTCTGGCGGCAGGCGGCGGAGAACGTCGCCGAGTCGCTCCAGCGAGGCATGCGCGTTGTCGTGCAGGGCCGGCTGAAGCAGCGGTCGTACGAAGACCGCGAAGGCGTGAAGCGCACGGTCTATGAGCTGGATGTCGAGGAAGTCGGCCCCAGCCTCAAGAACGCCACGGCCAAGGTCACCAAGACCACCGGTCGCGGTGGCCAGGGCGGCCAGGGTGGTTACGGCGGTGGCCAGCAAGGCGGCGGCAACTGGGGCGGCGGTCCCGGTGGCGGCGGCCAGCAGGGCGGCGGCGGTGCTCCCGCTGACGACCCGTGGGCCACCGGCACGCCGGCCGGCGGTCAGCAGGGCGGCGGAGGCGGTTGGGGCGGAAGCTCCGGCGGCTCCGGCGGCTCCGGCGGCGGCTACTCGGACGAGCCTCCCTTCTAGGGCAGCTCGTACCCCCACTTCTTGATCACACAGGAGAAACACCATGGCGAAGCCGCCTGTGCGCAAGCCTAAGAAGAAGGTCTGCGCGTTCTGCAAGGACAAGACCCAGTACGTGGACTACAAGGACACGAACATGCTGCGGAAGTTCATTTCCGACCGCGGCAAGATCCGTGCCCGCCGCGTAACCGGCAACTGCACGCAGCACCAGCGTGACGTCGCCACGGCAGTCAAGAACAGCCGTGAGATGGCGCTGCTGCCCTACACGTCCACCGCGCGATAAGGGAAGGGTGACCGAATAATGAAGATCATCCTCACCCACGAGGTCTCCGGCCTCGGTGCTGCCGGCGACGTCGTCGAAGTCAAGGACGGGTACGCCCGTAACTACCTGGTTCCGCGTGGCTTTGCCATCCGCTGGACCAAGGGTGGCGAGAAGGACGTGGCGCAGATCCGCCGCGCCCGCAAGATCCACGAGATCGCGACGATCGAGCAGGCCAACGAGGTCAAGGCCAAGCTCGAGGCCGTGAAGGTTCGTCTGGCTGTTCGCTCCGGCGACGCCGGCCGTCTCTTCGGCTCCGTCACCCCGGCCGACATCGCTTCGGCGATCAAGGCTGCCGGTGGCCCGGACGTCGACAAGCGTCGTGTCGAGCTCGGCTCGCCGATCAAGACGCTCGGCGGGCACCAGGTGTCCGTGCGTCTGCACCCCGAGGTTGCGGCGAAGCTCGGCATCGAGGTCGTTGCTGCCTAAGGGCACAGCTCACCAGAGCAACTGAAGGGCCGCACCCCGCGGGGTGCGGCCCTTTGCCGTTTCACGTGAAACAGGGTCGACGGCCGCTGCTCAGCGGGTGGCCCCAGTGACGATCCACTTACCCGAGCGCGTGCGCAGCCAGAGCGTCACCATGCGGACGGTCATCATCAGTGCCATCGCCCACCACAGAGCATTCAGGCCCCCGCCGTAGGTGGGCACGAGCAGGGCGACCGGAGCGAAGACGGCCAGGGTGATCAGCATGGCCCAGGCGAGGTACCGACCGTCTCCGGCGCCCATCAGCACACCGTCCAGCACGAAGACCACACCGGCGATCGGCTGGCACAGGGCCACCACCAGCAAGGCGGGGAGCAGGGTGCTCTGCACGTCCTGATCGCCGGTGAACACGGGGATGAACAAGGGACGCGCGAGCACGATCAGTGCCCCGAGCACCACACCTGAGGCAATGCCCCACTGCACCATGCGGCGGCATGCCTCGCGTGCGCCCTCGGTGTCGTTGGCTCCCAGGTAGCGGCCGATGATCGCTTGCCCGGCGATCGCAATGGCGTCGAGAGCGAAGGCCATCAGGCTCCACAGGGAGAGGATGATCTGGTGGGCGGCGATATCGGTGTCGCCCAGGCGTGCGGCGACGGCGGTGGCGATCATCAGGACGGCACGGAGCGACAGCGTACGAACCAGCAGGGGGACGCCTGCCTGGGCACTGGCCCTGATCCCTGCCGTGTCGGGGCGCAACGATGCGCCGTGTCGGCGGGCTCCCCGTACGACCACGACCAGATAGGCCGAGGCCATACCGACCTGGGAAATCACGGTGCCCCAGGCCGATCCGGCGATACCGAGACCGGCGCCGTAGACAAGCCCCGCGTTGAGGGCTCCGTTGGCTGCGAAACCGCCGATGGCGACATACAGCGGGGTCCTGGTGTCCTGCAGGCCGCGGAGCACGCCGGTAGAGGCCATGACTATGAGCATGGCGGGGATGCCCAGGCTGGAGATCCGTAGATAGGTGGTGGCGTACGGCGCGGCAGTGTCGGAGGCGCCGAAGACATCGACGAGCCAGGGGGCAGTGGGCAGGGCCACGGCGATGACGGCGATGCCGAGGAGTAGCGCCAGCCAGATGCCGTCCATGCCCTGCCGTATTGCGGAGGCGTGATCGCCCGCACCTACGCGTCGCGCGACCGCTGCCGTGGTGGCGTAGGCAAGGAAGACGAAAATGCTCACGGCGGTGGTCAGCAGAGCCGCGGCGACGCCCAGGCCGGCCAGTTGCGGTGTGCCCAGATGACCGACGATGGCGCTGTCGACCATGACGAAGAGCGGCTCGGCGACGAGCGCGCCGAAGGCGGGGACGGCGAGTGCGACGATCTCGCGATCGTGGCGTCGACGGCTGGAAAATGAGGTCGCGGTGGCCTGGGGCATGGGGGTCAATCTAATCTTCCACAGGTAACAGATGCAATGTCAGATCACTCCTTACATTTATTGGCACTGAGTGTTCCCCTGTGTGCGGTTTGCCGTGATCTTGTGCCGGCGCGGAAAGTTTTTCTCCCCCACAGGCCGTGGATGGAGAAATCCCAGGTCAGAGCCGTGCTTGGGGCGGTGTTATGAGTTTGTCCACAGTGCTGTCCCCTGCTCCGTGCACAGGTTCTGCGGAGTTCTCCACAGCATCTGGTCCGTCGTCCACATGCCCTGTGGATAACCAGATTGGCTGACGGTGCGGCGAGGCCTACCGTGGACCGGCGCCCACACCCCGTTTCAGCCCTGGAATCCCGCAGAACTCGACGTGCCGGAACCGGAGTCGAGCGTCTTGTTTGTCGGTGCTGTGCCGTAAGAAAGAGTGGCACGGCGAAGGTCCGCGGAGCGGACGGGAGGAGGTGGCACGGTGAGCATTCCCGAGCCTTTGGACGACCCCTGGGCCGACACCGGTCCCAGTGACCGTCTGCCCGTCACCCGCCAGCGTCGCGGTGAAGGCCGGGACCGCGGCGAGCAGCACGACCGCGGCAGGGAGAGCGGTGGCTGGGACGGCGGCTCGCCCGGATTCGAGCGTGTGCCTCCTCAGGACCTCGACGCCGAGCAGTCGGTTCTCGGCGGCATGCTCCTCTCCAAGGACGCCATTGCCGACGTCGTGGAAATCATCAAGGGGCACGACTTCTACCGCCCCGCCCACGAGACCGTCTTCCAGGCGATCCTCGACCTTTATGCCAAGGGCGAGCCCGCCGACCCGATCACGGTCGCGGCCGAGCTGGTCAAGCGCGGCTCGATCACCAAGGTGGGCGGCGCCCCCTATCTGCACACCCTCGTCCAGTCCGTGCCGACCGCGGCCAACGCCTCGTACTACGCGGAGATCGTCCACGAGCGGGCGGTCCTGCGAAGGCTTGTCGAGGCGGGCACGAAGATCACGCAGATGGGATATGCGGCCGACGGTGACGTCGACGAGATCGTCAACTCGGCACAGGCCGAGATCTATGCCGTCACGGAGCAGCGCACCAGCGAGGACTATCTGCCGCTGGGCGACATCATGGAGGGCGCGCTCGACGAGATCGAGGCGATCGGTTCGCGCTCCGGCGAGATGACCGGCGTACCGACCGGCTTCACCGACTTCGACGCCCTGACCAACGGTCTGCACCCGGGCCAGATGATCGTCATTGCGGCGCGTCCGGCCATGGGTAAGTCCACGCTGGCGCTGGACTTCGCGCGGGCCGCGTCGATCAAGAACAACCTCCCGAGCGTGATCTTCTCCCTCGAAATGGGCCGCAACGAGATCGCGATGCGACTGTTGTCCGCCGAGGCGCGGGTGGCTCTGCACCACATGCGTTCCGGCACGATGACCGACGAGGACTGGACGCGGCTGGCCCGCCGGATGCCGGACGTCTCGGCCGCGCCGCTCTACATCGACGATTCGCCGAACCTGTCGATGATGGAGATCCGGGCGAAGTGCCGTCGGCTGAAACAGCGGAACGACATCAAGCTGGTGATCATCGACTATCTGCAGCTGATGCAGTCCGGTGGCTCGAAGCGTGCTGAGAGCCGTCAGCAGGAGGTCTCGGACATGTCCCGAAACCTCAAGTTGCTGGCCAAGGAGCTGGAGCTCCCGGTCATCGCGCTGTCCCAGCTGAACCGTGGTCCGGAGCAGCGTACGGACAAGAAGCCGATGGTCTCCGACCTTCGCGAATCCGGCTCCATCGAGCAGGACGCCGACATGGTGATCCTGCTGCACCGCGAGGATGCGTACGAGAAGGAGTCCCCGCGGGCGGGCGAGGCGGACCTGATGGTGGCCAAGCACCGTAACGGCCCGACGGCGACGATCACCGTGGCCTTCCAGGGCCACTACTCACGCTTCGTCGACATGGCGCAGACCTAAGGGGGATCCGGAATTCCGTGTCGGAATCCGCTGATCCACGATGGCCAGGCTCGATCCTCCGAGCTCTTCACCCGGCAGATGAATTCGGTTGCGGTGGGACCGGGCAGCCCGGTGAGCTACCTGCATGGACCGTGCCACGGAGCAAGCGCAATCGGCGAGGTCAGGAAGAGACCGCAAGGTTGCGATGCAACCGCCTCCGTGGCACAGGGCGGCGGTGCTTGTGGCCCTGATGCTGGCCGCCTTCACCTTCAACACCGCGGAGAATCTGCCGATCGGCCTCCTGGAGCTCATCTCCGAAAGCCTCCGGGTATCAGTGTCAGCGGTCGGTCTCTTGGTCACTGGCTATGGCGTGACGGTGGCCGTCGCGTCTTTGCCGCTCGCCCACGTCATGCGGGCCGTGCCCCGACGCCACGTGCTCACGGGACTGCTGGCCGCGCTGGTCGTGTCCAGTCTGGTTGCGGCGTCGGCCACCTCTTACTGGATGCTCCTCTTCGCGCGGCTGCTGACCGCGCTCGCCCAGGCGCTGTTCTGGGCTGTGATGGGGCCGGTCGCGGTGGGCCTGTTCGCTCCCGAGGTCCGTGGGCGTGTGGTCGGAGCGCTGTCTGTCGCCGGTTCGCTAGCCCTTGTGCTCGGCGTTCCCGGAGGGACCTGGCTGGGCCGACAGAACGGATGGCCGGTGCCCGTCGCCCTGCTGGCGGCGATGGGGCTCGCCTCTCTGGTGACGATCGCCGTCCTGCTGCCGACCTCGCGTCCGGAAGAAGAGCCCGCCGCCTACGGAATCAGTCCAAGCGCCCGCCGGTTCGGGACCGTACTGGTGGCCGGGACTCTGTCCGCCACCGGGGCCTTCGCGGGATACACCTACATCGTGAAGTTCCTGGGCGACGTGAGCGGGTTCTCCCCGAGCACGGTCAGCGCCCTGTTCGTGGCTTTCGGCGTGGCATGTCTGGCCGGGGTGGGCGTCACCGGGGCGTTGCTGGACCGCTTTCCTCAGTCCGCTCTGGCCACTGCCGTGGCCACGCAGGCGGTGGGCATGCTCGGCCTGTATGCGGCCGGCGCCGATCCGGTTGCTGCCGCGGTGTTCCTGGTGCTGATGGGCGGTGCACTCGGGCCGGTATTCATGGCCACACAGAACGCGATGCTGCATTGCGCACCCGGCCGCACGGATATCGCACTCGCGGCGAACTCCGGTGCCTACAACGCCGGTATCGCGGCGGGCGCCGCGCTCGGGGGACTGGTCCTGCGACTGGCCGACGTGCGGGACACCTTCCTCGCCGGCGGACTGATGACTGCCACGGCCTGTGTTGTGCTGTTCGGCGGGTGGCTGTTGCGTTGCGGACCGGAGTCCGTCACCGGTTGACCAAGGTCCAGCCGTGCGGTGGCGAATAGGTCGACCACCTGGCAGTTTTCGGTGCGGTCGGCGGCGCCGGAGTACTGCCGCGGAATCCTGGCCGACCGAACGCGACTTCCTGCCGAACATGAGTAGGGCGCCGACTCATGCGTCGGAGTTCTTGCCCTCGGCGGTCTTCTTGAGGCGTCCGGCCGCCCGACGTCAGGAGCTCGTGAGGATGACGAGTTGCTGGGTCGCTCGGGTCATCGCGACATAGCGGTCGACCGCCCCTTCGACGCCTTTGCCGAACCCCTCCGGGTCGATGAGAACGACCAGGTCGAACTCGAGCCCCTTCGACAGCTCCGGGCTCAGCGACCGGACGCGGGATGTCGTCCGGAATGTGGGATCGCCGATCACGCAGGCGATCCCGTCGGCATGTGCGGCGAGCCAGGTGTCGAGGACCGAGCTCAGATTCGAAGCAGATCCGTGTACGACGGGGACGTCGCTGCTGCGGATGGAGATCGGCACGTTGGCGTCCGGGAGCACGGCCCGGATGACCGGCTCGGCCTCCGCCATGATTTCTTCCGGCGTCCGGTAGTTGATGCTCAGGGAAGCCAGGTTGATCCGGTCGAGCCCGATCCGCTCGAGCCGTTCCTGCCACGACTCCGTGAACCCGTGCCTGGCCTGGGCGCGATCCCCGACGATGGTGAAGCTCCGGGACGGGCACCGGAGCAGCAGCATCTGCCACTCTGCGTCGGTCAGTTCCTGAGCCTCGTCCACGACGATGTGCGCGAACGGGCCGGCGAGAAGGTCCGGTTCGGTGCCGGGCAGTGCGGTCTCGTCGACCAGGGTGTCCTGTATGTCCTGTCCGCGCAGCATCGTCACCGCACCTTCACCGTCGTCATCGGCCTCAAGCAGGGCGTCGACGACCTTGGTCATGTGCTCGCGTTCGGCGGCGACAGAGGCGTCGTGCAGACGCTTGCGCCGCGACGCTTCCGGGTCACCGAGCCGCTGCCGTGCTGCGTCCAGGAGCGGCAGGTCGGACGCCGTCCAGGCCTGGGCGTCCTCGCGCTGCAGCTGCGACACTTCCTCGGGGCTGAGCCAGGGAGCGCACGTCCGCAGGTAGGCGGGTACCGACCACAGGTCTCCGACGAGGTCAGCCGCTTCGAGCAGCGGCCACGCGCGGTTGAAGGCCGTGAGCAGCTCCCTGTTCTGCAGCAGCGACTTGCGGAGCAGGTCGGCCGAGACGTCGCCGTCGTGCTTGTCCACCAGGATCGTGAGCAGCTCCTCCCAGATCTGGTCGCGGGCCTCGTTGTGCGGAGTACCGGGTTCTGCCGCTTCGAAAGCCACGGCCCAGTCGTTGGCGTCCAGCTGGATGTCGGACCAGTGGGTCGTGATCGTGATCGTCATCGCCTTGGTGGGCGGCTCCTCGTAGAACCTGACGGCTGTCTCGATCGCCTTCACCAGGTTCGCGGACGACTTCAGGAGGGCCACGTCCGGGTCGGCCTCGATCGCTGCTGAGGCTCCCTCGGCGACGAGGTCCCGCAGGGTGCAGGTCTGCACGCCCTCCTCTCCGAGGCTGGGGAGGACGTCGGCGACGTAGCCCAGATAGGGCTGGTGCGGACCGACGACCAGCACGCCGCCCCGGCGGTGACCGAGGCGAGGGTCGGAGTAGAGGAGGTAGGCGGAGCGGTGCAGAGCGACGACGGTCTTCCCGGTACCCGGACCGCCGTCGACGACGAGAGCGCCGCGGGATCCCGCGCGGATGATGGCGTCCTGGTCGGCCTGGATGGTGCCGAGCACGTCTCGCATCCGTGTCGACCGGTTGCTGCCCAGGCTGGCGATGAAGGCGGACTGGTCGTCGAGCGCGGCGTGCCCGGCAAACCCGTCCGAGGTGAACACCTCGTCCCAGTAGTCGCTGATCCGGCCGCGGGTCCAGCGATACCTGCGGCGGCTTGCCAGACCCATCGGGTTGGCGTGGGTGGCTCCGAAGAACGGCTCCACCGCGGGGGAGCGCCAGTCGAGCAGCAGCCGACGACCCGCGCTGTCCGTAAGGCCGAGCCGTCCGACATACACGGGCTCGGGGTCGTCTGCGCTGACCATGTGTCCGAGGCACAGGTCCAAACCGAAGCGGCGCAGTGCGCGCAGGCGAGCGGTCAGCCGGTGGACCTCCGCGTCCCGGTCCATCGCCTGCCGGCCGATGCCGCCAGGTGCCTTGCGCTCGGCGTCGAGGCGGTCGGTCAGCTCGGCGATCGACTGCTCGAGGCACTCCGCGATGGCTGCGAAGTGCTGTTCATCGCCGGCGATCAGCGTCGGGGCGGCCTTGGGGGAGAGGTGGTCGGGAAGGTCGAACGCGCTGGTGGTCAGGGGCTTCACTCATCAGCTCCGATCTGAGGCCGCTTGCAACCATTGCGCGCGGCAAGGTGTCTGTCTGGACCGGCGTGACGAACCTGGTGGCCATGACGAGCCACGCTCCGTCGGACGTGGATCCCGTGGCCGTTGTCGGTTCAGGTCGCCAGGATGTCCAGGTCCTCGTGTCCGGGGCCTGGCTCGTTGATCCGGTGTGGTTCACGCGGGCATGGGCGGCCTTTCTCGGCCGGCCGAGTCGAGCAGCCGCTTCGCGGCCACCGTTGCCCCGTCGGTGCGGATCGTGCCGGCCACGGCCGTCGCTCGTGCGCGGGTCCCGAGGGTCAGGGCTGTCTGGAGCGCGGCCGGCAGGGACTCGAAGGTCGGGGTCGGACCGTCGTGTGCCGCACCGATGCCCTGGTCGGCCACCCGGCCGACCGGCACGCCAACACGGGCCGGCAGCTCCGCGAACTCCCCGTCCGGCGGCGCGCACACCCGCACCTGCGCGCCGAGTGCCCGCAACCGCACGGCGAGTCCCACCATCGGTTCGGCGTCCCCGCGCGACCCGTACGTCGACAACAGCACCCGCACTTCGCGACTCCCCCTTTCCTCAAGTTCTGCCTTCGGTCGGCGATTTTGCGGCACGACCCGGGCCTTGCCGCAAGCCCCCCGGTGCGCTATACGTTGAGAGTGGAAAGGAGTGGGTACTCCCCTTTCCCTTTTTTTCGTCCGCTGCGGACGGACAACCTCCTCGCGAAGCGCCGGCGCGCCGCGTACGGCGGTACCGCCGGCCCAGGACGACCTTCCCAGGCGGTCAATCGTTCTTTGTCCGCCCGCGCCGCCGGTCGGAACCCATGCCGACCGGACGTGCCACGGCGGGTTCGCCAGCTGATAAACGCCGTTGATGCGGACCCCGGCGATGGATACGGTTGCCGGGTCGTCCCGAGCGCGGAGCGACGTCATGGACAGGAGGTGTGCAGCACATGCGCAGGAGCCGTCAGCACCCGAACTCGTGCACTGCCATGCCACCACTCATGACGGAGACATCTTGTCGATTCGCATCACCCCGCTGACCGACCCCGACCCCGGCCCGGCCGCCCACCGCCTGGCGTGGCTCGCATCCGGTCCCACCGGAGCTCCGACCGGATCAGCCTTTCTGCGTCTTTTCACGACCACCGGTCAGGATCACCTGGCCGAACTCGAACTCGCCGTCCATCCGACCGAGAGGCGGAACGGCATCGGCTCACAGCTACTGGAAGCGGCTGTGGCCACGGCTCGAGCCGAGGACCGGAGCTGCGTCACCGCTCAGGTGGACGCGGGTTCACCCGGTGACCGGTTCCTTTCGGCACGGGGCTTTCGCAAGGTCCTGACCTTGACCTTCGCCCGGCTCGCGTTGGCGCGGGCGGACCTCGCCGCTCTCGCCGAGATCATCGGGAAGCCGCACCCCGGCTACCGGCTGGCGTCATGGGCCGGAACCGTCCCCGATGAGCTCGCCGAGACTTTCGCGGCTTCGCGGCGGGCCATGGACGACATGCCGATGGACGACACCGATTACGGCACGGTGAGCTGGGACGTGGACCGGGTCCGGGCAGTGGCACAGGTCATCGAGAAGCGCGGCGACCTTCTGTACACGGTCGCCGCCATCGACGTGTCGAACGGCACGATCGCCGGTTTCACCGAGCTGGTCGTTCCCGGCGCGGGCAGGGGTGACGGCCAGCACTACGGCACCGGCGTCCTGCCTGAGCACCGCGGACATGGCCTCGGCCGATGGATGAAGGCTGAGGTAATCCGGCAGGCCGTCGAGTACCACCCGGATCTCGGCGGTCTGCTGACAGACACGGCCGACAGCAACCGGCCCATGCGCGCGATCAACGACGCGTTCGGCTATCTGCCGACCCATCAATCGCTTCTGTACCAGCTCGATCTGTAGACGCGATGCCGCAGGGCCGGGATAGCCCTCTCGCCGGACAGGGTTGCCCCGGCCATGCGTTGCCCGCCCCGAGCGGGTCACCCCGCAGGGATGATGCGGGTGACGACCGTCTCCACAAGCCGGTCCAGGACGGCATCGGTGAGGGGAGCGTCGACGGACTCGCTCCCGGTGAGTACGTCGGGCAGTGTGAGGTGCTCCAGCAGCAGGCCCGTCATGGCGAGATACAGCACGAGGACGGCGTCGGCATCGCCCGGCAGCCCCGCTTCCCGGTGGAAGCGGACGCTCTCGTCCAGATTGGCGCGGAAGGTGCGGTTGAGCCGGTCGCGGAGGGCGGGGCGCCGGGTGGCCTCCAGGCGCAGTTCGAGCATGGCGAGGTAGCTGGTGCGATCGGCGGCCATGCGCTGCACCAGCCATCGCATCAGCTCGGTGACCAGCTCGCGCGAGGGAGCCGGACGCATTGCCTCCTCGACTCCGACCGGGTCCGGTGTCATCCGGTCGGTGATCCGGGCGCAGGCTTGCATGAACAAGTCGTCCCGGTTGGCGAAGTAGTTGGACGCCGTCCCGACCGGTACGCCCGCACGTGTGTCGACCGCGCGGAAGGTGAGCCCTCGCGCGCCTTCGTGCGCCAGCACTTCGATGGCGGCATCGACGAGTGCCGTTCTGCGCTCCGGGTTCCTGGCCATCTGTGTGTCTCCGTTCTTCCTTCAGCCCCTCTGCGGAAAGGGGCTTGCGCAACCACTACATGTGGAGCACTATAAATGAAGTGGTTCGTGTTCGAGTCAACGCCACATTGAACGGGGATTCTGTGCGAAAGCTGACCTACTTCATTGCCTGCTCCATCGACGGCTTCATCGGTGACCCGAGCGGTGATGCGTCGTCCATGTACCGTTTCGTGGATGAGGAGTTCCTCGACTACCTCAAGTCTCAGTATCCGGAGACGGTTTCGACCGCAGGCCGCCTGCAGCTGGGATTTCACGGCGTCAGGAATCAGAAGTTCGACACCGTGATCCAGGGAAGGGCCAGCTACCAACTGGCCCTGGACGTCAACATCACCAGTCCGTATGCCCAACTGCGCGAGCTCGTTGCATCCCGGACCATGAAGGAGTCGCCGGACCCGAACGTCGAACTCGTCTCCGGCGACGTGGTCGGCAGGGTGCGGGAACTCAAGGCGGAGGACAGCGGCCTCGGGATCTGGCTCTGCGGTGGCTCACAGCTCGCGGGGGAGCTGCTCGATGAGATCGACGAGCTCGTGATCAAGACGTATCCGCTCGTCTACGGCTCGGGTATGCCGATGTTCGGATCGGATTTTGCGGACACGGAGTTCATGTTGGATTCGGTGGCGGTCTTCGATAGCGGGGTACTGGTCAGGACATACAGCCGCAAGCGCTGATCCCCAGGCCCGCGGGTCGCGAAATCGGGTCGCCGACGAGTCGATGTGCCGGTACTTGTTGACCATGACCTATTCCTCAGAAGAGTTGCTTCCCGGTACGCAGCGGGCGCTGCTGCACCGCATCGCCTCCGCACAGGTCGAAGGCCGTACGCCCTCGCTCGTCGCTGCGGTGCAGCGCCAGGGCCGGATCGTCTGGAACGGATCGCGCAGTTGCGTCGACGGTCACGCCCCCGACTCCGATACGCAGTTCAGGATCGGTTCTCTGACCAAGATCTTCACAGCCGTGCTGGTCCTGCGGCTGCGTGACGAGGGTCTGCTCGATCTCGACGACCCGCTGGAAAAGCACCTGCCAGGGACAGGCGTCGGCGGGGTCACCGTCCTCCAACTACTGGGCCACAGTGCGGGGCTGAGCGCCGAGTCGCCCGCGCCCTGGTGGGAGCGGACGCCGGGAAGTCTGCGCCCCGAACTTGCCGACGTCCTCGGCGAGCAGACGCGGATGCATCCTCCCGGCCGTCGTCACCATTACTCGAACCCCGGCTACTCAGTGCTCGGAGCGCTGGTCGAGGCGGTGCGCGGCGCATCGTGGGCGGAGGTGCTGCAGCGCGAGATCCTGGAACCGTTGGGCATGCGTCGTACGAGCAGCCAGCCGCAGGAGCCGCACGCGGGTGGCTGGGCCGTCCACCCGTGGGCCGATGTCCTGCTTCCCGAACCGGCGGAGGACCTCGGTCTCATGGCACCGGCCGGGCAGCTCTGGTCGACCACCACCGACCTCCTCCGGTTCGCCGCCTTCCTTGTCGAGGGGGATGACCGGGTGCTCGGCGCCGCCTCGGTGGAGGAGATGCGTGCTCCGTCGGTGCCGTCCGGTCCCGGGGAGGGCGCTTACGGTCTCGGCCTGCAGGTCGTAGAACAGAAAGGCCGCACCCTGCTCGGGCACACCGGCTCGCTGCCGGGGTTCCTGGCCACGCTCTGGTTCAGCATCGAGGACGATGTGGCCGCCGTGGTGCTCACCAATGCCACTTCTGGGCCGTTCGTCGCAACGGTCGCCGCGGACCTCGTGGAGATCGTCGCCGAGGCCGAGCCGCGCATCCCTGAGCCCTGGCGCCCGCTGCCCGAGGCCGACCCTGGACTCCTCGCGCTGACCGGACTCTGGTTCTGGGGCACACGCCCGAATGTCCTGCGCCTGACTGCAGACCGGGGGCTGGAACTGG
Source organism: Streptomyces sp. NPDC056231 (assembly GCF_048270745.1). Lineage (NCBI taxonomy): Bacteria > Bacillati > Actinomycetota > Actinomycetes > Kitasatosporales > Streptomycetaceae > Streptomyces > Streptomyces sp. NPDC056231. The sequence goes on along the minus strand of NZ_JBLVKW010000003.1, from coordinate 236,588 downwards.
GGCCGCTGCGTGGCGACGGCCGCGGTGCCCGATTCGTCGCGCAGCTGGACGGCACCTGGACCGGCCTCGATGGTTATTACGCGGGGGAGACGCTCCGTGTCGTCCGGGACGTCGACGGAAGCGTGAGCCATCTCGACCTGGGGTCGTTCGTCTTCACACGTGAGCCCTACGATCCCGCGTCGGCCGTTCCCGGTGGGGTGGACGCGGAGGGCTGGCGGGGCCTCGGCGCCTGAGCGTCACGGCGTCCGGCGTCACGTTTCACGTGAAACGTGACGCCGGAGCCCGTTCATGCCGTCAACTCCCTCTCCAGCGGCGTGCGGAAGCGTGGAGTGATCCGTGTTTCCCCCACCCACTCCGACAGCCGGGCAGCCTCCGCCTCGATCGCGCCGGTGGCATCCCGGCCGATGTCGGACAGCAGCCGCCAGACCGGCTCGCCATCGGCTCGCTGTGCCCAGCCACCCACGATCTCGCCGTTCCACCACACCGTCGGGCCGATGTTGCCGGCCCGGTCGAAGAGGGCCGCCCGGTGCTCGGCCGGAAGATGGAAACCGCGGTCGGCCCAACCCATCGCGCTCGGGTCGAGGGCGGGAAGCAGTGCCGCCCACGGCTCAAGGGGCGGTTCGGTCTCCGTGTCCCCCGGGGAGACCCAGCCCGTCGCGCCGCTGTCGAGCCGCACCTCCTCGGCTCCGGTGGCTGCCAGCGCACTGCGTACCTGGCCGAGGCCCCAGCCCGTCCACCACTTCAGATCGGCCTCGGTCGCGGGACCGTACGAGCGGAGATAGCGCAGGGCCAGTTCCGCCTGTGCCTCTGCGAGCTCCCGGGCGGGCCATGGCTCGCCTGCCGTCCAGCGGAACTGGCTGGAGGTCCAGGAGCCGCGCGGCCGGTCCCGGCGGATCAGGCCTTCAGCTGCCAGTACCCGCAGAACACGGGTGGCGACTCCCTGAACCGTCTCCTGTTTCTTGCCGGGGAAGATCGTGATCTTCGTACGCAGCGCCGGCACGGCGGCGGACAGCTCGCTGCCGGTGGCAGAGCCGCGCGCTGTGAGGGCGGCCAGGGTCGCCTTTTCCGTCTCGACGAGCCAGCTCTCGTCCAGTCCGTTCCCGTCGTCCCGCAGGTGCTTGAGGAAGGTCCGGCGCTCCTTGGCGGCCACGGCTCGGGCGTTCGACGCATCGACATACGGGGCGAGCCTGCTCGACACCGTGAAGAGGGTGTTGCGCATGGAGAGCAGCCGGACCAGCGAGACGTCCTCGTAGAGAGCCCGCTCCACCGTATTTACGCTTGCCTCGGCGAGCCGGGCGCAGGCGGAAAGAAAGACAGTGGCCGCGTCGGTGGCGTGCAGGGCAACGACCGCGTCGGCCACGGACACCGCGGATGCGGCCCGCACGGAGGGCCCCAGGAGGTGACGTCGGCCGAGTCTGATCCGGCGCTGTGTGTCGCTTATGGCGTGCATCGAGCGCTCCTTCGGTCCGTCGGATCCTGTGGGTTCCGAGCTGCGGTCACAGAGCGAGCTTGAAGCCTACGTGACTGGCGGTGAAGCCGAGCCGCTCGTAGAAGCGATGGGCATCGGTCCGGGTCGCATCGGACGTCAGCTGGACCAACTGGCAGTTCTGCCGCCGGGATTCGTCCACGGCCCACTGGATCAGCCGGGTGCCGAGGCCGCTGCCGCGCTCATCGGCATGGACGCGAACACCCTCGATGATGGAGCGGGTCGAGCCGCGCCGGGAGAGCCCGGGGATCACCGTCAGTTGCAGGGTCCCGACAACACTGCCTTCGCGGAGGGCGACGACCAGGTGCTGGTTCGGATCATCGGCGAGTCGCTGGAATGCGGAGTGGTAGGGGGCGAGATCGTCCGGCGACTCGCGCTGCGCCCCCAGCGGGTCGTCCGCGAGCATGGCCACGACGGCCGGGATGTCGGTGGGGGCCGCAGGGCGTATTTCCAGATCGCTCATGATCGGCAGACTACGCAGTTCAGGCGGCCCGCGCGGGGGCGTTCAGATCTTCGACCGCCGTGACGAGCGGGGCCGGCTCGGGGTTTCTGGCCGCCTCGTCGAGGGCGGTGCGCAGAGCGGCGTCGTTGGTCGGCCGGGCCTGTGCGAGCAATGTGAGGCCGGCATCGGTGACATTGGTGCAGATGCCGCGGCGGTCGGTCTCGCAGAGCCGCCGTGACGGCTCTCGGCTGATTCGCCAACCGCTTTGAACGCAGCGGAAATCCATGGGTGTCCGTCCCCATGTGCCAGGAGAATCCAGGCACATGAGGACGGAGATCTACGGTGTCGGTGACACAAGCGTCCGGCTCGCGGTCCGGTTCGGATGACATGACAACGGGTTGGTGACAGGCATTTCCCGGCCCGGTGCCGCTCAGCCCGGTCCGCGTCAGCCCGTCGCCACGGTCAGCGGTGCGAAGCGACGGGTCCAGTCCCCCGGCAGGTCCGGGGACCGGTAGGCCATCACCGTTGTTCCGGAGCCGGCCGGTTGCAGACCGCACTCCTTGAGCCGGTCCAACAGTTCTTCATGACGTGCGTCGATGTCCGCGCGCAGGGGACGGTCCGTCGCCTGCGCGAGGGAGTCGACGAGCGCCATCGCCGTGACGGTGTTCCGGGCGATCAGCGGACCGACCACATGGACACCCTCGCTCGGCCACAGCGCCGCGTAGCCGACAAGCCCGCCCTCGTCCTCCGCGACCCGGAGGTGATCTGCGAAGGCCGGCAGACGGGCAAGGAGATGCGTCCGGTCCGCGCCGAATACCTCCGCGTCCAGCCGGAGCAGGGCACGCAGATCCTCGGCCGTCGCCGGACGGACGGTCATGCTGGACGCTGTGGCAGCGCCGTCGGCGGACGCGTCGGTCGGCCGGAAACGACCACTGATCCGCTCGACCCGGCCCACCGCTTCGAAACCGAGCTCTTCGTACAGCGGCCGCCCGGCCGACGTCGCGTACAGGCTGAGTGAGGACTCCCCCGCCGTTTCGATCACCTGGTGCATGAGGCGCCGGGCGATCCCCTGGCGCGCGTACCGTTCGGCGACGAGGAGCATGCCGATGGCGGCGAGGCCCTGGCCGTATGGGGTCATCACACACACGGCCATCAGGCCTTTGCCCTCGGGAGCATCGATGCCGTAGCCCGTCCCGGCGGAGAGGAGCAGGGCCCAGCGGTGCTCGTCACGCGGCCAGCCGCGGTCCTCGCAGAGATTGGCGCAGGCGACCAGGTCTCCCCGGGTGAGGCGCCGGACGGGCGTTTCGGTGTGCGGGTGGGGCAGTGGGCTGGGCATGAGGGCCAGGCTGTCCGACGCGGTGATCGCTCGTCCACCGCTTTACCGGATCCGGCCGAGACGCATGTGCGCCGACCGTGCCGACACTGCCCGCACGGCCAGAGAGCCGAGCCCGCGGTGAGGGCTCGGCAGCGAGCTGCACGTGTGCGCAGTTTCCCGTGAAACACGTAGCTGAGCGACGGGCAGAGGCGATCCGGCGCTGATGCGTGCTGCCCGCATTGTCCTCGGTTCCCGGCCTGGCCATGGCGCAAAAGAGCGTAACGGCAGAACTGGCTCGGATACCCGGACTTCCCGCTATTTGTCCGGCCTGCAGGTGTCGCAGGCATGCTGGGCGAGGGACCGCAGGCGGTGCGTGCGGTGTCGGCACGCTCATGCGACCAGAAGACGCTCGAGGCGAGGCACAGTTATGGACGCTCCGGCCACCATGTCGACCGGCGACGGAACTCCGAGATCGCCCGACGCGACCCTGATCCGCCGCACCCTGGCAGAGCTCACTCCTGTCGCGGACCAGGCCACCTCGTACTTCTACGCCCTGCTCTTCGTGCGCCGCCCCGATCTGCGGGCCATGTTTCCGGTTGCGATGGACCCTCAGCGCGACCGTCTTCTCCGGGCGATCCTCACGGCTGCCGACCGGATGGACGACCCTGATGTGCTGACCGAGTATCTCGGCGGACTGGCCCGCGGGCACCGTAAATACGGCGCTCTGCCCGCGCACTATCCCGCATTCGGTGAGGCTCTCCTCGGCGCACTGAGCCGCTACGCCGCCACCTGGGACGGGGAGACCGAGGCGGCCTGGATCCGTGCCTACACCGCGATGTCGCAGATCATGATCGACGCGGCTGCCGAGGACGAGGAACGGGCTCCCGCCTGGTGGCTGGCGGAGGTTGTCTCCCATGACCTCAGAACGCCCGACACAGCGGTCCTCACCGTCCGTCCCGACCAGGCGTATCCCTTCCTCGCGGGCCAGTACGCCGCCATGGAAACCCCGTGGCGGCCGCGGATCTGGCGGCACTACTCCTTCGCCTCGGCCCCTCGGCCCGACGGTCTGCTCACCTTCCATGTCAAGGCGGTCCCGGCGGGCTGGGTCTCCAACGCTCTGGTGCGCCGGGCCCGCCCCGGCGACGTGGTGCGTCTCGGCCCGCCCACCGGCTCGATGACCGTCGACCACACCACCCACAACGGTCTGCTCTGCCTGGGCGGCGGCACGGGTATCGCGCCCATCAAGGCACTCGTCGAGGATGTCGCGGAGCACGGCGACCGGCGCCCGGTGGAGGTCTTCTACGGCGCACGCAGCGACCGCGACCTGTACGACATCGACACAATGCTGCGGCTCCAGAAGACCTTTCCCTGGCTCGCCGTGCGGCCTGTGGTCTCCAGCGGTACAGGGAACGGGCGGAAAGGCCTGCTGCCCGACGCGGTGCGCGAAGGCGGTCCGTGGCCCGGGTACGACGCCTATCTCGCGGGGCCGCCGGGGATGATCCGCAGCGTTGTGGACGTCCTCAGAGGGATCGGCATGCCGCCCGAGCGCATCCGGCATGACTCCGTCGAGGAACTGGAGCTCCTGGGGCCGGGCTGACCACGAGGGCCCATCCCGTCGGCACGGGGCCTCCGGGATCGGGATCAGCCCAGGTCCGGCGCGTGCATCGCCCGGACGCCCTCGATGTTGCCGTCCAGGTAGTGCCGCAGCGACAGCGGCACGAGATGGACGGCGGCGATCCCGACCCGGCTGAACGGCACCCGTACGACGTCGTACTCGCCGCACGGATCGTCGATCTCGGGACCGTGCCGCCGGGACAGGTCCATCGAGTCCAGCCGGCAGACGAAGAAGTGCTGGACCTTGACACCCTTCACCCCACCGCCCTCGATGTGTTCCACGGTGTCGACGAAGCAGGGGACCACATCGGTGATCTTGGCGCCGAGCTCTTCGTCCACCTCGCGGTGGAGTGCGTCGACGACGGTTGCGTCCTCGGGCTCGACCCCGCCGCCCGGCGTGAGCCAGTACGGATCCACCCCCGGCTTGGTGCGCTTGATGAGGATGAGGTCGTTGCCGTCGAGCAGGATGGCGCGTGCGGTGCGCTTGACCACAGGACGTTCGGTCATGGCAAGAGAGTGGCCCACAGAACCCTTTCTGAAACACCCGCCCTGCCGTCGGGTCACCAATCGACGGCAGCGCGCACCAGCCACTCGTGCGCCCGCGCGATATGCGACAGCGCGAGTGTGCCGGTCCGCGCGGCCAGGAAGTAGGTGCGCAGCGGCGGCACGGGCGGGTCCAGGAGGGCCACCACCTCGCCGCGCTCCAGTGCCCCCTCGCACAGATAGCGCGGTAACACAGCGAGTCCGGCGCCCGCCGCGGTGCACTCCAGGACCGCGCGCAGATCCGGCGCGATGACGGTGCCCGCTGCAGCCGGCCGCCCGTCGAAGACGGCGGCCCAGTAGCGGGAGACGAACGGAAGGCTCTCATGCACCTCCACCACCGGCAGCTGCTGAAGCACCACGGGACCCTTGTGCCGCAGCGCTCCGGGTCCGATGCGAGCCGCCCAGCGTGGGGCGGCGACCAGCACATGCTCTTCGTCGCAGAGCGGAGTCGCGGTGAGCAGATCACCGCGCGGACGGACCGCCGCGATGGCCAGATCATGATGGCCGGCGGCGAGCCCCTCCAGCGCCTCCTCGGAACGGGCGAGGAACGTGCTGCGCAGGGCGAGGCCATGGGAGACGAGGGGGGTGAGCGCGGGCAGGGCCCGCAACGAGGTGAATTCCGGCGGACCGGCCAGATGCAGCGTCCGTACGGCCGACTCCTCGCCGAGCCCCGTCTCGGCGATCTCGACCAGTGCGTCCAGGTGGGGAGCGGCCCGGTGTGCGAGCTCGTCGCCCATGGTGGTCGGGGTGACGCCGCGGGCCCTGCGCAGGAAGAGCGGACGGCCCAGCTGCCGCTCCAGCGTGCGTATCTGCGAGGTGACCGCGGGCTGGGAGAGACCGAGCAGCGCGGCGGCCCGGGTGAAGGAACCGGCCCGGTGCACCGTGACGAATGTGCGCAGCAGGGCCAGGTCCATGTCTGGTTCCCTCCCGCCGTTTTGACGTGTCCGACCCGAACAATCATAAATATGCCGATAGGTCGCTGTCGCTACTGTGATTGGACTCTGACGCAGAGTCAATTAACCTTGTGCGGACGGTTCTTCGCACGTGAAACCGGGACGGTCCGAGCCGCGAGGGGGGAGGCTCGGACCGTCCGTACGGCTGGTTCTCCTCTGTCCTGACCTGGACCCCGGTATCCCTCCTAGCCCATCGCCCTGTCCAGAGCCCGCTCCACGTCGGCGATCAGGTCGTCCGCGTTCTCGGCCCCGACCGAGAATCGGATGAAACCCTCCGGTACCGCGTCGCCGCCCCAGCGCGCGCGACGTTCGGCGGTGGAGCGCACGCCGCCGAAGCTGGTGGCGTCGTCGACCAGCCGCAGTCCGGCAAGGAAGCGCTCCGCGATCTCGCGGTCGGGCAGCACGAACGACACCACGGAGCCGAAACGTCGCATCTGTCGCGCGGCGACCGGGTACGAGGGGTCGGTGGGCAGCCCGGGATACCGCAGCCCGGTCACCTCCTGCCGTTTGCCCAGCGCCTCGGCGAGAGCCAGCGCGGTCGCGCACTGCCGGTCGACGCGCAGCTCCAGCGTGGCCAGCGAACGGTGCGCGAGCCAGGCCTCCATCGGGCCGGGGATCGCCCCGGCCACCTTGCGCCAACGCCGGACACCCGCCGCCAGCTCCGGATCCCGGCACGTCACATGGCCGAGCAGGATGTCACCGTGCCCGGTCATGCCCTTGGTGTCACTGGCCACGGAGAAGTCGGCGCCCCATTCCAGAGGGCGCTGGCCGAGCGGAGTGGCGAGCGTGTTGTCCACGGCCACCAGAGCGCCGGCCGCGTGCGCGGCGTCGATGACCCGCCGCAGGTCGCAGACGTCGAGTCCCGGATTGGACGGCGTCTCGATCCACAGCAGCCGGGCCCCTTCCAGGACCGCAAGCTGTCCGTCGCTCCCGGTCGGCGCGGTCCGCACCTCGACCCCGTACGCCTCCAGCTGCTCACGCACCAGGGGCAGCGCCTGATAGCCGTCGGCGGGCAGGACGACGGTGTCACCGGTACGCGCCCGCGACAGCAGCACCGCCGATATCGCCGCCATCCCGGAGGCGAACACCGTGGTCTCGACGGCCTCTCCCGGCGCTTCGAGCTCGCCGATGGCCAGCTCCAGATGGGTCCAGGTCGGGTTGGTGTCCCGTCCGTAGGTGTACGGACCGGTCGGCTCGCCGGAGAGATGGAAGTGCGCCGCGAAGACCGGGCCGGGCAGGGTGGGTTGGTACTGCTCGGGTTCGGGAAGGCCTGCCCGTACCGCCCGGGTGCCGTCGCCCATGCTGCTCATGTCGCCCTCTCTGTTCTCTCTGGTCCGCGCGGCGTCTGATCAGTCCTCGTCGGGCAGGACCACGTTCAGCGCCCACGACACGATCGAGATGATGAGACCGCCGAGCACGGCGGTCCAGAAGCCGTGGACATGGAAGCTGAGATTGAACTGGCCCGCCAGCCAGGAGGTCAGCATCAGCATCAGCGCATTCACCACGAGGGTGATCAGCCCCAGTGTGAGGATGAACAGCGGCAGGGTGAGCACCTTCACGATCGGCTTGACCACGAAGTTCACCAGCCCGAAGAGCAGGGCGACCAGGATCAGGGTGAGCACCTTGCGGCCGGTGCTGCCGCCCGACAGCGTGATGTTGTCCAGCAGCCAGATGGCCACGGCCAGCGCACCCGTGTTGGCGATCGTCTTGACTACAAAATTCTTCATGTGTCTGATCGTGGCAGACACGATCGGTGGCGGACACCGGCTGTACAGAAGCAGGGAGCGGACGGGCCATGAAGGCATTCAGGCTGGACGAACTGGAGGCGGAACGTGCCGCCAACGACGGCGCGTATCTGCAGTTCCTGCGGGAGCGGAACATGTCCGTCGGCCTGTACGCGCTGGACGCCGGCGAACTCGACCCGCAGCAGCCGCACCAGCAGGACGAGGTCTACTTCATCGTCAGCGGTCGTGCCTCGATCACCGTGGGCATGGAGACCACGCAGGTGGGCAGGGGAAGCGTGGTGTATGTACCGGCCGGCGTGGCCCACAAGTTCCACCACATCACCGAGGATCTGCGGGTCATGGTGGTCTTCTCTCCACCCGAGAGCTGAGCCTGGCTCTCAGGGATCCCTCGGGGTTCGATCAGGGGAGATCAAGGGCTCCGGAGGCCCCGTCGGCGACCCTCGCGCCTCTAGCATCGAGTCAGGTACTCACAGGAATGAGGTAGGGACGATGGCTGTGCGGGAGATATTCGCGGGGATGCCCTGGTGGGTGAAGTGGGTCGCAGTGCCCGTCATCGCGATTGTGGTGTTCGGCGGTCTGATCGCCAGCGTGATCGGGTTCGTGATCGGTCTGCTCTTCAAGGCCCTGGTGTTCGTCATCCTGGTCGGTGGCCTCGTTTTCGTCGTACGGAAGTTCATGTCTTCCTCGTCCTCGCGCGGCGACTGGTAGCGGCGGGCGGTCACCAGTCGGGCAATTAGCCCAGCTGAGCTAAGCGCAGGACGAAACGGCGCCCTCTGCTTATGCGGCCTATACAGTGACAGTCCGCTGCCGCCGCCTGGGAATCAACTGTCCGTCACCGCTGTGCCCAGTGGTTTGTGCATACGTCCGGTCTCCGGACCTCAGGTTTGCGGCAGGACCGTGGGGGCGGCCCCCACGGACGGGCCGACCGCCCGTCGCCATGCCTGGGGGTGACTTTTGACCACGGCATCGAGCGCCGCTGTTCCGACGTTGATCGGTTCGGTTCAGCGGGCGTTGAGGCTGTTGGAGGCTGTGGGCGCCCATCGGGACGGGGCGCCCGCGAAGCAGCTCGCACGGGAAGCGGGACTTCCCCTTCCTACCGCCTATCACCTGCTGCGCACCCTCACTCATGAGGGCTACCTGCGCCGCGCGAACGGTGTTTTCCTCTTCGGTACTGCCGCAGAGAGGCTTGTCGACGACGGCTGTCTGCAGAATCGTCGCAGCAGAATGACCCAGTCGCTGGCCCGCTGGCGCGACATCATCGGTGCGCCGGTCTACTGCGCCGTCTACCGCGACGGCGAGATCGAACTCATCGCGGTTGCTGACACCCCCGCGGCTCCCGCGGTGGACGAGTGGGCCTCGTTCCGGGAGACCGGGCATGCCCATGCGCTCGGTCAGTGTCTGCTCAGCCAGCTCGACGAGAAGGCCCGTGAGGACCATCTGGACCGTCACCCTGTGCGGCCTCTGACCCGCTATTCGGTGCGGGACCGAGCGGCGCTTCTTGAACGGTTGAGGTCGTTGGAGCGGATGAAGCCTGTCATCGAACGACAGGAGTACGCCCTCGGGACGGTCTGTGCGGCCATCCCGATCACGGCCGGGTTCACTGCGGCCGCCATGGCGATTTCCATGCCTCTCGAGCAGGAAGATCGATTGCTCCCCGCAGTCGAACGACTACGAGGCGAAGTGGCAAGCCTCTTGCGCTCGTTCGTGTTCTCTATCAGTATCTGAAAAATCACTCCTTGTGATCTGCTATCGCGTGCACCACGATGGCGTCAATAGGGCCATGGGGGATCATTCCTGGCCAGATTCAACTACTGCGGGGTTGGACGATGCGCGAGTCGGTTCAAGCTGAGGTCATGATGAGCTTTCTCGTTTCCGAGGAGCTCTCATTTCGTATCCCGGTGGAACTCCGGTACGAGGTGTGCGATCCGTATGCGATCCGGATGACCTTCCATCTGCCCGGCGACGCCCCCGTCACCTGGGCTTTCGGTCGTGAGCTGCTGCTGGACGGCCTCAACAGCCCCAGCGGCGACGGCGATGTGCACATCAGTCCCACGGAGCCCGAGGGACTCTCCGACGTACACATCCGACTGCAGGTCGGGGCGGATCGCGCCCTGTTCAGGGCCGGTACAGCGCCACTCGTCGCGTTTCTCGACCGCACGGACAAGCTCGTGCCCCTCGGGCAGGAGTGCACGCTGAGTGACTTCGAGGGCAGCCTGGAAGAGGCGCTGGGCCGGATCCTGGCCAAGGAACAGAACGCCGGCTGAGGAAGAACTGCGCGGACGGCCTACCGGCCGATCGAACGCCGTATCCGCCGAACGGGTGATATGTGCTCCGCGTCGAGGTGCTCAATGCCTCGCCCTGCGACGTCGGCCCCTCCCGCCCCGTACGGGTGCCGAAGCTCCTGCTTCCGCGCCGAGCCCTGTGCGGTCCGCGGACACCACCAGCGCCGCGAGCACCGTCGTCACCGGCACCGAGGCGACGAGTCCGATCGAGCCGACCAGCGTCCGGACGATCTCCTCCGCCACGAGCTCGCTCGTGGCCACCGTCCCCACACCGCTCTGCGCGATCGAGAACAGCAGCAGCAAGGGAAGCGCGGCGCCTGCGTAGGCGAGCACCAGCGTATTGACCACCGAGGCGATATGGTCGCGACCGATCCTGATCCCTGCCCGGTACAGCTTTCGCGCACCCATGGTCGGGTCCGCCTGGTGCAGCTCCCAGACCGCCGACGTCTGGGTGACCGTCACGTCGTCGAGCACACCGAGCGAACCGATGATGACGCCGGCCAGCAGCAGGCCGCTCATGTCGATGTGGGGGTAGAGGCCGTGGATCAGACCGGTGCTGTCGTCGGTGTTCCCCGTCAGGCTCGCCCAGCCGATGAAGAGCGAACCGAGCAGCCCGATCAGCAGCAGTGAGATCAGGGTGCCGATGACCGCGACCGAGGTACGTGCGGTCAGGCCATGGCACATGTAGAGCGCGATGAGCATGATCGCGCTGGCCCCGACGACCGCGACGAGCAGCGGATTCGACCCCTGAAGGATCGCGGGGAGGATGAACAGGGTCAGTACGGCGAACGACACCGCGAGCGCGACCAGCGCCATCAACCCGCGCATTCTGCCGACGACGACCACGGCGAGAGCGAAGATCCCGGCCAGCAGAGCCATCGGGAACGTCCGGTTCACGTCCGTCACGGAGTACTGCAGGTCATGGGGTGCGTCGGGGGCGTACGCCACAACCACGCCCTGACCCTGGCCCAACTGCCGAGGGGCGTCGGGCTGAACGATCTCGACGAACGTGCGCCCCTTGTCGTGCCCGGTCGTCACCTCGACCGTGGCCTTCTCGCACAGCCCCGGTTCCTGACCGGCGCCCGCGTCCTTAGATGGCGTCGTGGTGCCGCCCGTGACCGGCGTCTGTGCGGCATTCACGTCCTTGCAGTCGACCTTGTCGACGTTCACCACCTTGCCCTGCTGGGTCTGCCGGTCGAAACCGACACCGGTGCGCTCGTGCGCGGGCGCACCGCCCGGCCAGAGAACCACCAGGCCGACGACGACCGCGGTGGCGAACGGGATCAGCACACCCGCGATGACCTTGCGCAGATGTGTGGAGACCGGCGCAGCAGGGCCGTGGCTGTGCGAATGCCCGTGCTGATGGTCCTGCGATCCGGGGGCGCTCTGGAGGGATGTCACCGGTCGATCATCGCAAGAAGGAACAGGCCCTCTGTCCAGCACGCCGGAACAGGCGCTAGCGTGGTGGCACCTTTGCACACGCGGGAGCTCGGAGCACCGGGCTGAGAGGGCGCTGATATCCGTACATCCGTACGGGACAGGCTGCGCCGACCGCCGAACCTGTTACCGGGTAATGCCGGCGTAGGGAGTAGGTCTCATGACCACATCGGACGCACGCACGCCTGCCTCGAACCAGAGCGACGAGGCCGGCACGTCCATCGGCTGGCACAAGGGATACGTCCAGGGCTCGCGCCCGGACCTCCAGGTGCCGGTCCGAAAGGTGCACCTCACCAACGGCAAGGACGTGACGCTGTACGACACGTCGGGGCCGTACACCGATCCCGCCACCGAAACCGACGTACGGCGCGGTCTCGCACCCCTGCGGGAGAACTGGATCACCGCCCGCGGCGACACCGAGGAGTACGTGGGCCGCCCCGTCCGCCCCGAGGACGACGGGCTGGTGCACACCTCGCCGCGCGGCGGACTGCGCAACCTCGACGCCGTCTTCCCCGGCCGTCCGCGCCGTCCGCGCCGCAGCCGCGACGGGCGGCCCGTCACCCAGCTCACATACGCCCGCCGGGGCGAGATCACCCCGGAGATGGAGTACGTGGCGATCCGGGAGAACGTCGAACCCGAGGTCGTACGCGAGGAGATCGCCGCCGGCCGGGCGGTCCTGCCGGCCAACGTCAACCACCCGGAGACCGAGCCGATGATCATCGGCAAGCGGTTCTTGGTGAAGGTCAACGCCAACATCGGCAACTCCGCGGTCACTTCCTCCATCGAGGAGGAGGTCGAGAAGATGACCTGGGCGACGCGGTGGGGCGCCGACACGGTCATGGATCTCTCCACCGGCCGCAACATTCACACCACCCGTGAGTGGGTGCTGCGCAACTCCCCCGTGCCGATCGGCACCGTGCCCCTCTACCAGGCCCTCGAAAAGGTCGACGGCAGGGCGGAGGAGCTGACGTGGGAGATCTACAAGGACACTGTGATCGAGCAGGCCGAGCAGGGCGTCGACTACATGACGGTCCATGCCGGCGTGCGGCTGCCCTATGTCCCGCTCACCGCCCGGCGCAAGACCGGGATCGTCTCCCGCGGTGGGTCGATCATGGCCGCGTGGTGCCTGGCGCACCACAAGGAATCGTTCCTGTACGAGAACTTCGAGGAGCTCTGCGAGCTCCTCGCGACGTACGACGTGACGTACTCGCTGGGCGACGGACTGCGCCCCGGCTCGATCGCCGACGCCAACGACGAGGCGCAGTTCGCCGAACTGCGTACGCTGGGCGAGCTCAACTCGGTCGCCAAGCGGTTCGGTGTCCAGACCATGATCGAGGGCCCGGGCCATGTCCCGATGCACAAGATCAAGGAGAACATCGACCTCCAGCAGGAGATCTGCGAGGAGGCGCCGTTCTACACGCTCGGCCCGCTGACCACCGATATCGCCCCGGCGTACGACCACATCACCTCGGGCATCGGCGCCGCGATGATCGCTTGGTGGGGGACGGCGATGCTCTGTTACGTCACGCCCAAGGAGCACCTGGGCCTGCCCAACCGGGACGACGTGAAGACGGGCGTCATCACCTACAAGATCGCGGCCCATGCTGCGGACCTCGCCAAGGGACATCCAGGGGCGCGGGACTGGGACGACGCACTGTCGGACGCGCGGTTCGAGTTCCGCTGGGAGGACCAGTTCAACCTGGCACTCGACCCGGACACGGCGCGGGAGTTCCACGACGAGACGCTGCCGGCCGAGCCGGCGAAGACGGCCCACTTCTGCTCGATGTGCGGCCCGAAGTTCTGCTCGATGAAGATCAGCCGAAGCATCTCGGAGCAGTTCGGCGGCGACGAGCCCGCGGCGACCGAGGCCGAGATCGCCGAGGGCATGATGAAGAAGTCGGCGGAGTTCGCGGCCGCGGGCAACCGCGTGTACCTCCCGCTCACCGACTGAGTAGCCGCACCGGAACGGCCCGCGGCCCCCGGGAACCACTGGGGAGCCGCGGGCCGCTACCACCAACCACCCGCCGGCTGTCGGTGGTAGCCGTGACGTTTCCCGCGTGTGCCGGGCCGGAAGGGGAGGCGCGGGGGTGAGTGCAGTGGAATCGGTTGTTCTGGTCTCCTGCGCGGAGGGGTGGGCTCTTGCAGCGCGCCATGGAGGCCGCTGATCCGTGAGGCGGTGACGGCCCGGGAGGTGATCCCCCACCACTCACGAGGCGGGCCGGGCCGCGGCGGCCGGTCAGTCCGGTTCGTGTTCCGGGCCGCCGAAGTCCGGGCTGGTGAAGTCCGGGCTCGTGAACGACGGGCGGGGCCCCGCCGCCGGTCCCTCGTCCGGCCCCGTGAAGTCCGGTCTGCTGTAGCCGATCTTCGGGATGCGGTGGGCCGAGGGGCGCGGGGTGCGCGACGCGGCGCCTGCGGTGGGATCGGCGAGTGCATCGCGCAGGAACGGCAGGATGCCGCGCTCCAGCAGCGCATGACGCCAGGCCTCCCTTGCGCGCGCCACCTCCTCCGGCAGCTCGTCCTCGGCATCCTCGGCGGGCAGCGCGGTCGATCCGTTGCGCAGCGCAGTGATGAGCAGCCCGACGGCGGCGGCCAGTATCGCGGCCGCCGTCGCCGCCGCGAAGAACCACCCGGCGGCGACCATGGTGTCGGCGAACGAGGGGGGCCGACTGAGCATCTTCAGCAGATAGCCGACCAGTAGGAAGATCAGTGCGGCGGTACCTGCGAGCATCGGCGCCAGGACCGTGACGACCGCCCCTATCCCGGCGCCCGGCCGGTCCGGATCGTCCGCGTCGGAGCCGAGGCCCGAGCCCTGGGCGGAGTCGGCGGCCGGTCCGCGCAGCTCGTTGCGGGCCTTCACATAATGGTTGTACTCGGTGGCCGCCGCCGTGGTGATCAGTGCCGTGGCGTTCAGCGCCATGGTGCGCAGCTGTTCCGCGTTGAGCCGTTCGCCGACTTCGGCGAGATCCGGTCGTTCGTGAGCGTGACGCAGCGCGTCGCCGAGGATCCGCTCGTACTCGGGTCGGTCCTCGGCCAGCAGGTGCGGAGCGCTGTTCATGTGCATCCCCCGATGCTCCGTTGGGCCTGACTACCCGCACTGGCCGGGCAGTTGGGCGGAAACGGAGGAGAGCCTGCTACTGATACGCCGATGGTAGAGCGCCTACGGCACGGGGTGACAGGGGGTTTCCGTAAATAGGCCCAGTGGTCGGCGTGGTCAGGTCGTTGATGCGTCTTCCCCGAAGACCGTCAGTCATGCAACGGCAGCTGGACGACCAGTAGCTTTCCGGCCATGGTCACGCCGCCGTCCATGGCGATCGCGAGCCCGTCCGCGTATACGTGCGGGCCCTCCACCACGGGGCCAGCGCTGTCCTCGCCGTCCTCCGATCCGACCTCGCCGAGGAGATACGGAATGGGGCTGTGGCCATGGACGATGCGCTGTCCGCCGTAGGCCGCCATCAGCTCCTGGACCGCCTGCGGACCCGCCTCGTCGCGGAAGGCGAACCGCTTGGTGAGCTTACGGAAGAGATCCCAGCATTCATCGGCGTCGTTACGCGTGAGAATGGCGTGCACGGTGTCATTGACGTCCTCGATGGTGGAGCCGTAGTCGAGGTACGCCGTCGTGTCGGAGTGCAGCAGCAGATGCCCGTCCTCCTCGACGACCGCGTCGAGCCGGGACATCCACTGGAGATGGTGGTCCTGGAGCCGCTCCATGTCGTTCTTCTGGCCGCCGTTGAGCAGCCAGGCGGCCTGGAACGTGGCAGTGCCGGCCCCGGAGTTCACCGGTGTGTCGCCGAACCGCTTGGCGCCGATCAGCAGCAGTTCGTGGTTGCCCATCAGGGCCTTGCAGTAGCCGCCCGCGGCAGCGGCCTCGGCGGACAGGCGCATGACGAGTTCGATGACGCCGATGCCGTCCGGACCGCGGTCGGTGAAGTCGCCGAGGAACCAGAGCCGGGTGTTGCCCGCGGCCCACTGCCCCTCCGCGTCGATGAGCCCCTGTTCGGCCAGGGCGGCGTGGAGTTCGTCCAGATAGCCGTGGACGTCGCCGACGACGTACAGCGGTCCGAGCCCCGGCTCCCGGGCGGGCCGGGGGTCGGGGACGGTCTGCACCCGGACGGTGTCACGGTTGATCACGGGAAGATCGCGCGCGGTGGGCGTGTAGCCCTCCGGCTCGTCCGCCGGAACGGCACTGCCCGGATGCGGCGCCGTGGGCGGCACCGGAGTCTGCGCATAGGGCGGCACGCGGAAGTCACGCAACGTCGCCGTCCGCACCACGGGTTCCTGACCGGCCCCCTGTGTCATCGACCCCTCCACCACCGTCGCGCCGCCGTACACCTGACGGGCCCTGCTGGTCGGGGTGGTCCGCGGTGTCGTGCGCCCATCATAGGAATGCGGATCGTGCTGTGTGACGCACCAGGGGTGGTGAATCCGGGCGCACGTGGGGTTCACCGGTTGATTTGTCTTAATTGCGCTGATCAGTCCCCTGAAGGGGACCGTGGGGCGCTGACCGTGGTGCGGGGCGGACGGCGTTGCGAGGACGTCCGCACGATGAGTTCTGTCGGTATGACCTGTTCCACCGGGCCGTCCTGGTCGACGCCTTCGATGGCGTCGATGAGGAGCTGGACGACCGCCGTACCGATCCGGCGCGGTTTGAGCGAGAGCGTGGTGATGGGCGGCTCGGTCGTCGCGTACACGGTGGACTCGCTGCAGCAGACGAGCAGGAGGTCCTCGGGGACGCGCAGGCCGTACCGGCGGGCGGCCGCCAGCAGATCGGTGCCATTGGGATCGAAGAGCCCGTAGACGGCGTCGGGCCGGTCCGGGCGGGCGAGCAGGCGGTCGGCGGCGACCGCCCCCGCGCACGGGTCGTGGGCGGGATAGGACTCGTACACCGGGTCCTGGCCCACCCGCTCGCACCAGTGCAGGTACGCGGTGGTGGAGAGGCGGGTGTACGTGTCGGTGGTGGTGCCGGTGAGCAGGCCGATGCGGCGGGCCCCGGCGGCGGCGAGATGGTCGAGAAGGTCGAGCACGGCGGCCCGGTGGTCGTTGTCGACCCAGGCGGTGACCGGGAGGGTCCCGGCCGGGCGGCCGTCCGAGACGACGGGCAGCCCCTGCCGGACGAGTTCGGTGACGACCGGGTCCTGGTCGGAGGGGTCGATGACGACAGTGCCGTCGAGAGCGACGTTCGACCAGACGTCATGGCGTGAGGTGGCGGGGAGGATGACGAGGGCGTACCCGCGGGCGAGCGCGGCGGAGGTCGCCGCCCTGGCCATTTCCGCGAAGTAGGCGAATTCGGTGAAGGTGAAAGGTTCATCCCCGTACGTCGTCACGGTCAGACCGATGAGGCCGGACTTGCCGGTACGGAGGGTTCGGGCCGCGGCGGACGGGCGGTAGCCCAGGCGCTCGGCGACCTCGCGGACATGGCGGCGGGTGGCGTCCGGGAGCCTGCCCTTGCCGTTGAGCGCGTCGGAGACGGTCGTGATGGAGACCCCGGCGGCGGCGGCCACATCCCGGATTCCCGCTCGTCCCTGCCGGCCGCCGCGCCGGGGGGTCTCCGTCCGGCTCACCTGGTGCTTCCCTGCTGCTGTCATGGCGAGCCGATAGTAGGGCTCGCGCGGACGGTTGGCCCGGTCGCATATTCACACCTCGACAGGCACGTTTTTGCATGGTCAGCTGGCCATAAATACCTTGCAAAACAAGGGTGTTGGCGCGGTTGATCGTGATGTGTCATGCCTTGAGGAGGATGGGCCTCCTCAACGGTCGATGTTTCGAAGAGGTCTCAACTCACCTCTTCGAGGGATGCGCGCCACGGAGTGGGCCACCGGCGCGCGCCGGTACGAGGAACGCTCCCCCCATTCCTGGGCCCACCGGACGATTCCTCAGCTCAGCCATTCGCAGCGGCGCGCAATCCTCATAAGGTGAGCAGTATTGATGTGTGCGACGGTCGAGGAGGACCTGCGGTGAGCGAGACGAGCCCCAAGCTGCGCGCCGAGCTGGACGGCGTCCCTGCCTATGTGCCGGGCAGGCCGGCGGCGTCCGGCGGACCGGTCGCGTTCAAGTTGTCCTCCAACGAGAACCCGTATCCGCCGCTGCCCGGGGTGATGGACTCCGCCCTGGCCGCGGCCGCGAACTTCAACCGCTACCCGGACATGGCGTGCACCGGTCTGATGAACGAGCTGGCCGACCGTTTCGGTGTGCCCGTCTCGCATCTCGCCACCGGTACCGGTTCCGTCGGGGTGGCGCAGCAGCTGCTCCAGGCCACTTCGGGTCCGGGCGACGAGGTCATCTACGCCTGGCGCTCCTTCGAGGCGTACCCGATCATCACCCAGGTCAGCGGAGCGACCTCGGTGAAGGTTCCGCTCACCGACGGCGAAGTGCACGACCTCGACGCGATGGCGGACGCGATCACGGACCGCACGCGGATGATCTTCGTCTGCAACCCGAACAACCCGACCGGGACCGTGGTGCGCAGGGCCGAGCTGGAGCGGTTCCTGGACCGCGTGCCGGCCGATGTGCTTGTCGTGCTGGACGAGGCGTACAAGGAGTTCATCCGCGACGTCGACGTGCCGGACGGCATCGAGATCTACCGGGACCGGCCCAATGTGGCGGTATTGCGGACGTTCTCCAAGGCCTACGGTCTGGCCGGCCTGCGGGTCGGGTTCGCGGTGGCCCACGAGCCGGTGGCGGCGGCGCTGCGCAAGACGGCGGTGCCGTTCGGGGTCAGCCAGCTGGCGCAGGATGCGGCGGTCGCCTCGCTGCGCGCCGAGGACGAACTTCTCGGCCGGGTCGGCTCCCTGGTCTGCGAGCGTGTCCGGGTGCACAAGGCTCTCGTGGACCAGGGCTGGACCGTTCCGGAGTCCCAGGCCAATTTCGTCTGGCTGCGGCTGGGCGACCGTGCGGTCGACTTCGCCGGGTTCTGCGAGCGGGCCGGCGTGGTGGTCAGGCCGTTCGCGGGCGAGGGTGTGCGGGTCTCGATCGGTGAGGACGAGGCGAACGACGTTTTCCTGAGGGTGGCGGAGGCGTACCGCAAGGAGCTGTAGCGCGGCGCGTCCGGCCCGGGTGTACCGGAAGGCCCCGTACCTCTCGTTTCTCAGGGGTGCGGGGCCTTCGCGTGGAGCGTCCCGATAGGGGACCCCCCTCGAACATCCCGAAAGCCTGTGCGTCATAATGCTTGTGAATGTGAACGCGTTCACAAGCGCGTCCTGTTCCTCCAGTGATCAGTCGGATTAACAGGGCAAACTGCCGCCGCGGTTACGGCGATGTAAGGAGAGACGACGTGGAGCTGGCTCTGGCGCCCGAGACCCTCGCGCGATGGCAATTCGGTATCACCACCGTCTACCACTTCCTTTTCGTTCCTCTGACGATCTCGCTCGCCGCGCTCACCGCCGGCCTGCAGACCGCCTGGGTGCGGACTGAAAAGGAGAAGTACCTCAAGGCCACCAAGTTCTGGGGCAAGCTCTTCCTGATCAACATCGCCATGGGCGTCGTCACCGGCATCGTCCAGGAGTTCCAGTTCGGCATGAACTGGTCCGACTACTCAAGGTTCGTGGGCGACATCTTCGGCGCTCCGCTCGCCTTCGAGGCGCTGATCGCCTTCTTCTTCGAATCCACCTTCATCGGGCTGTGGATCTTCGGCTGGGACAAGCTGCCGAAGAAGATCCACCTCGCCTGCATCTGGATGGTCTCGATCGGAACCATCCTCTCCGCGTACTTCATCCTCGCGGCCAACTCCTGGATGCAGCACCCGGTCGGCTACCGGATCAACAAGGAACGCGGCCGGGCCGAGCTCACCGACTTCTGGCATGTGCTCACCCAGAACACCGCTCTCGCCCAGTTCTTCCACACCATCACGGCGGCCTTCCTGGTCGGCGGCGCGTTCATGGTCGGCATCGCCGCCTTCCACCTGGCGCGCAAGAAGCACATCCCGGTGATGCGCACCTCGCTCCGGCTCGGACTGGTCACCGTCGTGATCGCCGGTCTGCTCACCGCTGTCAGCGGTGACCTGCTCGGCAAGGTCATGTTCAAGCAGCAGCCGATGAAGATGGCCGCGGCCGAGGCGCTGTGGGAGGGACAGCACTCGGCACCCTTCTCGATCTTCGCGGTCGGAGACGTGGCCAAGGGCCACAACACCGTGGAGATCTCGATCCCGGGGCTGCTGTCCTTCCTCGCGGACGACAACTTCACTTCGTACGTCCCCGGCATCAACGACATCAACAAGGCCGAGCAGGAACAGTTCGGCCCCGGCGACTACCGGCCCAACATCCCGGTCGCCTTCTGGGGCTTCCGCTGGATGATCGGCTTCGGCATGGCGTCCTTCGGCCTCGGTCTCCTCGGACTGTGGCTGACGCGGAAGAAGTTCATGCTGCCTCCGGGGCTGCGGACCGGTGAGGACGAAGTGCCGCACCTGGTCCTCTTCAAGAACAAGGCGCTGAGCCCAAAGCTCACCAGGCTCTACTGGATCGTCGCCCTGTGGACGCTCCTCTTCCCGCTGATCGCCAACTCCTGGGGCTGGATCTTCACGGAGACGGGCCGCCAGCCCTGGGCCGTCTACGGGGTGCTGCAGACGCGCGACGCGGTCTCCCCCGGCGTTTCGCAGGGTGAGGTACTCACCTCGATGATCCTCTTCACCCTTCTCTACGCGGTGCTCGCCGTGATCGAGGTCAAGCTGCTCGTGAAGTACATCAAGGCCGGACCGCCGGAACTCACGGAGTCCGACCTCAACCCGCCCACCAAGATCGGCGGCGACCACGACGACGCCGACCGGCCGATGGCCTTCTCCTACTGAGAGCAGAGGAGCTGAGAGATGGAACTCCACGACGTCTGGTTCGTACTCATCGCCGTCCTCTGGATCGGCTACTTCCTCCTGGAGGGATTCGACTTCGGGATCGGTGTCCTCACCAAGCTGCTGGCTCGTGACCGCAAGGAACGGCGGGTCCTGATCAACACGATCGGGCCCGTCTGGGACGGCAACGAGGTGTGGCTGCTCACCGCGGGTGGCGCGACGTTCGCCGCCTTCCCCGAGTGGTACGCGACGCTGTTCTCCGGGTTCTACCTGCCGTTGCTGATCATCCTGCTCTGCCTGATCGTGCGCGGTGTCGCCTTCGAGTACCGGGCGAAGCGGCCCGAGGAGCGGTGGCAGACCAACTGGGAGAACGCGATCTTCTGGACCTCGCTGATCCCCGCCCTGCTCTGGGGTGTGGCCTTCGGGAACATTGTCCGCGGCGTGAAGATCAACGCCGACATGGAGTACGTGGGCAACTTCTGGGACCTGCTCAACCCGTACGCGATCCTCGGCGGGCTGGTCACGCTCTTCCTCTTCACCTTTCACGGCGCGGTGTTCGCGGGGCTCAAGACGGTCGGGGACATCCGGGGGCGGGCGCGGAGGCTGGCATTCAAGCTGGGGCTGGTCACCGCGGTGCTCGCCCTGGGCTTCCTGATCTGGACCCAGGCCGACCACGGCGACGGCTGGAGCCTGCTCGCGTTGATCATCGCCGTGGTGGCGCTGGTCGGAGCGATCGGTGCCGTCGCGGCGGGGCGCGAGGGCTGGTCGTTCGCGCTCTCGGGGCTGACCATCACGGCCGCGGTCGCGATGCTCTTCCTGGCGCTCTTCCCGAACGTCATGCCGTCCTCGCTGAACGACACCTGGAGCCTCACGGTCACCAACGCCTCGTCCACCCCGTACACCCTGAAGATCATGACCTGGTGTGCAGGGATCGCTACCCCCGTGGTGCTGATCTACCAGGGCTGGACGTACTGGGTGTTCCGCAAGCGGATCGGTACGCAGCACATCGCCGAAGCGCACTGACGCGCCGAGGACGCGTCCCGGCGGATCGCGGCCGAGCCCGATCCGCCGGGCGCGTCCTGGGGACGGTTTGACACGTCCCGCCTGGTCCACCGCCCGAGCTCATTGGGGATGTTTCACGTGAAACCGATCGACCCGCGCCTCCTCCACTACGCCCGTGCCACCCGCCTCTTCCTGGCGGCCGTGGTAGCACTCGGAGTGGCCGGAGCGGCGCTGGTCATCGCCCAGGCCATGCTCATCGCCGAAGTGGTGGTGGGTGGGTTCGAGGGCGGGCTGGCCGTTACCGAGCTGCGGACCCCGCTGATGCTGCTGGCGGTGGTCGCGCTCGGCCGGGGGCTGGTTTCCTGGCTGACCGAGCTCGCTGCGTACCGGGCCAGTGCGGCGGTCAAGTCCGAGCTCCGCGGCCGGCTGCTCGACCGCGCCGCGGCGCTCGGACCGGACTGGCTGAGCGGGCAGCGCACCGGCTCTCTGGTGGCGCTCGCCACCCGCGGTGTCGACGCTCTGGACGACTACTTCGCGCGCTACCTGCCGCAGCTCGGGCTCGCGGTCGTCGTGCCCGTGGCGGTCCTCGCCAGGATCGTTACCGAGGACTGGGTCTCGGCCGCGATCATCGTCGTCACGTTGCCGCTCATCCCGCTCTTCATGATCCTGATCGGCTGGGCCACCCAGTCCCGGATGGACCGCCAGTGGCAGCTGCTCTCCCGGCTCTCCGGACACTTCCTCGACGTGGTCGCCGGACTGCCGACACTGAAGGTCTTCGGCCGGGCCAAGGCCCAGGCCGAGTCCATCCGCACCATCACATCGCAGTACCGCCGGGCCACTCTGCGGACTCTGCGGATCGCGTTCCTGTCCTCCTTCGCCCTGGAACTTCTCGCGACCCTGTCGGTGGCGCTGGTCGCCGTCACCATCGGGATGCGGCTCGTGCACGGCGAACTGGACCTCTACACCGGCCTGGTGGTGCTGATCCTCGCGCCCGAGGCATACCTGCCTATCCGGCAGGTCGGGGCGCAGTACCACGCCGCTGCCGAGGGGCTCTCGGCAGCGGAGGAGATCTTTGCGGTCCTGGAGACCGAGGTGCGGGCGGGCGGCACGGCGGACGTCCCGCAGTCGCTGAGGCTGGAGCTGGAGGGGGTGACGGTACGGCACGAGGGCCGTACCGCACCGTCACTGGACGGGGCCTCGCTGGTGGTCGAGGAGGGGGAGACCGTCGCCCTGGTCGGCCCGAGCGGTGTCGGGAAGTCCACGCTGCTCCACGTGGTCCTGGGGTTCGCGGAGCCCGACGAAGGGCGGGTGCAGGTCGGTGGCGTGGATCTGGCGGCACTTGCGCCCGAGCGCTGGCGGGAGCGGATCGCCTGGGTTCCGCAGCGCCCGCATCTCTTCGCGGGCACGATCGCGGAGAACGTACGGCTGGCCCGACCGGACGCGGACGACGGTGCGGTGACGGCGGCGTTGCGGGACGCGGGGGCGTACGACTTCGTGGCGGACCTTCCCGACGGTGCGCAGACACGGCTCGGCGAGGACGGCGCGGGGCTCTCCGCCGGCCAGCGGCAACGGCTCGCGCTTGCGCGGGCGTTCCTCGCCGACCGGCCGCTGCTGCTGCTCGACGAGCCGACCGCGAGCCTGGACGGCGAGACGGAGGCCGGGATCGTGGACGCGGTACGGAGGCTGGCAGCGGGGCGGACCGTGCTGCTCGTCGTGCACCGGCCGGCGCTGCTCGCGGTCGCCGACCGGGTAGTGGCACTGGAACCGGGCGTGGCACCGGCACACGCGGCGGCCACGGAGCCAGTCGGGGTGGACGGACCGGCGCGCGCCTCCGATGACGTGGCCAAAGGCGCGGGGGAACCCGAGGCGCTGCGGGAGACCGCGGCACGGTCCGGCCAGGTGCTCGCCCGGGTCCGGGAGGCCGCAGGGGCACACCGCGGACAGCTGGCGCTTGCGCTCCTGCTGGGCAGCCTCGCCCTGGGCTCGGCCGTCGGGCTCATGGCCGTCTCCGGCTGGCTGATCTCCCGCGCCTCCGAACAGCCCCCGGTGCTCTATCTGATGGTCGCCGTGACCGCGACCCGTGCTTTCGGGCTCGGCCGCGCCGTCTTCCGCTACGCCGAGCGTCTCGTCTCGCACGACGCGGTGCTCAAGATGCTCGCCGAGCTGCGCGTCGCCGTGTACCGCGGGCTGGAACGCGTCGCGCCGGCCGGGCTGGCCCGGACCCGGCGCGGAGATCTGCTGTCCCGGCTCGTCGCCGATGTGGACGCGCTGCAGGACTACTGGCTGCGGTGGCTGCTGCCCGCCGGGACCGCGGCGGTCGTGGGGGTGGCGGCCGCCGGGTTCACCGGCTGGATGCTGCCCCAGGCGGGCGTCGTGCTCGCTGTCGGGCTGCTGCTGGCCGGGGTCGGCGTGCCGCTGGTGACCGGCGCCTGCGCCCGCCGCGCGGAACGTCAACTGGCTCCCTCGCGAGCCGATCTGGCCACCCGGATCACCGATCTGCTCGGCGGGACCGCCGAACTGACCGTCGCGGGCGCCCTGCCCGCGCGTTCGGCGCGGACCCGCGAGGCCGACGGCGTCCTGACCCGGATCGCGGCCCGGGCGGCAACGGCCACCGCGCTCGGGGGCGGGTTCTCCGCCGCGATCTGCGGTCTGACGGTTGTCGCTGCCGCGCTCGTCTCCGTGCCGGCGGTTCTCGACGGGCGGCTGGCGGGAGTGGAGCTCGCGGTGGTGGTGCTCACCCCGCTCGCCGCGTTCGAGGCCGTGACCGGCCTGCCGCTCGCCGTGCAGTACCGGCAGCGGGTCAAGCGGAGTGCGGAGCGGGTGTACGAGGTGCTGGACGCACCGGTGCCGGTGCTCGAACCCGCCGCCCCGGCCGATGCACCCGCCTCTCCCTTCCCGCTGGAGGTACGCGGGCTGGCGGCCCGGTACGCAGGAGCGTCGCGGGACGCCCTGGACTCCGTCGACCTGACGCTGACCGCCGGACGGCGCATCGCCGTCGTCGGCCCTTCGGGCTCGGGGAAGACCACCCTCGCGCAGGTCCTCCTCCGCTTCCTGGACGCGCGGTCGGGGACGTACCGGATCGGTGGTGTGGAAGCCTCCGCACTGGCCGGCGACACCGTCCGGCGGTTCGTCGGGCTGTGCGCCCAGGACGCCCATGTCTTCGACAGCTCCATCCGGGAGAACCTGCGGCTGGCCCGCACCGGCGCGACGGACGACGAACTGCGGGGCGCCCTCGCACAGGCGCGGCTGCTCGATTGGGTGCAGGCGCTGCCCGACGGGCTCGACACGCTCGTCGGCGAGCACGGCGCCCGCCTCTCCGGCGGCCAGCGGCAACGGCTCGCGCTCGCCCGGGCGCTCCTCGCCGACTTCCCCGTACTCGTCCTGGACGAGCCCGCCGAGCATCTCGACCTGGCGACGGCGGACGCCCTGACGGCAGATCTGCTGGCCGCCACCCGAGGCCGCACAACGGTTCTGATCACCCATCGGCTGGCGGGGCTCGAAGCGGTCGACGAGGTGGTCGTGATGGACGCGGGCAGGATCGTGCAGCGCGGTCCGTACGCCGATCTCGAGGCGGTGGAGGGGCCGTTGAGCCGGATGCTGGAGCGCGAACAGGAGACCGTACGGTTCCCGGCTACCGCAGGACGGGTGTAGAAGCACCCGGGCAGGCCCGGCGGGCACGGGCCGGAGCGGTGTGCCGGACCATCGGCCGACTTTCCTCCCCAAAAGGGGCTGAGACCGGCGGGCGCATGGGAGGCGGCGTTGCCGTCGGTCAACAACGCTCCGCGTTGCCTCCCTCCTCCGCCTTGCAGCTGCACGCACCCAGCCCCGCTCCTTCTCCCACCCCCCATGTGCCGGTCGGTCTCACTAGGCTCCAGGTATGCCAGAGCCGGACCCGAAGGACTCACTCGAAGCCGCGACGCAGGCGACCCGCAGCCTGCAGGGCCTGTCCACCGAGCTCACCGCCCGCGTCCCGCAGCTGCTGGAAGCCATGCGCTCCGTCGGCACCGGTCTCGAACTGCATTCCACCCTCGACCGGATCTGCGAGACCGCTGCCGAACTCGCCCACGCCCGCTACGCCGCCATCGGCGTCGTCGACGCCAAGGGCGAAGGACTCTCCGACTTCCTCACGTACGGGGTGTCGGAGGCGGTGGAAGCCGAGATCGGACACCGGCCCGGCGGTCGGAGGGGACTGCTCGGCGCACTCATTCACGACCCGGCACCGGTGCGGCTCGCAGATCTGACAGCCGATCCGAGGTTCGCCGGATTCCCCGCCGGCCATCCGCCGATGCGGACTTTTCTCGGGGTCCCCATCCGCGTACAGGGAGAAATCTTCGGCAACCTCTATCTGGCCGAGAAGGAGGGCGGGGGCGAGTTCAACGACTACGACCTGCACATGGTGCGGGTGCTCGCCACGGAGGCAGGGATCGCCATCGGCAACGCCCGGCTCTACGAGGCGGCGCGCCAGCGCGAGCGGTGGATCGACGGATCGGTGGCCGTGACCACCGCGCTGCTCTCCGGCGGGGACGCGGACGACGCCCTTGCCGTCGTCGCTGAACAGGCCCGCCATCTCGCTGCCTCCGCTGCCGGAATCGTGCTTCTGCCGGCTGGGGAGGGCGGTCTGGAGATCGTCGCCGTCTCCGCCGACAGCCCGTCCGCCTCGCTCGGGTTGATCATCGGTCCGGAGCGCCCGGTGGCGGCGAAGCTGCTGGCCGGCGAGGCGGTCTTCATGGACGACTCGGCCACCGACTCCCGCATGATCACCAGGCTGGCCCACCGGTTCGGCCCGACCATGCTGCTGCCGCTGCGCAGCGGTGGACGCGTGCTCGGCGCGCTCGCCACCCCGCGCGCCCCGGGCGACCGGCCGTTCACCGAGACCGAGCGGACGCTGGCCACACAGTTCGCCTCGCAGGCCGCACTCGCGCTGATCATGGCCGAGGCGCAGCGGGACCGGGAGCGGCTCGCGGTCTACGAGGATCGCGACCGAATCGCCCGCGATCTGCACGACCTGGTCATCCAGCGGCTGTTCGCCACCGGGATGATGCTGGAGAGTGCCCAGCGCGGGTCGGTCGTACCCGAGGTGCAGACCGGAGTGGGGCGGGCCGTGGACGAACTGGACGTGACGATCCAGGAGATCCGCACCGCGATCTTCGCGTTGCAGCAGGAACCGGCCGAGGCGCCGTCCGGGCTGCGGGCCCGCGTCCTGCGCGAGATCAACATGGCGGCCGTCCCGCTGGGCTTCAAGCCCTCGCACCGCTTCCTCGGCCCGGTCGACTCGCTGGTCGGTGAGCCGGCCGGCAAGAACCTGATCGCGGCGCTGCGGGAGGCGCTCTCCAACGCCTTCCGGCATGCCGAGGCGTCCTTGATCGACGTGGTCGTCGACGCGACCGTCACGCTGCCCGACGGACGCGACGCGGTGCGGCTGTCGGTCGCCGACGACGGCGTGGGCATTCCGGAGGGCGGGCGGCGCAGCGGGCTGCGGAACCTGGCGCGCAGGGCGGAGTCGCTGGGCGGGTCGAGCTGGTTCGGGCCGGGCCTCGGCGAGGACGGGGGCGGTACGACCGTGGTGTGGGAGGTGCCGCTCTGAGGTCCTCGTCGGAGTTCGGGCCGGGTTCCTTCAGCTCTGGCTGAGGTACGTCCGGCGCTCGGCCACGAGCCGCTCGATGACGATTGCGACGCCGTCCTCCTCGTTGGTGACGGTCCGCCCGGAGGCGGCGGCCACCGCGGCCGGGTGGGCGTTGCCCATCGCGTACGAGGTGCCCGCCCAGCGCAGCATCTCCACGTCGTTCGGCATGTCCCCGAAGGCGACGACCTCGGCGGGCGAGATGCCGCGCTCGGCGCAGCACAGCGCGAGGGTGCTGGCCTTGGAGACGCCGAGTCCGCTGATCTCCAGCAGGGCCGTCGGGCTGGACCGGGTGAGGGACGCCCGGTCACCGGCTGCGGTCTGTGCGACGGCGAGGAAGTCGTCCGGGGCCAGTTCGGCGTGGTGTGCGAGGAGCTTCAGTACCGGGGCTCCGGCGCCCGGCGTCTCTTCGCGGAGGAGCTTCTCGGCAGCGGCGACGGTGGCGCCCGGGTCGAGATGGAACGGCGGGTAGGCCGGTTCGTAGTGGATGCCGGTGGCCAGCTCGACAGCGAACGAGGTGCCCGGAGCGGCCGCGCGCAGGGCGTGGACGACATCGAAGGCGGCGGCGCGTTCCAGCGGGCGGACCTTGATCAGCCTGCCGCCCGCGTGCAGGTCGGCGATCGCGGCGCCGTTCGCGCAGATCGCCAGGCCGTGGCCGTGGACATGGTCGCTGACGACGTCCATCCAGCGGGCCGGGCGGCCGGTGACGAAGAAGACCTCGATCCCGGCCTCCTCGGCCGTGGCCAGCGCCGCGACCGTGCGGTCCGAGACGGTTTTGTCGTCGCGCAGCAGAGTGCCGTCCAGGTCGGTGGCGATCAGCCGGGGAGCGGCAGGCAGAGGCGAGTCGGTAGCTGAGGTCACTCGGCCATTCTCCCGTACGGGGGTGCACGGGTGCGCGGAGGGGCGCGCATGTGAGGATGCGCGCCCCTGACCAGGAGAACACGCCTGACGCATATGTCAGGGGTGATGAGAGGGCAGCGGCGGTGTGCGCGTGAGGGCGCGGGTCAGCCGAGCTGGTACAGCCTGAGGCCGTGACGCTCCGGAATCACGCGGACACACCTTTGAGCCCGACGTAGGCTCGGTGGCATGAGTCTGCGCCTGAGCACCGTGATTCTGCCCGTCGACCGCTGGCACGAGGGGGGCCGCGCCAAGTGGCAGCGCGCCGAGGAACTCGGCTTCCACGCCGCGTACACCTACGACCACCTGTCCTGGCGCAGCTTCCGGGACGGCCCCTGGTTCGGCGCGCTGCCCACCCTCACCGCCGCCGCCACGGCCACTGACCGGCTGCGCCTGGGCACCCTCGTTACGTCGCCCAATTTCAGGCACCCGGTGTCGCTCGCGAAGGAACTGATCTCGCTCGACGACGTCTCCGGCGGCCGGATCACGCTCGGCATCGGGGCGGGCGGCAACGGCTTCGACGCCACCGCGCTCGGGCAGGAGGCGTGGACGCCGAAGGAGCGGGCGGACCGCTTCGGCGAGTTCGTGCCGCTGCTCGACCGGCTCCTCACCGAGGGCGCGGTCTCGGAGCGGGGCGACTTCTACACGGCGGTGGAGGCGCGGAACATCCCCGGCTGCGTCCAGCGGCCGCGGCTCCCCTTCGCGGTGGCGGCGACCGGCCCGCGCGGCCTGAAGCTCGCCGCGCGGTACGGGCAGGCGTGGGTGACGACCGGTGACCCGAAGCTGTACGAGGAGGGCACGTCCGAGCAGTCGGTCGAGGCGATCCGGGGCCAGGTCGAGAAGCTCGGCAAGGTGTGCGCGGAGATCGGCCGGGACGTGACGGAGCTCGACAAGATCCTGCTGCACGGCTTCACCCCGGACCGGGGCCGGCCGCTGGAGTCCGTGGACGCCTTCGTCGACTTCGCCGGGCGCCACCGCGAGCTCGGCTTCAACGAGATCGTGATCCACTGGCCGATCGCGGACTCCGACTTCGCCGCCGACCAGACCGTCTTCGAGGACATCGCCACCGAGGCCCTCGCCCAACTGGGCTGAATGTCGATCTCTGCTCAGCCGGCGCTGTGGATGGCCATGGGAGCGCGCCGCCCGGGCTCGTTGGCGCTGCCGAAGCCGGTGAGCCAACGGCCCCGATGCGGCAGACCGGCGCCTTCGGTGACCGGTCTGCCGCGTTCGTGCTCCTGCCTCAGTTCATCCAGCCCTTTTCGTGCGCGAGGAGCGCGGCCTCCACTCTGTTGGCGGCGCCGAGGCGGCGCATGATGGTGGCCAGATACTTGCGGTAGGTGCGCACGGACACGCCGAGGCGGCGCGCCGCCGTCTCGTCCTTGTCGGCTTCTCTGAGCATGGCGAGAATCTCGCGTTCGATGTCGGACGGCATGTCCGTCTCCTCACCAGGGAGTGCCTCCGCGGCCTCCCACATGCGCTCGTAGGGCGTGACCAAGGTGGCCACCAGGCCGGGCTCGCGCACGAGCAGCGCTCCCACTGAGGTGTCGGCCGGGTCGATGGGGGTCAGCGCGGCCGACCGGTCGACGATGATCACGCGCTCGATCGGGTGGTGGGAGATCCGCACCGCGGCCCCGTGCGAGACCAGGTCACGTATGTAGGTGAGGGTGGTGTCGTCCTGCGTGATCGCCGACCCCATGATCATGCGCATGCGCACCCCGTGGCGCAGCAACCGCATGTTGATCGGGTGCGAGACGGCGATCGACTCCTCGGTCAGGAGCCCGGTCGGCTCTGTGGTCAGATCCTCGGTCCGGGCGAAGAAGGTCAGCTCGTCGATGGCTTCCCGGACCGCCTCGATCCCGTGCAGCTGCGTGATCATCTGGCCGTGGTCATCAGCGCCCGCTCGGGGCGACGGAGGGGCCGTCCAGCGCTCCAGGAACAGGGAATCGATGACCGAATGTCTCGTGGCCTCGGCCTCCAAGTCCTCCCGCAGGCGGTGCAGACGACCGTCGATGAGGGCGTCCACGGCCCGGGGTGGAGGGACCGGACGTACCGCACCATGGGTGTTCCGGGTGGCGAGCCCCAGCGCCACCAGCCTGTCCAGGTTCGATTCCTCGGACGATGTGCGCGTGTCCGGATCGAGCTCTTCGGCGACGAGCGTCGTGGAGGAGAAGCAGAACCGCATCGTCGAGCTCATCGCCAGCTCCGTGCCTCTGCGGTCCCTGCTCGTCGGCAAGATCGTCGGCTCCACGCTCCTGGCGCTCGCCCAGATGGCCCTGTTCTGCCTGGTCGGCATCGGCGGCCTGGTGTTCACGGGCGAGCAGGAGTTCCTCGCCGACATCAGCTCGGGCCTGGGATGGTTCCTCGTCTTCTACGTCGTGGGCATCGCGGTCCTGGCCTGCCTGTTCGCCGCCGCGGGCGCGCTCGCCACCCGGAGCGAGGACATCCAGTCCACCACGACGCCGGTGAACGCGATCACCGCGCTCGTGTTCATCGTCGGCGTCACCGTGTCCGGCAGTCTGCGGGAGATCCTCTCGTTCATCCCGCTTACCTCAACCGTCACCATGCCGGCCCGCGTCCTAGTCGGCGAGACCGCCTGGTGGGAGCCCGCCGTCGCGCTCGTCCTGTCGATTGCTGCCGCGGCAGTCATCGTCGGAGTGAGCAGCCGGGTGTATCGCCGGGCGCTCCTCCAGACCGACCGCAAGCTCTCGTTCCGCCAGGCCGTGAAGCTGACGGACTGACCTTCCCGCGCCACCCGAACCACCGGCCAGACACGCCGGTACAGCCAGAAACCCGACGTCACCTGGAAGGAACTCCGATGCCCGCCTCCCGCTCCAACACCCCCCTCGCTGCGCTTCTGGCCGTGCTCGCCTGTGTGGAGGTGGTGCTGATCACCAGCGACGCCGCCGACGGCGTCCGCTACGGCGTCGGCGCGGCAATCGCCGTCACGATCCTCGTGCTGGTCGGCCGGCTCGCCAAGGGCGGCTCGTCCGACTGATCGGCCGCTCGATCGTGTCCGGGGTCCGCCGTACCGAGGCAGCCGGCCCCGGACCCTGTTTCAGCGCACGGATTTTACGCGTGCGGGACGGCAGCCTGCCTCACCGCCATCCCTTCTCTTCCTCATGTGGAGCCGTCCATGAATTCCCCCCACCAGGTATCGATCACCGTCCGTCCGGGGTGCCGCCAGAGACCGCAGCGATCCGCTTCGTGGCCTTCCTCCCGGACGGATGGCATGCCGAGGTCAGCGAATTCCAGGAGAACCTCGCCCGCCTCCTGATCGTGGCCCCGCCCGGAACCACCACGTCCGAGGTCACCCGAATCGCCACTGCCGTCTTGTCCCGGCCCGGCCTTCAGGGTTGGCACCTGGCCGACCACTGACCCACGACCCGGAAACGGCGCACCGACGAAGAGTCGGAAGTCGCAGGTCAGGCCGCGGTAGGTGAAAAGGCTTGACCGAGGTGACAGGCGCAGCCGCTCGGTGGCGGCCGCCGCGGCGGTCAGGGTCGGCACCGCGCCGAACCACGGACCGTCGCGGAAGGTCCGCCAGGCCAGATGGTCAAACGTGTAAGCGGCGTGGAATCCCAGTTCCTCGGCGCGCTGCCAGACCTTCCGGCCCTCGCTCCAGCGGTGAATCGGCAGAATTACCGTACTCAGACGCATACATACGACCATGCGGCGGGAGAGCTGAGGAGCAGAGACGCGTCAGTGGACGCTGTGGCTGAGCCACGGCGACCGTGTGCCGCGCGGGACGAGCGTCCTGTATGTCTCGTCGCCGGACAGGTCGGGTTCAGCCGGGAAAGCGGAGGAACTCCGGCGGTACGGAGTCGGTCAGCCAGACCCCGTTCGCGCTGACGTAGAAGAGGTGGCCGGCGCGGTGCATTGCGCCCGCGTCCACCGAGAGGACCACGGGCCTGCCGCGGCGGGCGCCGACGCGGGTAGCCGTCTCGCGGTCGGCCGAGAGGTGGACGTGGAGCCGGTTCATGGGGCGCAGCCCCTCGGTACGGATCGCGTCGAGGGCGCGGCCCACAGTGCCGTGATAGAGGTACGCGGGCGGCTCGGACGGAGACAGACCGAGGTCCACCGGGACGGTATGGCCCTGGCTCGCCCGAATGCGGTCGCCCTCGATCGCGTAGCGCTGTTTGTCATTGGCGGCGACAACATGGTCGAGCTCGGCACGGGTGATGGGGAAGCCGTGCCGAGCCGCTGCCCGGAGCAGCTCGTCGATCGTCACCCAGCCGTTCGGGTCGAGACGGATCCCGATCCGCTCGGGCTGGTGCCGTAGATGCTTTGCGAGGTACTTGGACACCTTGACGGTGCGTCTCTCATCCATCCGGACAGCGTGCCTGTGGCGATCCCGTCGGCGCACCAGAGTTTGCTCGCGATTCGCACCAACGATTTTCATCCACAGGTTTGATCCACAACCAACTGCAGTTATCCACAGGCTAATTGGCGATTCTGTGGACAAGTGAATTTGAAATCAACCCATTTGATCAATTCGCTTTGATTCATTGCGTGATGCGACAAGAGAGTCCAATGTCCTTTTCTGTACCTCGCGTTCAGCGGCTGCCGCGACAAAGGCGGCAACGTTCTGCGGTCCAACCAGACGCCGTACGGCCTGCATTGTGTCCGGCGGCAGTGGTACGGAACGCGGTTCGCTCGTCGAGGGTCCCGGTCTGAGCGGTGTGTCCACACCGAGATGGTGCTGCAGATGACGTGTGGCGAACGTCCGCATGGCCCGGGCCAGTTCCGCGTCCACTGTCTGCTGGGCGAGCGGGCGGAGCCGACGGACCAGCGAGGCGGCCTCGGCCGCATCCGCGTCCGTCGGTGGACGATGGCCGAGGTAACGCGCGAACACATGCTCCGTGGTGAACTCCAGGAAACGGGAGGCGATGTGCTCGACCTGGCCGCGAAGCTCCCGAAGATGCCCGGAGATTGCGGTGAGCGGAACCCCTGCGGCATGCAACTCGACTGCTACAGAGAGCTCTTGTGGGCTCGGTACCAGGAACTCGTCGTCGCGGCCCGGGATGCACTCCAGTACGCCGAGCTCCACCGCCTCGGCGACCGCCTGATCGTCCTGCACGCCGCCGAACTTCGCATGCAGCTCGTCCCGGGTGATCCGGTCGGCCTGCTCGTCCGTCCACGGGCCGTGCACCTCGGCGACGAGCCCGAGCACTCCGCCCAGCCCGCGTCCCGCGTCCCACGCCTCCAGCAGTTCCTTGATGCTGGCCAGCGTGTAACCGCGGTCCAGCAGGTCGGCGATCTGCCGGAGCCGGGCGAGATGCGTGTCCCGGTACACATTGGCCCGGCCGCGCCGCTCCGGCGTCGGCAGCAGCCCCCGGTCCTGATAGGCCCGGATCGTGCGGACCGTGGCACCGCTCGCATGTGCCAGGTCCTCGATCCGGTATTCGGAGGCGGAACGCGTCGTTGCCGCGGACGGCCCGGTCCCGCTCACAGCGGCGGCTTCAGCCGGGCGATCCCGCGCAGCGCGCCGGGACTGAACCGGGACAGGAACCGGGCGGCTCGTGCCTCCGGTGTCACCGGCACCACGGCCCGGTTGTGGGCCACGGCCTCGAGGATCGCGTCCGCGACCTTCTCCGGCGGGTAGTTGCGGAGCCCGTACAGCCTGCTGGTCCGCTTCCGCAGACGCTTTTCCTCCTCGGCGTCGGCCCCGGCGAAGTGCGCGGTCGTCGTGATGTTGGTGTTGACGATGCCGGGGCAGATGGCGCTGACCCCGATCGACCGCTCGGCCAGTTCGGCCCGCAGGCACTCGCTGAGCATCAGCACGGCCGCCTTGGAGGTGCTGTACGCGGGCAGCGCCCGGGACGGCTGATAGGCGGCGGCGGAGGCGGTGTTGACGATATGGCCGCCCTGGCCGCGCTCGGCCATCTGCCTGCCGAAGATCCGGCAGCCGTGGATGACGCCCCACAGATTGACGTCCAGGACGTTCTTCCAGTCCTCGCTCGTGGTTTCCAGGAAGGAGCCGGACAGACCTATCCCGGCGTTGTTGACCAGGACGTCGACGATGCCGTACTCGGCGGCGACCTTCTCGGCGAGCTTCTCCATTGCCTGCTCGTCGCTGACGTCCACCGCCTCGCCCCAGGCAGCGGGCGAGCCGATCAGACGGGCCATCTCCGCCGTTCTGGCCGCCCCTTCCGCGTCACGGTCCACGGCCACCACCCGGGCACCCGCCTCCGCGAACGCGAACGCGGTGGCCCGCCCGATCCCGCCCGCCGCGCCCGTCACCAGCACCAGCTGACCGCCGAACCGCTCGGCATACGCACCGGTCGGTGCGGTGTCCGGGGCCGGCCGGCCGTCTTCCATCGCCGACTCATTGGCGCGGACGAACTCGCTGATCCAGGAGGCAAGCTGGTCCGGGCGGGTGCGCGGCACCCAGTGCTTGGCCGGAAGGGAGCGCCGTACCAAGTGCGGCACCCACAGATCCAGTTGGTCGTACAGCTTCTCCGAAAGGAAGATGTCACCCGTCGGCGTGATCAGCTGGACCGGCACATGCGCGTACGCGTCGGCACGCGGTTTGCGCAGCCGGGCACGGACGTTGTCCCGGTAGAGCCAGGCGCCGTGCGCCGCGTCGTTCGGCAGGGACGGCGTCGGGTAGTCGCCCCCGGGCACCTTCTCCATCCGCTGGAGTATCCGCGGCCACTGCTTGCCGAGCGGGCCGCGCCAGGCGAGCTCCGGCAGCACCGGCGTGTGCAGCATGTACACGTACCAGGACTTGGCTCCCTGGCCGAGCAGTTGACCGACCCGGCGCGGGGTGGGCCGCGTCATCCGCTGCTTGATCCAGTGACCGAAGTGGTCCAGGGAGGGGCCCGACATCGACGTGAAGGAGGCGATCCGGCCCTCGGTGCGGCCGACCGTCGCGAACTCCCACGACTGGACCGAACCCCAGTCGTGCCCGACCAGGTGCACCGGCCGGTCCGGACTCACCGCATCGACGACGGCCAGGAAGTCGTCGGTGAGCTTCTCCAGGGTGAACCCGCCGCGCAGCGGCTCCGGAGCCGTCGACCGGCCGTGGCCGCGCACGTCGTACAGGACGACGTGCCACCGCTCGGCCAACTGCGCCGCGACCTGCGTCCAGACTTCCTTGCTGTCCGGATAGCCGTGCACCAGCACGACCGTCGGACGCGTCTCGTCGCCCAGCTCGGCGACGCACAGCTCGATCCCGCCCGTACGCACCCGGCGTTCGCGGAACCCCGGCACATCCTGCAGCCTCACGCCGCCACCTTCTCCTCGGCCCAGCGCCGCACATGCGGCAGATCGTCGTCCAGCCAGAAGGCGCTCTGCTCGGGGTCCTTGGAATCGGTGACGACCAGGATCTCCTCGAACTTCGCCCCCGTACCCCGGAATCCGAGATGGGGTTCGACCGCCCACAGCCCCGGCTGCGGCGGGTGGTCGGAGAAGCGGTAAGGACTCCACAGCGGAGACCAGCCGTCCCGGTGCCCGTGCACCGCATCGCTGACGAGGCCCTTGAGCGACTGCGTACCGAACCCGAACACCCGCGGCGACCAGCGGCGCTCAGCCACGCGGTCGACCTTGTGGGCGATGACGCCGAAGGGATAGGCGCGGTGCCTGTTGGCGTACCCCTGCTTGATCATCAGGCGCTCGACGTCCTCATAGATCTCGCGCAGCGGACGTCGCTCGCGCACCTCGTCCAGGATCAGCGCGCGGTGGACCTCAAGATCGGCAAGGAGCTTGCCGTGCAACGGATTGAGCCCGAGACAGCCGGAATATCCGATGTCCGCCGTGAACCCCTTGTACACCGGAGCCATGTCGAGGATGAACGGCATCCCGGGCTCCAGCTTCCGGTTGGTCGGGAAGAACTGCAGCGGCACCTTGAAACCGGCGAACGCCGTGCGGTCCCCGAACCAGGCGAACGGGAGATGGAACCAGTCACGGACTCCCCGCTCGCGCAGCCACTCCCGCTGCATCCGGGCCGCCTCGCGCTCCGTCACCCCCGGCTCGAGCCGTGCGGCGACCGCCTCCGCGCAGGCGTACGCGAGGCGTTGCACCTCTCTGAACCCCTGGAGCTCCTGGGGCAGTCCGTCCTTCACCGGTGAGGCCATGCCACCGTCCGTCCCATGCCGTGTGCGGTACGTGCTCGTAACGTGACACTGATGAATGTGACAATGTCCCGCGGCTGCGTCAAGGGGTGCACAAGACCTGTGGACAACCCCCGCGGGCTCTCCCCTCGGGCCCTGCTCCCGGCCACCACCCCGTACCTTCGTCGTCCTCCTTCGCGGGGTCCCCCTACGGGGCCGTACGACTGAAGGCTGACGCGGATCCAGCCGCCAGGTCTGACGACCGGTGTGGCCCGCGCCACTACCGTCGAAGATGTGACTGTGATCGCGACCGAAAGCCTGAGCAAGCGGTTCCCCCGGGTGACCGCGCTTGACCGGCTCTCCCTGGACATCGGGCCCGGTGTAACCGGCCTGGTGGGCGCCAACGGAGCCGGCAAGTCCACACTGATCAAGATCCTGCTGGGTCTGTCCCCCGCCACCGAAGGCCGGGCCTCGGTGCTCGGGCTGGACGTCGCCACGAGTGGTGCGGCCATCCGGGAACGGGTCGGTTACATGCCCGAGCACGACTGCCTGCCGCCGGACGTCTCGGCCACCGAGTTCGTCGTCCACATGGCACGGATGTCCGGACTGCCGCCGACGGCAGCGCGCGAGCGCACCGCCGACACGCTGCGACACGTCGGTCTGTACGAGGAGCGGTACCGCCCCATCGGCGGCTACTCGACCGGCATGAAGCAGCGCGTGAAGCTGGCCCAGGCGCTGGTCCACGACCCGCAGCTGGTCCTCCTCGACGAGCCGACCAACGGCCTGGACCCGGTCGGCCGCGACGAGATGCTCGGCCTGATCCGCCGCGTCCACACCGACTTCGGCATCTCGGTCCTGGTGACCTCCCACCTTCTGGGAGAACTGGAGCGCACCTGCGACCATGTCGTCGTCATCGACGGCGGCGCGCTGCTGCGCTCCAGCTCCACCAGCGACTTCACCCAGACCACCACGACCCTCGCGGTCGAGGTCACCGACAGCGACGCCCACCCCGACGGCACGGACGCACTGCGCCGGGCGCTCACGGCAGCCGGCGTCAGTCTTCTGGGCCGCGACGGACTCGAGGCGGACGGTCTGCCCGGCGCCGGGCACATCCTGCTGATCGAGGCCACCGGCGAGGAGACGTACGACGTCGTCCGCGACAGCGTCGCCGGGCTCGGACTCGGTCTCGTACGGATGGAACAGCGGCGCCACCACATCGCCGAGGTCTTCCGTACCGAAGGCACCGCAGAGACCGCAGAGACCGCGGAGACGGTCCTGACCGCAGCCGCACAGCAGAAGGGGAGCGGTCGCGATGAGCACTGAGACCGGGGCCGTGACCGGGCTCGACAACACCCGGATCCACAACATCGGGTACCGCGCGTACGACGGCCCGCGCCTGGGCCGCGGCTATGCCCGCCGTTCCCTCTACTCGCAGTCGCTGCGGGGCTCCTTCGGACTGGGCCGTTCCGCCAAGTCCAAGGTGCTGCCGATGCTGCTCTTCGGTGTGATGTGCCTGGTCGCGCTGATCATCGTGGCCGTCGCGATGGCCGCGCCCAACGTGACCAAGCTCGCGATCAAGTACACGGACTTCGCGATCTATCTGCAGGCCGTCATCGGCCTCTTCATCGCCTCGCAGGCACCGCAGTCCGTCTCCCGGGACCTCCGCTTCAAGAGCGTGCCCCTCTACTTCTCGCGCCCCATCGAGCGGGTCGACTACGTCGTCGCCAAGTACGCCGCCATGGCATCCGCCCTGTTCATCCTCACCGTGACACCGCTGCTGGTGATGTACGTGGGCGCCCTGCTGGCGAAGTTCGACTTCGCCGACCAGACCACGTGGTTCGGACAGGGAGTGGTGTCGGTGGCGCTGCTCTCCCTGCTTTTCGCCGGGCTCGGCCTGGTCATGGCCGCACTGACTCCGCGCCGCGGTTTCGGCGTCGCCGCGGTGATCGCCGTCCTGACCATCTCGTTCGGAGCGGTCTCCACGGTCCAGGCCATCGCCTGGCAGACGGGCTCGGCGGGCGCCGTGCAGTGGCTGGGGCTTTTCTCCCCCCTCACGCTGATCGGCGGCGTCCAGAGCGCGTTCCTCGGTGCCACTTCCCACTTCCCCGGAGGGGAAGGACCGGGAGCCGGG
Source organism: Streptomyces sp. NPDC056231 (assembly GCF_048270745.1). Taxonomy (NCBI): domain Bacteria; kingdom Bacillati; phylum Actinomycetota; class Actinomycetes; order Kitasatosporales; family Streptomycetaceae; genus Streptomyces; species Streptomyces sp. NPDC056231. The sequence continues at coordinate 198,297 of NZ_JBLVKW010000003.1, read as the reverse complement.
GCAGGTGTGGTGTATCTGATCGTTGTTCTCGCGCTCGTCGCCGGCTCGTACGCCGTACTGATGCGCCGCTACCGGAGGGTCGGGCTGTGACCACCATCGAGATCGACCACACCTCACGCTGGTTCGGCAATGTGGTCGCCGTCAACGACGTGAGCATGACCGTGGGACCCGGCGTGACCGGGCTGCTCGGCCCCAACGGTGCGGGGAAGTCCACGCTGATCAACATGATGGCCGGGTTCCTTGCACCGTCGACCGGCAAGGTCACCCTCGACGGCGCGCTGATCTGGCGCAACGAGGAGGTCTACCGGCAGATCGGCATCGTCCCGGAGCGGGAGGCGATGTACGACTTCCTCACCGGCCGCGAATTCGTCGTCGCCAACGCGGAACTGCAGGGACTCGACGAGGCTGCCGCGCAGAGGGCGCTGGCCACGGTCGAGATGGAGTACGCGCAGGACCGCAAGATCGCCACGTACAGCAAGGGCATGCGGCAGCGCGTGAAGATGGCGTCCGCGCTGGTCCACGAGCCGTCCGTGCTGCTGCTCGACGAACCGTTCAACGGGATGGACCCTCGCCAGCGGATGCAGCTGATGGAGCTGCTGCGGCGGATGGGTGCCGAGGGCCGTACGGTCCTCTTCTCCTCCCACATCCTCGAAGAGGTCGAGCAACTCGCCTCGCACATCGAGGTGATCGTGGCCGGACGGCATGCCGCGTCCGGTGACTTCCGGAAGATCCGCCGACTGATGACGGACCGTCCGCACCGCTATCTCGTACGGTCCAGCGACGACCGCGCCCTCGCCGCCGCGCTCATCGCCGACCCGTCGACGGCCGGGATCGAAGTCGACCTGAGCGAGCAGGCGCTGCGCATCCAGGCGGTCGACTTCGGGCGGTTCACCACGCTGCTGCCGAAGGTCGCGCGGGAACACGGCATCCGTCTGCTGACAGTCTCGCCGTCCGACGAGTCCCTCGAATCAGTCTTTTCCTATCTCGTAGCGGCCTGAGTAGCGGCCTGAAAGGAGCTGTGAAGCGTCATGTACAACCCCACAGTCGCCCGGCTCACCTACCGGGCCCTGCTCGGCCGGCGCAGGGCTGCGATCCTCTTCGTCCTGCCCGCCCTGCTGATCGTCATCGCCGTCGCGGTACGGGCGTTCGCCGGGGTCGATGACCAGGTCGCCGTCGATGTGCTGGGCGGTTTCGCCATCGCCACGATGGTGCCGCTGATCGGTGTGATCGCCGGTACGGGGGCCATCGGCCCCGAGATCGACGACGGATCGATCGTCTATCTGCTGGCCAAGCCGGTGAAACGGCCGACGATCATCTTCACCAAGCTGATCGTGGCGATCGCCGTGACGATGGTCTTCTCCGCCCTGCCGACTTTCGCCGCGGGCATGATCCTCAACGGCAACGGCCAGCAGATCGCGGTGGCGTACACGATCGCGGCGCTGGTCGCCTCCATCGCGTACAGCGCGCTGTTCCTGCTGCTCGGCACGGTCAGCAGGCATGCGGTGGTCTTCGGCCTGGTCTATGCGCTGGTGTGGGAGGCGCTCTTCGGCAGCTTCGTGCCCGGGGCGCGCACGCTCAGCGTGCAGCAGTGGTCGCTCGCGCTTGCCGAAAAGGTCGGCGGGGAAGGTGTGATCACCTCAGAGGTCGGACTGCCGCTCGCGACGGTTCTGCTGGCGGCTGTCACGGTGCTCGCCACGTGGTACGCAGGTCAGAAACTGCGCACGCTGAAGCTCGCCGGCGAGGAGTGAGCCGAAGAGCTCTGCCGCCCCTTGTGTCCGTCAACCCCTGCCCTTCGGGCGGGGGTTGACGCATGAACGGACCGCCGTACGCGTAACTGTACGGTTATCGGTTCGTTGTTCAGGGGGCGTGGAGGCAATGAGAATCTGTGGCGTCGTAGCGTTCGTGACATTGGGGATTGCCGACTCCGGCTCCGGCGAGACGGTGCGGGCCGGGTCGGTCATTGGGTGAGTGGCAACCGTGAGCGTCCTCCGCCCCTGAAGCCCGGGGACAGGGCTGTCCATTGCCGGTTTCCCCAACGGAAGGCATGCCCATGCCCACGGATGTCGCCCTGCTCGAGTCGCGTGCGCTGCGCGTCGAGCAGATGGGGCGCGTCGATGTCCTCGACAAGGTGAAGAGCCTTGTCATGCTTCCTGACGGAATTCACGTCCGCACAGAGGACGTGGCTCGTTACTTCGAAGTATCCACAGAAGTCATCAAGAAGGTGATCCAGCGCCATCGAGCTGAGATGGAAGGGGACGGCCTCACGCTGCTGCGAGGCTCTGAGCTGCGGAGATTCCATAGGGGCATGATGTCCGTATGGGCGGCGAGGGCGGTGAAAGTTATCCACAGGCGCGGCCACTCAACTCACCCTCTACACCCGCAGGACCGTGCTCAATGTCGCGATGCTTCTTCGCGATAGCGACATTGCTCGATGTGTCCGCACCTATCTGCTTGACGCGGAGGAGGATCTGCGGGCGGGGTACGCCTCGCTCGATCGGCGTGCCACCCGGGTCGAGAGCTGCCTGGCCGAAGTCGGCGTGGCGCTCCAGGAACTCGGGCCGGTGCTCAACCGGATGTCGCATCGGCTCGACAGTCTCGACCGGAGGCTCGAAGCCACGAACCGGGTTGTCGGGGCCATGAGCGTCCGGCTCGGAGACATGTCCGAGGACATCGTCCGTATTGATGCCCGGATGGACGACTTCGTCCTTCAGCTCAAAGATCTGCGACGCCGTGGTAAGCGCCGCTGATCCCTGACAGACGCTCGCGGTCCGCCCCCGGCCCGAACCAGCCGGTCGCGGGCCGCGAGCAACCACGTCGGCCGGGGCCCTGGTCACCGCTCGAAATAATGGGTGGCGGACAAGGGCCACCCCCGGCACAGTGGTTGAGGAAGTGCACGCCACAGGGACCGGGAGAGGAGCGCGACGATGACCGAGAGTACGAGTCCGTCGAGTTCCCACCAGGGCGGCCCGGAGCAGGCGCCGGAGTAACCATCACCTCACTCCGCAGAGCCGCTCCCAGCAGGACGCCCGGGGCGGCTTTTTTGCGCGCATCGCGCGGCCGCCCACCCGGAGGATTGGCCGAGTGGTAAGGCAGCGGCTTGCTAAGCCGTGGTCGGGGCTGTCGACCCCGCGCGCGTTCGATCCGCGCATCCTCCGCACAGAAACCCGGCGCGGACCCCCGCGCCGAGGCCGCACACGATCACGGGCGGACGACGCTGCTTTCGAAACACGCCCTAGAGCAGCTGCTCCAGCACCACTGCGATGCCGTCGTCCTCGTTCGAGGCGGTGATCTCGTGCGCGACGGCCTTCAGGTCGTCATGCGCATTGGCCATCGCGACCCCGTGCTGCGCCCAGGCGAACATCGGAATGTCGTTCGGCATGTCACCGAAGGCGAGCGTGTCCGCCGCCTTCACACCCAGCCGGCGCGCCGCCAGCGAGAGCCCCGTCGCCTTGCTCAGTCCCAACGGCAGGATCTCCACCACGCCCGGGCCTGCCATGACCACGTCCACCAGGTTGCCGACGGCGCCACGCGCTGCCTCCGCCAGTGCGTCGTCGTCGAGTTCCGGGTGCTGGATGTAGACCTTGTTCAGGGGCGCGGACCACATCTCGGTCGTGTCCTTCACGAAGACAGTCGGCAGGGACCCCTCCTGCGCACGGAAGCCGGGACCGACCAGCACCTCACCGTCGAGGCCGTCACGGCTCGCCGCCAGCGCCAGCGGCCCGACCTCCGCCTCGATCTTGGAGAGCGCGAGGCCGGCGAGCTGGCGGTCCAGCGTCAGCGACGTCAGCAGCTTGTGTTCGCCCGCGTGGTAGACCTGCGCGCCCTGGCCGCAGACCGCGATGCCCTGGTAGCCCAGGTCGTCCAGGATGTGCCGGGTCCACGGGACAGCCCGCCCGGTGACGATGATGTGCGCGGCACCGGCCGCGGTGACGGCGGCCAGTGCCTCGCGGGTGCGCTCGGAGACCGTGTCGTCGTTACGCAGCAGCGTCCCGTCGAGGTCGGTGGCGACGAGCTTGTACGGGAAGGTCACTTGGCGACCGGTTCCAGGACCTCGCGCCCGCCCAGGTACGGACGGAGCACCTCGGGCACCCGTACCGAACCGTCTGCCAGCTGGTGGTTCTCCAGGATCGCCACGATCGTGCGCGGTACGGCGCAGAGCGTGCCGTTCAGCGTGGCGAGCGGCTGGAGGACCTTCTTGCCGTCACGGGTGTCGCGCATCCGGACGGAGAGGCGGCGCGCCTGGAAACCGTCGCAGTTCGATGCGGACGTCAGCTCGCGGTACTTGCCCTGAGTCGGGATCCACGCCTCGCAGTCGAACTTCCGGGAGGCGGAGGCCCCCAGGTCGCCGGTGGCGACGTCGATCACCTGGAACGGCAGCTCGAGGGCGGTGAGCCACTGCTTCTCCCAGTCCAGGAGACGCCGGTGCTCCGCCTCGGCGTCCGCCGGGTCGACGTACGAGAACATCTCGACCTTGTCGAACTGGTGGACGCGGAAGATGCCCCGGGTGTCCTTGCCGTACGTACCGGCCTCGCGGCGGTAGCACGGCGAGAAGCCCGCGTAGCGGAGCGGCAGCTTGTCCGCGTCGATGATCTCGTCCATGTGGTACGCGGCGAGCGGGACCTCGGAGGTGCCGACCAGGTAGTAGTCGTCCTTCTCCAGGTGGTACACGTTCTCCGCGGCCTGGCCGAGGAAGCCGGTGCCCTCCATGGCGCGCGGGCGGACCAGCGCGGGGGTCAGCATCGGGATGAATCCGGCCTCGGTGGCCTGCGCGATCGCGGCGTTGACGAGGGCGAGCTCCAGCAGCGCGCCGATACCCGTCAGGTAGTAGAAGCGCGAGCCGGACACCTTGGCGCCGCGCTCCATGTCGATCGCGCCGAGCGCCTCGCCGAGCTCCAGGTGGTCCTTGGGTTCGAAGCCCTCGGCGCCGAAGTCGCGGATGGTGCCGTGCGTCTCCAGGACGACGAAGTCCTCCTCGCCGCCGACCGGCACGTCCTCGTGGACGATGTTGCCGAGCTGCAGCAGCAGGCTCTTGGCCTCCGCGTCGGCCTCGTCCTGCGCCGCGTCGGCCGCCTTGACATCGGCCTTCAGCTGCTCGGCCCTTTTGAGCAGCTCGATGCGCTCCTCGGGAGAAGCCTTGGGGATGAGCTTTCCGAGCGACTTCTGCTCGGAACGGAGTTCGTCGAAGCGGACACCGGACGACCTGCGCCGCTCGTCGGCGGAGAGAAGGGCGTCGACGAGCGCGACGTCCTCTCCACGGGCGCGCTGGGAGGCGCGAACACGGTCGGGGTCCTCACGGAGCAGGCGAAGGTCAATCACCCCTCCAGGCTACCGGTGTGCGCTTCCGTAGCTCGAACCGATATTGCCAAGCGTGTCACTTTGTCCGAATTGCCGGAATCTGTAAATTGGGGGAGAATTGGCGCTTGCGATTGATCCGGGCTGTCGACGGGGAGTCCCTATTCACCTAAATGGTGCAGAAAGGGCTTTCACTCTTGACGTATCAGCCCTGCGCGCAGGGGGAGTTGAGGATGCTTGTCCACAGGGGTGGGGGACCCTCCAGAGTTATCCACAGGCTGTGGGGGAGATCTGTGGACACGGGAAGAGATCATTCCGAAAGCCGCATGAGGGCTCATGGATTCCCCGTTCAAACTCACTTCACACACTCATTCGGGTGGGAATTCCTTGCCCTAAGGGGTTGATCAATGGAATTGAGATGACACGGGCATCCTGTAGCCCTGTGGGCGGATGTGGGGTGAGTGGGGCGATTTGTCGACCATGTCATGTTGAGGTGTCGACTTGTCCCCAGGTTGAGAACCATCCCTGTGGATAACTCTTGTGGATTGTGAAAATCGGCAGGTAATACCGGCGATGTGAGCGCACAGCCGTTGCAGGGAACCCAACCCCGCCATCGGCCCAGGCGCCGGCCCAGGGCTTCGGCGCCGGCCGTCACCCCAGGCCCTCAGACCCGATCGTCCGGTTCCCGGTCAGGTGCGGCCGTCCTGGACCCGGGCCAGCCAGTCCGAGGCGTCCGTGAACTCCCTGTCCGACGTCCCGTCGCGCAGCGGTCGCACGTCCTCCGGCGCGACCCCCGCACGCGGATACGAACCGAGGAACCGCACCTTCGGGCAGATCCGCTTCAGCCCCATCAAGGCCTCCCCGACGCGACGGTCCGCGATGTGCCCCTCGGCGTCGACCGCGAAGCAGTAGTTCCCGATGCCCGCCCCGGTCGGCCGTGACTGGATCAGCATCAGGTTCACCCCGCGCACCATGAATTCCTGGAGGAGTTCGAGCAGTGCGCCGGGGTGGTCGTCGCCCAGCCAGATGACCACCGACGTCTTGTCCGCGCCGGTCGGCGCCGCGGGCCGGGCCGGGCGCCCCACCAGCACGAAGCGCGTCTGCGCGTTCTCCGCGTCGTGGATCTCCGTCACCAGCGGTTCGAGGCCGTAGGTGGCTGCCGCGAACTCACCGGCGAAGGCGGCGTCGTACCGTCCTTCCTGCACCAGCCGCGCACCGTCCGCGTTGGACGCGGCCGACTCCCATACGGCCTCCGGCAGATGGGCTGCCATCCAGTTGCGTACTTGTGGCTGTGCCGCCGGGTGTGCGGTGACGGTCTTGATGTCGTGCAGCTTGGTGCCGGGCCGCACGAGCAGCGCGAAGGTGATGGAGAGCAGCACCTCGCGATAGATCATCAGTGGTTCGCCGGCGGTCAGCTCGTCGAGGGTCGCGGTGATGCCGCCCTCGACGGAGTTCTCGATCGGTACGAGGGCGGCCGCGGCAGCCCCGCTCCGTACCGCGTCCAGTGCCGCCGGTACGGAGACCATCGGGACGAGTTCCCGAGTGGCGGCTTCCGGGAGCGTACGGAGGGCGACCTCGGTGAAGGTGCCTTCGGGACCGAGATAGGCGTAGCGCGTGGCGGACATACCGTCACCCTAGTGCGCCTTGCGCGCTCAGGACTCCAGGAGCCGCTGTCCCACGTATTCCCCTTTCGCCGCACCGCCCGGCACTGCGAAGAGGCCGCTCGCCTCGTGCCGGACGAACGGCGACAGCGCATCGCCCCGGTCGAGTTTGCGCTGCACCGGTACGAATCCCCTCAGCGGATCCGCCTGCCAGCAGATGAACAGCAGCCCGGCGTCGGGAGTGCCGTCGGCTGCGATGCCGTCGTGGTAGGAGAAGGGGCGCCGCAGCATCGCAGCCCCGCTGTTCCGCTCGGGGGAGGAGATCCGGGCGTGGGCGTTGTCCGGGATCAGCAGCCTGCCGTCGGGGCCCGCCTTGTCGAGGTCCATCGGGGTGGTCTCGGTGCCACCGCTCAGCGGCGCGCCGTCCGACTTGCGCCGCCCTATGACCCGCTCCTGGTGCGCCACCGGGAGTTTCTCCCAGTCGTCGAGCAGCATCCGGATCCGCCGTACGACCGCGTAGGAGCCACCGACCAGCCAGGCGTACTTCGCCTCGCCGCCCGCCTGCGGCTGAGACGGTACGAAGATGCGCCGGTCGAAGTCGCTCTCCGAGGGTTTCGGGTTCCCGGTGCCGTCGATCTGCCCCATCAGATTGCGGGCGGTTGCCGGCGCAAGCGTGGCACCGGGGGTGCGGTTGAAGCCGTTCATCTGCCAGCGGACCCGGGCCGTTGTGGCGGCCTCCTTCTGGACGGCGCGCAGGGCGTGGAAGGCGACGAGCGCGTCGTCGGCGCCGATCTGCACCCAGAGGTCGCCGTGGGAGCGCTTGGCGTCGAGCCGGTCGGCGGAGAACGGCGGCAGGGGATCCAGCCCGGGTGGCCGGTGGTCCACCAGGCCCGTGTGTTCGAAGAAGGTGTGGCCGAAGCCGAAGGTGATGGTCAATGAGGAGGGTCCGGCGTCCAGCGCTATCCCGGTGTCGTGTTCCGTGCCGTCCGCGCTGCCCCCATGGGTGGGTTCGCCGGCCATCAGGCGCTGGGCCACGGCCGACCAGCGGCGCATCAGGGCGGCGGCTTCCTTCCGCCCGGCGCCGGGTGCCAGGTCGAAGGCGATGAGATGCCCACATGCCTGAAGCGGAGTGGTGATCCCGGGTTGATGTTTCCCGTGAAACTTCTCCTCGCTCGAGCCGACCGTCGTCAGTGCTCTCGGTTCGTCGGGGCTGGCTGCGGCGTAACCGATCGCACCACTTGCCGCGCCCAGCACCACTCCGGTCGCCCCGGCCGCACCCACGGTGCCGAGCAACCGCCGCCGGGAGATCTCGCCGGTGGAGCTCTCCCCGTTGTTTCCGCTCTTCTTGTTGTCTGTGCTCACGATCCTGCTCAGCCGATCTTCACGTTCTTGCCCACAGTGGTCTGATCGATGTCCGACGTGCGGACCGTCACCGCGACCGTCCAGTCGCCGGCCATCGGGATCTGGATGCCGTTCGCCGTCCAGTGCCCCTCGGTGAGCCGGTCGGGGAGTACGGGCAGCGGCCCGATGTCCTTGGACTTCAGGGTGAAGGCGAGCTTCACCTCGGGGACGTCCATGGGCTGTCCGTCGGGTCCGTCGATCCAGAGGTGAACCCCGTTGGCGCCGGTACGGCCGGGGTCGATGTCCATCCGGACCGTGCCCTTGCCGTTCCGGCCTCCGGTGTCGAACGGCAGGCTCAGCGTCACGGGTCCTACGGCCGCGGGCGCGGATGCGCCGGTCGAGGCCCGGGCCGCTTCCTCCTCGGTCCGTCCCGGCTCGGTCGAGGTCAGTACGGTCGTCACCGCCAACAGCGCCACCGCGACGCCCACTTCCACCAGCACGGAGCGGCGGAGTCCGGACCGCTCGCGGTCGGCATCGCGGATCCGCTTCTTCGTGGCGGTTGTCACAGCGGCTTTCTGCCGGGCGAGCTGGGCGGCCCGTGACGGGTCCGCGGGCTCGCCCGCAGGTTCGCTCTCCGCCTCGGCGGAGGCATCCGCTTCCATCTGGGGGTCCACCGCGGTCCCGACCTCGGTCGGGGCCGCCGTCAGCCGAGCCGTCCATTGCCGTGAGATCCACGCGACCCCGACCAGTACGGCGACGAGTCCCACCTTCACGAGCAGCAACTGCCCGTACCTCGTGCCCGTGAGCGCGGACCAGGAGCCCACCTGGCGCCAGGACTGGTAGAGCCCGGTCGCGGTGAGTACGAGCACGCTGCCGAACGCGATACGCGAGAAGCGCCGTACTGCCGTGGCTTCGATGTCCGGCGTCCGGTACAGCGCGACCAGGAGCGCTGCGAGTCCGCCCAGCCAGGCGGCGACGGCAAGCAGATGCAGTACGTCGACCGGCATGGCGATACCGGGCTGGATGCCGGTCGAGGCGTGCTCGGCGAGCGCCCACGTTCCGGCGATCCCGGCGGCGATGACCGCGCCGCCGATGGCCAGTCCGAACGTGAGGTCCTTCTTCTCCCGCTCGTCCTCGCGCTTCGTGTACGCCCCGAACAGGACGGCGATGAAGAGTGCGGCGGCTCCGAGCAGAAGCAGCCGTGAGACCAACGCGGCCCCGGGCTTGGTGTCGAGCACGGCCTTCAGGCCGTCCAGGTCGAAGGCGTCCGCGAGCTTCCCGGAGCCGGTGTACGGGCTCCGCAGGAACAGCATGGCCAGGGTGGCCGCGGTGAGGGTCAGCCAGCCGCGCACGACCAGACGCTGCAGCGGGCGTGCGCCCGCCCCGCGCTGCCAGCAGGCCAGGATGAAGGCCGCGCCACCGGCCAGCACGATGAACCCGGCGTACGCGGCGTACCGCGCGATGTCGTAGAGCGTGCCGACCAGGCCACCGCCGGCCTTGTCCGACGGGAGGGCGACGGTGGTCTCGGAGGGGGCCCCGATGGAGAAGGTGAAGGCACCGGAGACCGGGTGGCTGTCCGCGGAGACTGCCTGCCAGGCCACGGTGTACGTACCGTCGGGCAGCCCGGAGTGGAGCGTGACGCCGTACTTCACGGTGGAGCCGCTCTGCAGATCACGCGGGGCCGCACCGGTGTCGGCGCGTTTGCCGCCGGGGTCCAGGACCCGGATGGAACCGTCGCCCATGGCGACCTGCTCGGAGAAGGTGAGCGTGACCTCCTTGGGTGCGGTGGCGACCACCGCCCCGTCCTGCGGATCGCTCCCGGTGAGTGCGGCATGTGCGGACGCGGGTGCCGCGCCGCCCAGCAGCAGGCCCGCCACCATGGTGACGAGCGCGGCGACGAGTGCGGCCGCGGCGAGTGGCCGGCGCACCGGGCGTACGGACGGGGACGGCCCGAAGTGCGGGGCGGTGGCTGTCATGGTGTGTCAGTCCCTCACTGCTTCTTCGGGTTGTGGGTGGTCTCCTTCACGGGAAGGTCAACCGTTATCGGGTCGGCCTTCTCGAAGTGCAGTTCCACGGGCACCGTCTCGCCCTGCTTGGGCCGCTCCTTGAGCGCGGTGAACATGATGTGGCTCCCGCCGCGCTCCAGATCCAGCTCGCCGTCCGCGGGCACCTCGAAGGACGTCACCATGCGCATCGTCTGGTTCTTCGTCTCGTGGATCGTGACGTGGTCCGAGAGCGGGCTGGTGACCGACATGAGCCGGTCGGAGCTGCCGCCGGTGTTCTGCACGACGAGGAAGCCCGCTGCCATGTCGCTGACGGGCTGCGGCATGAACGCGCCGGTCACCTTCAGCTCGGGCTTGCTGTTCGAGGCGGAGCATCCCGCAAGCGCCAGCCCGGTGGTGAGGGCGAGGGTGCCGGCGAGGGTGGTGCGGCGGTTCACGGGTTCTCCCCCTTGATGATCTTGGGGAGGTCCTTGGTGTAGTCATCGGGCGAGGTGTCCTCGCTGTACAGCACGTACCCCTTGTCGGTCTTCGGGGAGAACGCGATGACCTGCGACCCGTGCATCGAGACGACCGTGCCGTCCTTCTCCTTCTTCGGCGGGTCGATGCCGATGCCGATCTGGCGTGCGCCCGCCTGGATGGTCGGGAAGTCGCCGGTGAGGCCGATGAAGGAGGCGTCCTGGGCCTTGAGCCAGCTGCCCAGCGAGGACGGGGTGTCCCGCTCGGGGTCGGTGGTGACGAAGACGACCCGCAGCTTGTCCTGGTCGGCCTTGGGCAAGGACTTCTTGGCGATGGCGATGTTGCTCATGATCAGCGGGCAGACATCGGGACAGTTGGTGTAGCCGAAGTAGATGAGCGTCGGCCTGCCCTTGGTCTGCTCGCGCAGGTCGTACTTCTTGCCGTGGGTGTCGGTCAGGACCAGATTCGGCTTGGTGAACGGCTGGTCGAGCACCGTCGCGGCCTTGGTCTTCGCCTCCGCGGAGACATCGGCGACGGGCTTCTTGGCACTGTCGTCGCTGGTGCCGCAGGCCGACAGGGTGAGTGCGGCCGCGGCGACGAACGCCGCGACCAGCACAGTTTTCTTACGCATGGATCGCTGATTCCTGGTGGGTCGGTGAAAACGGTGGGGCTCGGGGCCCTCTTCCGGATCGGGCCGGGCTCCTGGGCGCGGCCCGATCCGGAAGAGAGGGCCGGGGGTCTCAGGCGTTGCGGCGGCGGCCTGCGAGGAAGCCGAAGGCCACCCCCGCGATGCCGATGACGATGCCGACCACTCCGAGGACTCGGGCGGTGGTGTCACTGGAGGACGGGGCGGAGGCAGCTTCCGTGTGCTCGCCCTTCTTCTCGTCAGCGGTCGCCGCGCTGCTCTTGTCGTCGGCGGTGCTGCCGTGCTCGTCGGTGGTCGCGGCGGTCAGCTTGAGGACCGGCGCCGGGCTCTCGGGCTCCTCGGCGCCGTCCTTCTGCTCCTCGATCCAGCGGACGACTTCCTTGTTGTCGTACGTCTGGATGGCCTTGAAGACCAATTGGTCGGCGTCCTCGGGGAGCTGGCCGACGGAGAGCGGGAACTGCTGGAACTCGCCCGGGCGGATACCGAGGTCGTTCTTGCTGCCCTCGGCGGTCCAGGTGACCTTGGAGACGGCCTCGTTGATCTTCTGGCCGTGCATGTCCAGCGGCTTCGCCAGCTTGCTCTTGGTGACGTCGATCTTCCAGCCGGGCACCGGCTGCGGCATCACGGAGGCCAGCGGGTGGTCGGTCGGGAAGTTGACCTCGAGCTTGGTCGTGGAGGCGTCGTCGCGCTCGTTGGGGACCTTGAAGTTGATCGTGGCGTAGCCGCCCTTGGCTGCCTCCCCCTGGGGTTGCACGCTGACGTGCGCGGAGGCAGTACCGGCGAGGAGCAGCACGGTGGAGGCGGCGACGCCGCCGACCAGGGCGATGCGGGAAACGTTCATGGCAGTAATCACTCCACAGAAGCACGAAGGGAGGGTGCTCCGCCGCACGGGTGCGCGACGGCATCGCGACACCTCTTCCTCACGTGCGGCGTGCGTGCAACGTGCCGGGCGGGCGCCACCAGGCATGGGCCGGGTGATGACCGCGAACGGTTCGTGCGTGCTGCGAGCGGAGGGTGTCGCGTCAGGCTGCGAGGGTGAATACGGACGGCGGCCCGCGCCTGATCACCTGGTGCTGCAGTGGATCGCCGGTGACCGGCGCCGGTGCGTCGGCTGCGGTACGGGGGGCGCGCGGCCCGGTCGCCGCCTCAACCAGGAGACCGGCCCGCAGCGCTCGTACGAGAACGAGCGCGGCCCGCAGCGCGCGCAACCGGGTCTCGGCCGCGAGCTGCTGGGCGCCGTGTGCGGACAGCCTGGCCAGCTTGAACAAGGCGATCTCGCCGCGCCGCAGCAGCCAGCCCGTGGCCAGCGCGGCCAGTAGATGGCCGAGCAGCATGGGCAGGCTGGGCAGCAGACCCGTGAGCGTCGGGTCGGTTCCGGCGGCGGCCATGGACTGATGGTCCATGCGTGTCACCGTCGCCGGGTCGATGCCCGCGCTGCTGACGATGCGGTGGGCTTCGGCCGAGTTCAGCTGCGCCGGTCCGGCGCCGCACACCAAGCTTGCGGCGAACCGGATCAGGGAGCCATTGTCTGCCGCTGCCTGCGTCGGCGTACCGGACGCGCTGTGCGCGCCCAGCCCGAACAGGGTGTGCAGGGCGAGCTGTCCACCGGCCAGGGTGGCGGCGATGGACGGCAGGGAACGCTCGCGTCCGGCGAGCGCCACCACCACCGCGAAGACTCCGAGGAAGCCTGCGAGCAGCGTCCACCAGGGGACGTCGGCGCAGGAGGCCACTGCGTGTCCTGCCGCGGACAGCGCGACACAGACCGCGGTGAACACCGCGGCCCTCAGGAGCCGCAGACCGGCTCCGGCGTGTGCGACAGGCGTAGACATGGCCGGGCCATCATCGCACTGCGCCCCGGAAATCGGTACGGCAGGCCCGGAAGGTCCTTCCGCCCGATTGGGTGCGCGGCGTTCCTGCTGTCGGGCCCGGCATACACGGGCATACACGGGTGCTCCAAGTGCGGGTATCCGCCGGATGAGCGGTTTCACATCAGGTCTGTGCTTACGAACCGCCCAGTGCGGCAATACGTATCGGTATGTCGAGCCGCAGCCAGGAGGCTGGAGCATGAGCATGTGGTGGTCACTGCATCTGCGGCGCGAAGCTGCGAGCGTTCCGCTCGCCCGTCGTTTCCTGCTCGGCACCATGGAGACCGCCGGCGTGGATCCGGACATCTCCTTCGATCTGTCGGTCGCGCTCAGCGAAGCCTGTGCGAATGCCGTCGAGCACGGCGGGGACCGGAGAGACGCGGACGCCCCCGGGGCCTCTTGGGACACATGGGACGCCTGGGACGAGCAGTCCGGTTCGGCCTCCGGGCAGTACCGGGTCACCGCGTATCTGGACGGCGAGAAATGCCGTATCGAAGTCGCCGACTCGGGGCCCGGTTTCCCCGCGCGGTGCGCCCTTCGCACTGCTGATCAGCCGCAGTCGGATCAACACCAGCAGCAGTTCCTGCCGCCCGTCGACGCCGAGGACGGCCGAGGGCTCTGTCTGATCGAGCAGCTCGCCGATCATGTCCACTTCGGCAACCGGCCGGGCCGTGGCGCGGTGGTGAGCTTCGACAAGGTTCTGAAATGGCGGGAGGGCGCCCTGCTCATGGTGTCCTGAGCAGGGCGCCCTCCGGCGCACGGGTGCGGATTCCTGGTGGTCAGCCCTTGAGCTGGGCCATCCAGGCCTCGATCTCGTCGGCCTGGCGCGGCAGCTTGTCGGAGAGGTTCCGGTTGCCGTCCTCGGTGACGAGGATGTCGTCCTCGATCCGGACGCCGATGCCGCGGTACTCCTCCGGCACGGTCAGGTCGTCGGCCTGGAAGTACAGGCCCGGTTCGACGGTGAGGCACATGCCGGCCTCCAGCGTTCCGTTGACGTACGTGTCCGTGCGCGCGGCGGCGCAGTCATGGACGTCCATGCCGAGCATGTGGCCCGTGCCGTGCAGGGTCCAGCGGCGCTGGAGACCCAGCTCCAGGACCTTCTCCACGGAGAGGTCGCCCAGCAGGCCCCAGGCGACGAGCTTCTCGGCGAGCACACGCTGCGCGGCGTCGTGGAAGTCGCGGAAGGCCGCGCCCGGCTTGACGGCGGCGATGCCCGCCTCCTGGGCCTCGTACACCGCGTCGTAGATCTTCCGCTGCAGCGGCGTGAACGTGCCGTTGATGGGAAGGGTCCGGGTCACGTCGGCGGTGTAGAGGTCGTTGGTCTCGACGCCGGCGTCGAGGAGCAGCAGCTCGCCGGAGCGCACGGGGCCGTCGTTGCGCACCCAGTGCAGGGTGGTGGCGTGCGGGCCGGCCGCGCAGATCGAGCCGTAGCCGATGTCGTTGCCCTCGACGCGGGCGCGCAGGAAGAACGTTCCTTCGATGTAGCGCTCGCTGGTGGCCTCGGCCTTGTCGAGGACCTTCACGACATCCTCGAAGCCGCGCGCGGTGGCGTCGCAGGCCTTCTGCAGCTCTGCCGTCTCGAAGGCGTCCTTGATCAGTCGCGCCTCGGAGAGGTAGACCTTCAGCTCCTCGTCGCGCTCCGCGGTGACCTTGTCGGTGAGTGCGGCCTCGATGCCCGCGTCGTGGCCGCGGAGGTTGCGGACCGGGCCGGTGGCCTCGGCCAGCGCGGCCGGGAGCTCGCGTACATCCTTCGCCGGGAGGCCCAGCAGCTGCTCGGCCTCGGTGAGGGAGTGGCGGCGGCCGACCCACAGCTCGCCCTGGCCGTCGAGCCAGAACTCGCCGTTCTCCCGGTTGGAGCGCGGCAGCAGGTAGATCGTCGCCTCGTGGCCGTCGCCCTTCGGCTCCAGGACGAGCACACCGTCCTGGGTCTGGTCGCCGGTGAGGTACGCGTACTCGGTGGACGCGCGGAAGGCGTACTCGGTGTCGTTGGCGCGGGTCTTCAGCTTGCCTGCGGGAATGACCAGACGCTCGCCGGGGAAGCGGGCGGACAGCGCGGCGCGGCGGTCGGCGGTGTGACCGGCCTGCGCGATCGGCTCGAGGCCGTGCAGCTCGGTGTCGGCCCAGCCCGACTTCATGCCGGCGGCGAGTTCATCGGAGACGCCCGGGTACAGGCCGTTCTTCCGCTGCTTGACCGTCTCGGTCTCTTCGGTCTCCGGGTTCTCCGGGATGAGCTCCTCAGACACGGCTTGACTCTCCTTGATACGACACTGGATCCCGTCCATCGTACGGGCGCACGGAAGGGGGCCCAGGGCCGTAGGACCTGTTACACCGGAAGCCGGGAGTCACCACTCAGTCGAAGCGTGCCGCGAGGATCACGACGTCCTCCGTGCCGTCGGCCAGGTCGAGCCCGTCCGGAAGGACGGTCCGCAGGACGTGGTCGGCGACGAACCCGGCGTCGTGACGCAGCGCCCTCGGCACGCTCGCGGCTGCCGAGTGCAGCCGTGCGAACGCCCTGTCCATCGAGTCGCCGGTACGGCGCAACAGCCCGTCGGTGTAGAGCAGCACGGTCTCGCCGGGCGCCAGGGGGATTTCCACGCTCGGCGCTTCCCAGCAGGCAAGCATGCCCAGGGGTGCGGACAACGAGGTCTCGACGAACTCCGTGCGCCTGCCGCCGATCACCAGCGGCGGGGTGTGCCCTGCGCCGGCCAGCAGGATCCTGTGGCGGGCGGGTTCGCAGTAGGCGAAGAGCGCGGTCGCGGACCGGGCGGGTTCGGTCAGCCGCAGCAGCAGTTCCAGATCGGACAGGACGGCGACCGGGTCCTCGCCCTCCATCACCGCGTACGCCCGCAGGCCCGCCCGCAGCCGGCCCATGGCGGCCAGGGCGCTCGGCCCGGAACCGCCCACAGAACCGACGGCGAGACCGAGTGCGCCCTCCGGCAGCGTCAGCGCGTCGTACCAGTCACCGCCGCCGCGCGGTGCCGTGCGATGGCGGGCGGCCAGCTGTACGCCGGTGACCCGGGGCAGTCGGCTGGGCAGCAGCTCCTCCGTGATGGTGGCGATGTCGGCCCTGGCCCGTTCCAGCTCCAGCAACCGGGCCAGATGCTCACTCGCGTAGCCGGCATACAGGCCGACGAGATGGCGTTGGCGCTCCAGCGGCTCGGCGGGCTCGTCGTACAGCCAGACGGCTGCGCCGAGTCGTCCGGTCGCGTCGGTGGTGATCGGCAGGGCGTAGCTGGCGGCGTATCCGAGCCGGGCGGCGACCTCGCGGTGGCGGGGGTCCACGCTTGCGTCGCCGAGAAGGTCAGGGCTGGTCAGCGGGGTTTCGGTGGCCGGAAGGCCGTCCAGGATCCGTCCGTATGAGGTGGCGCTGCGCGGCACCGTCTCGATGTGCCCGAGCTCGGCATGGGCGAGTCCGAGGCCGATGGTGGAGACCGGGCCGCGACGGTCGGAGGGTTCGAACACGATCAGCCCGCGGCGGGCGCCGACGAGAGCGGCGCCGGCATCCAGAAGTTCGTGCAGTGCGTCGTCGAGGGTGCTGGTTCTGGCCAGTCGCTCGGTGAGTTCATGGAGCGTCGTGAGGTCGGACACCCAGCCGGCCAGGCGGTCCTGGATGAAGGCTCCCGGTGCGGCGGCCACATCGGCCAGGGGCCCGGCAGTGTGCGCTGAAACAGGAACCATGGGATCGATTCCAGCCACTTTCGGTAGGTGAGGGGCGCTCATGGCAACCGGCTTTCCGACCAGTGCGTTTCGTCGAATAGCATCGCAAACCCCCATGTCATTCTGCGCCGCTATCAGTGCATCCACATGTACACGCACAAGTGAGCCGATGTCCAGCATTGTCCCTACGGCATTAGTGGTGTCCGCGAGGCCGGCAAGTTGGCCAAAAAATGCACCCTATGGCAGCTAATTGCGGTCGACTGGGTCTGGCTCGACAGGAGGTGCCCGCGGGGTGAAGTCCCGGCGGGAGCGTCATTCCGGGCCTGCGGGGGTACGTAATCGGTGAGGAACCAGGGGCAGTTCCGGTCACCCCGGAACCTGGCAGAGAGCCCGGGCGTCCTCACTACGACGACTGCGCCCCACCCCCGAGTGGCGAGGTTGTGCACCATCGGACGGCAGGCGCGGTGCGCTGCCCCTCGCCATGCTTTTGGCTGGACCTGGCTCAGCTCGACTCGGCTCACGCTCGGTACCGACAGGTGACCCCGTACCGCAGATATAGAGAGCATGTACGCACGGTGAAGTACTGCATACCTGATGTGACGCACGCGTGATGTGATGTGGCCCTCGGCGTTCAACGGAAAGGAACGAGCGCTCATGCGCGAGATCCTCGGAAGGCGACGCAGGCTCCGGTTCCGGCGCAAGGCAAGGCCCGCTCAGCTCGACGCGGCCCTGACCTGCGCCACTGCATGGCAGTGGCCCGTGCTCCCCGGAGTGGGGCTGGACGCAGCCGGTGGCCGCGGTGACCGTGGCCGTGGCTGTGCCTGCCCCGACCCCGAGTGCGCCGTACCCGGCGCACACCCCTTCGACCCCGATTTCCTCGCGGCGACCACCGACGAGCGCATGGTCCGTTGGTGGTGGCACAACCGGCCGACCGCGCCGATCGTGCTGGCCACCGGTGGCCGTGCCCCGTGCGCTCTGAGCCTGCCGGCCGTGGCCGGTGTCCGGGCGCTGGCCGAGCTCGACCGCATGGGCATGCGGCTGGGCCCGGTGGTGGCGACACCGACGCGGTGGTCGCTGCTGGTCGCCCCGTACACCCTCGAGCGGCTGGGTGAACTGTTGCATGCCAAGGACTGGGTCCCCAGTTCGCTGCGCTTCCACGGCGAGGGCGGCTATCTCGTCCTTCCCCCGTCGGGCGTGGGTGCGGGACAGGTGCGCTGGGAGCGGGCTCCGCTGCCCGGCTCGGCGACGCCCTGGCTGCCGGACGTCGAAGCCGTCCTGGACGCACTGGTCGAAGCGAGCACCAGCGCTCCCGGCGGCGGCAGCCGACTCGCTTACTGACGGGCGCGGCTGCCGGGGCCGGTGTGCGAACGGGTCGGTGGACGGCCCGGGGCGGATCGGCTCACTCCTTCGGGTGTGAGCCGATCCGGGTTCTGCGGTGCGCGGGCGTGGTCCACCCGGGTGCCCCCATGGCGCCGATGCCTTCGGCGCGGCGTCAGGAATTCCCGTCGGCCGACAGATGGGACCACCGTGAATCTCCGCATGATCGTTATGGCGGGTGTGGCGGTGTCCGCCGCCGTGCTTCCGCTCGTCGCTTCCGCCGAACCCACGGAAAGCCCCGATTCCTTACCCGTTCATGCAAAGTCTGCCTATGCAAAGTCTGATGTCGACGGGCTTTCTGATGCACCTTTCGAAAAAGGTTCGGAGGGCATTATGGGTACTGTCGCAAAAGGATCTTCGGACGGGAGTTTCGGTAGCGGACTCCTGTCCGATACCGACCGCCAGGGTGGTCCCCGGACTCGGCGTCGCCACCGGCCCCGGCACTGCCGGTTCCGCTCCGCGGACCGTTGCCCGCTGCGGCCCCGAGCTGATGTTCCCCGAGGGAGTCGAGGCGCAGACCTGCGTCAGGACCGAAGGAGGGGACATCCGGGCGGGCAGCTCCTACCGCAATACGACGGGTGACGAACTCCGTTTCGTACACACCCTGGTGGGGCCCGGTGGCTGGACCGTCGAAGTGCGCTGCACAGTGGACGCACAGGATGGGCCGGGGGTCTGTGAAACGCCTCGCCACTCGTCGCATGGAGGCCTCGACGCGTACACGGCAGTGGTTGAGTACGCGGGTGAGGGGGTGGCAGAGGAGGCGCCGCTTCTGCCGAGGGCCGGTTCCAATCCGGCGTCCCCTGCGGCGGGTTGACGCCGGTCCGCAGGTGCTGTGCGCCGGGCGCCGCCCGCTCCCTGAACCGCGTCGCGCGCCGAGTCCGGGCATGAGAATGCCCGGTCGCTGGCGACGGGGGATGCACCAGCGACCGGGCTTCTAGAACGGTAACAAGAGATCCGCCGTGCGCAAATTCGATCTCACGTATTCGGACAGCGATTCGCCTGCGGATATGACAGATGTGACGCGAGTCACCTGGCGGCCCGCAGGGGTCGTCCCGTCCGCACGGTCAGCTGAGTGTCACCTGGCGGTTGGTGAGTCCGCCACGGGCCCGGCGCTCCTCGGCGGTGAGCGGGGCGTCCGAGGCGAGTGCCGCCGTCAGCCGCTCCGCGAACTCGGCTGCGGGCTTCTCGCACTCCTTTGCCCCCATCGCGCTCGGCAGGTCCCAGACCGGAACCATCAGCCCGTGCGCGCGGAAGGAGCCGACCAGCCGGGTCCCTTCGCCGAGCGAGGAGGTGCCGGCGGCGTGCAGCCGGGCGAGCGCGTCGAGCAGCTGCTCCTCGGGGTGCGGCATCACCCAGCGCAGGTGGTTCTTTTCCGGGGTCTCGCACCAGTACGCGGCGTCCACCCCGGAGAGCAGGACGGTCGGGATCACCGCTTCGTTCGCGCGTTCCAGGGATGCGGACACCTCGGGCGTGGCGTTCTCCGCGTCCGGGACCCAGAACTCGAAGCCGGAGTGGACGACCGGCTCGAATGCCGCTTCGGGGTCGAGCAGGTCCTGCAGGCGCGGACCGTCGGCCGGCACGCGGCGGGCGGCGACGGGCGAGCCGGGCTCGGCGGCCAGTGCACGCTGCAGGGTGTCCGCGAGGTCTCGGCTGAGGTCACCGGAGGGAGTGTCGTTCTGCAGGGCGACGAGGACGGAACCGTCGTCGCGGCGCAGTGCCGGCCAGGCCATCGGCAGCACGGTCGCGAGCGTCACGGACGGCACACCCTCGGGCAGCCCGCCCTTGAGTGTCAGTTCGACGGTGGCGGCGGGCACCAGCTCGCGCAGGGCGACCCAGTCGCACTCGCCCGCCAGGCCCTCGAAGGGGCGGTGGACCAGCTCGGTCACGGCCTGGGCGGCGGCGCGGCCGTGACACGCCTTGTAGCGGCGGCCCGAACCGCACGGGCAGGGCTCACGAGCCCCGACCACCGGGATCTCTCGGTCCTTGAGTTGCTGCTTCCCGGCCTTGGTCTGAGGGCGCTTCTTGGCCATGGTGGGCTTTCTCCCGGTTGCGACAGTGCGGTCTGGGCCGCGAGCCTAGCGGCCCGTGTCGGGTACGCGGCACAGACGCCCGGGCAGCTGCGTGTACATACGCCGGAAGGTCGGCCGGGACACCGGCCGGGATACCGGTCGGCACGCGGTCCGCCCGCCGGTCCGTACGGGGGTCCGTCCGCCGGGTGGCGCCCCGCCTTGCGTCCGGACGGCGCGCAACGGGTGTGCCGGCGTCAGCCCGCGTCGTCGAAGGCGTCGGCGAAGTCCAGCCCGTCGAGCCGCGGCACGTGTCCGTTCCCGGCCCCATGGCCCTCGCTGACCACTACCCAGACGGTGACCTCGCCGGACGAGCCGTCGCGTACGCCCCACTCCTCGGCGAGGGCGCTGATGATGTTGAGCCCACGTCCGCCGCGCGCCGTCACCGAAGGAGTGGCCGGAATCGGTCTGGTGGGACCGCCTCCGTCGGTCACTTCGACGGTCAGTCCGCCTGTTCTGTCGACGCGCCATGCGGCGCGGACGTCACCGTCACCCACATCCGTGTGTCGCCCCAGCGGCCTGCCGTGTCGACAGGCATTGCTGAGAAGTTCGGAAAGGATCAATACAGCATCGTCGACGACCGAATCCGACACCCCGTAGCTGCGCAATTGCTCGCGCATCCGGTGCCGCGCCTGGCCCACGCCCGCAGGGCCATGGGGTACGGCCATGCTCGACGACGTGGGCACTTCCTGTGCCACCACCAACGCCACCCCCGAGACCTCCTTTGCCCCACGCCACGGAGTGAATGCCCTCCTGGACTGGGCCGGAAACCGGCCATTGGTCTGCCAGTGACGCACTCGTAACGATCGAATACGGATCGAATGCGCCGGTGTACTCCCTGTAGCTGATGTTAAAGATGACCCAGTTGCGATAGGACCTGTTTTGGGCGATTCGTGATGATTGCCTCGACGCCCAGACGGGTGCAGAGTTCGACGTCCTCCGGTTCATTGACCGTCCAGACGTGCACGCGGTGGCCCGCGCGGTGCAGTCGCTCGATGTAGCCGGGGTTACTGCGTACGATCCGCAGGCCCGGACCGGCGATCCGGGCACCGGCGGGCAGCCGCCCGTCGCGCAGCCGCGGCGAGACGAACTGCATCAGATAGACGGTGGGCAGGGTGGGTGAGGCGGCCTGGATGCGGTGCAGGGAGCGCGCCGAGAAACTCATGATCCGTACCGGTGAGGGGCCCTCCGCCGGTGGCGTGTCGAACCCGTACCGCTTCAGGAGGTGCAGCAGCCGTTCTTCCACCTGTCCGGCCCAGCGTGTGGGGTGCTTGGTCTCGATCGCCAGTTGCAGGGGGCGCCCGGCGGCTCGCGTTTCGACGACCAGCTCGAGCAGTCTCTCCAGAGTGAGTACGGAGGTGAGCTCGCCCGGCACCGGGTCCCAGTCCGGAGACTCCTCGCGGTCCTTCCAGGAGCCGAAGTCGAGGGCGGCGAGTGCGGAGAGCTCAAGGGCGGAGACGGCACCCCGCCCGTTGGACGTGCGGTTCACCCGGCGGTCGTGGACGCAGACGAGGTGGCCGTCGGCGGTGAGGCGCACATCGCACTCCAGGGCGTCGGCGCCGTCCTCGATCGCCTTCCGGTATGCGGCCAGGGTGTGCTCGGGTGCGTCGTCGGACGCTCCGCGGTGTGCGATGACCTGAATGGGGTGGTGCGGGGTGTGCTGCCGTGCGTGGGTCACCACGTCATCGTGTCACCGTGGGGCGACCGGCGCGTGCACCGCGCGACGAGGGACCGTTTTGCCGGATATAAAGATTGGTGTGCGGACGCACAGGTCCTGCTTACAGTGGCCTGACAGGTCATGGGAAAAGCTGGCTCCAGGCACGTGTACAGCGCATCTCTTGCCGAAACTGATGAGGAACCGAGGAGTAAAGAGCTGTGAGCACAGAGAACGAGGGCAACGAGGGCACCACGGCTCAAGCTGTTCCGTCCGTTCCGTCCGCACCTCCCGTGCCGGCCGCTGCTCCTGAGGGCGCGCCTGCGTCGCCGCCGGTGCCCGCAAGCCCGGAATCGTCGGAGGCGACGGCAACGGAGAAGTTCCAGCAGCCGGAGCATCCGTCTCAGCAGCCCGAGCGCTCGAACGACTGGCCGCCGCCGCAGCCGCCGCAGTCCCAGCCTGCGGGTAGCTGGCCGCCGCCCCCGGCCGCTGTGCCCGCTGTTCCCGCGTACGCCCACAGTGCGGGTGGGGACGGTGGTCCCGTGTGGGGCGCCCCCGGCCAGCTGCCGACGCCCGGAGCCCCGCGCAAGCGGCGAGGTGGCGGCCTGGTGGCGGCGGTGGCAGTGGCGGCGCTCGTGGCCGGCAGTATCGGCGGCGCCCTCGGCTACTGGGCGGCCGACCGGAACGACAGCAACTCCTCCGATTCGACCACGGTCACGGCGTCCAGCCCCCAGGACCTCAAGCGCGATCCCGGTACCGTCGCGGGTGTCGCGGCCAGGGCACTGCCGAGTGTGGTCACCATCAACGCGCAGAGCGGCGACGGTGAAGGCGGCACGGGTACCGGTTTCGTGTACGACAAGCAAGGCCACATCCTCACGAACAACCACGTGGTGGCTTCCGCGGCGAGCAGCGGCCTGCTCACGGCGACGTTCTCCAACGGCAAGAAGTACGACGCCGAGGTGGTCGGCCGCGCGCAGGGTTACGACGTCGCGGTGCTGAAGCTGAAGAACGCACCGTCGGGTCTCACGCCGCTCGCTCTCGGAAACTCGGACCAGGTTGCGGTCGGCGATTCGACGATCGCGATCGGTGCGCCGTTCGGTCTGTCCAACACGGTCACGACGGGCATCATCAGCGCCAAGAACCGCCCGGTGGCCTCCGGTGACGGTTCCGGCGGCAGCAACTCGTACATGAGTGCACTGCAGACCGACGCCTCGATCAACCCGGGCAACTCCGGCGGTCCGCTGCTCGATGCACGCGGTGCGGTCATCGGCATCAACTCGGCGATCCAGTCCACCGGCAGCAGCGCCCAGTCGCAGGCGGGATCCATCGGCCTCGGCTTCGCGATCCCGATCAACCAGGCGACGAATGTCGCCCAGCAGCTGATCAAGACCGGTCAGCCGGTCTACCCGGTGATCGGTGCCACGGTCACGATGGACGAGCAGACCGGCGGAGCCGTCATCTCGGACCAGGGCTCGGGCGGCACCCCGGCCGTCTCGCCGAACGGTCCGGCGGCCAAGGCCGGTCTCAAGGCGGGCGATGTCATCACGAAGTTCAACAACTCGGCGATCGACAGCGGCCCGACCCTGATCGGCGAGATCTGGACCCACAAGCCGGGCGACAAGGTGACGCTGACGTACAAGCGTGACGGCAAGGTGTCGACCGCCGAAGTCACCCTGGGGCAGCGCAAGGGCGACAACTGACCGGACCGCTGTCCGCAGTTCGGAAAGATGCAGATGAGGGGGGTGCCGAGCGATTCGGCGCCCCCCTCGTGCGGGCCGCACGTTTCACGCGTTCCGGCCGGCGCGTACGCAGCTGGACCAAGGCAGGCTCGACCAGGCGTGCCACACCGCCACGCAAGCTCTGGGGCCCGCGTCGGTGGTGGCCTCGGAGTGAGTGCCGGACCATCTCGGGCAGTTCTGCGATCAGTTGGCCCCGCACAGGCAGGACCCCGTAGACCCGGCCTTCGAGGCGAAGCCACGGGAACTTCTTCCCTCGGTCAGCGGATCGCTTCATCCATATGGTCTTACGGGACCGTTCAGTCGGGCAGCTTCACGCGCCTGCGATGCAAGGCCCTGGGCCGTCTCCTTGCCCCGTCCTTGAAGACGAGACGCCAACCGAGGGGTGACGGCGAGGATGAAAGCGACGACCGCGATGCCCAGGCCGGCTCCAGCACCGGGGCGCACACGCGGCTCAGACAGATGCGATGGTGGTCGTCGGCCCAGGCGCCAAGCAAGACTGCCCCGAAGAAAAACGCAGTGCCAGGTACGGCAGCGAGGGCGAGGAGCAGGCGGACACGCAGGGCGATTCACCTCCGTCGCTCCTGGTGCGCCAGGTCGCCACGGCGTCCCGGCCACCGCCAGATCACCCCGGCCGGCACCGAGACGCGGATCCGTTCCGGCGGAACCCGCCTTCAGCGGGTCAGCTATGCCGCTGAAGGTGGTCGTAGCATCCTCTGGCCAAGTTCCACGGCCACAACGATGAGCCGGTACGCTGTAGGCGCTCCGCCCCAGGTGGGACGGGGCAGGGGTGGGTTGCCCGAGCGGCCTAAGGGAACGGTCTTGAAAACCGTCGTGGCAGCGATGTCACCGTGGGTTCAAATCCCACACCCACCGCCCAGGTCAGCGTAGGTGCTGGTCGGAAGGGGTGTCTCTCACTGAGAGGCACCCCTTCCGTGCTTCACCCTGTCTCACCCCGAGCGCCTGAATCTCACTGTGGATCAGGGTGTGTGGGCCATCTGTGGGTCAGGATCACCCGTCATCGTCGCTGCTCAGCCCCTTGTCGATGAGCTGATTGGCCCGGTCCTGCTGGCCGCGCAGGATCTTCGCGTAGAACCGGAAGAGCACTGCGATGCTGTGGCCGGCACGCCGCGCCACTTCGACCGGATCGACCCCAGCGGTGGCGCGCGAGCTAGACAGGTTTCGCCGGAGAATAGGCCCGACTGGGCGGTAAGAGTTTCCCTACTTCATCAAGGCCCGCGCACGGCGCGGGCGCGCGCCGCCTCTGCGGCGCGGCCTGCCTCCTGTCTGCGCCCCGGCTGGCCGCGCCCGGCGGCGCGCTGCGTGCATGCGGGCGAGAAGGTCAGGGAAAACCCGCTGTGGCTGGGGCGGTCGGCTCCACGGCTTTAGGCAGCCACTTTGGGGCGAGCCTCTAAGATCATGGCCCAACGTCGTGCTTTAACGGGCAGGTCCACAGACTGCTCGACTCGCCGTGGAAGGGCGCTCGTTGGTGACCAGCGCTGACAACTGGCGGCAGCTGCACCGCAGTTCAGAGCGGTGATCCAGTAGGCGGCCGCAGGTCACGGCCGTCGGTGATCATTTGTGGCTGTTCTGAGGGAAGCCGCGTGGACCCACGTCATGGCCGGATCGCTCTCTTGTGTGCGCTTTGGGTACGTGTCACACAGTTGAGAGGCGGGGTAATCGGGCGGAGGGGGACGCTGCATGTCCGTGTCGAGTAAAGAGACCAGTAGCGCCGTCGGCCTGGGCGATCGAGAAGTTCGGGCGGCATGCCGGCGCGCTGGCGGCAGCCGTGCCGGTGCAACTGGCCAGTGCGCACGCGAAGGCTCATGCCGCACACCTTGCGGTGGGGCTGAAGGAGCGGAGTCCCTACGGTGTTGCCCTCGCAGGATTGGTGCGCGAGCACCTGGCGCAGACGGCGCGGGAGCTGGAGGAGTCCGTGCGAGACGCGCGTGGGTACGAGTACGCAGTGATCAACGATCACGCCTTCTTCCCCTTCCGGTACGCAGACAAGCCGAGGCCGCTTGATCGTGCTCGGTTGCCTTCAAACGCGTTGCCCACCCGGCGTCGACTGTTCCGGGCGCATGGGCCCCAGCCGCCAGAAGGGCTGTTCGACCTCGATGACGGCCTGGCGACGGAGGAGCACCTGGGCCTGCACGAAGCGTTCGAGGAGTTGGGAGCTTCTACGAAGCTGGTCTGCGTCTTCTTCACGGCGGATGCGGAGAACGGCATCCATACCATTCACTGGGGAGAAGCTCACCTCGAACCGGACGGAACATTCACGTGGCTGTACAAGGAGCAGCTCCCCCTAGCTCCCGTGCCTCTTGAGTGACATGCGGGGTCCTCCGCTCTTGGCAGAGAGTCCGGCTGACATCACCAGCTGACATCAACGGCACCGAACCAGGGCGGACAACCGCGGGCTCAGCTGGAAGGCCTGGCAGCCATCAGAGCCCGTTCCGGGATGTCGCCTGATCTGGCGAACGAACTCCTAAAGCGGGTGTCGCAGGTTCGAATCCTGCCGGGGGCACACGATTAAGGGCCAGTTCAGAGGGGTGATCCTCTCGAACTGGCCCTTTGCTGTGATCACGGCCGTGCCGCACCCATGCCACATGGTCCGCTAAGAGTCCACATCACCCCGCTCCTTGCGATCATCGAGCCGAGCCGATCGGCGATCTCACGGTCACAACCGTTGACGAGATAAGCGACGTCACGGGCGCCCACGCCTTGCACGTGCGCAACCTGCCCCTGCTGAAGGGCCAGCGCGTCACAGTCAGCCGCCTTAAAACCTGATCCTTCGGACGCCCTGTCGTCGGGGCAAGTCCGCCCGCGCTGCAGGCCGCCTCACGGGAGGGGCGTTCGGTTAACCACGTCATAGGGGTGAAGGACAACGGTGGAGGTGGCCTTCGCAAGCCGGGCCCGGCGCGAACGCATGCGCACTCGCCGCAGAGCCCGGGCCGTGGGGACGGCCCGTGAGGTGATGCGGCCCCTACCGTGCCGCGCGCCGGTCGACGCAGCCGCTTCCGGTTGCGGCCGACGTACGGTTGAAGTACCGAGGGCATCACGCACTCCGGCTGCCACGTCGGGTCGTCCTCGGCGAGAGACGAATCCGGGCCGCCCCAGTGGTCGGCGTGGAGACGGGTCGGCATCATGTCCGCCGCGGTCGAAGCAACTCCGCGCAAGCTCATCGTGGCTGGGGCCGCGCTGAGCACCCGCGCGGGTCCGCACCCCCGCCAAGGGGAGGCGTGATGGCCCTTTCCCGGCTGGACATCCATCGGCGGAACCGAGGGGAGCGGACGCTCGTCACGATCGCCGGTGACATCGGACCGGCCACGACGCCGTTGCTGCGGGCCGCAGTGGAACAGTGTCTGCTGGACGGTGTCACCGTGATCGACATCGACCTGACCACGGTCGGCTCCTGCGACGCCAGTGGCTTGGACGTCCTCCTGTCGGCATCACGGCGCGCCCGCCGGGTCCACGCCTGCCTGCGGCTGCACCATCCGTGCGCGCAGATCACCCGGCTCCTCGATGCCACCGGATCCACTTCGCTGCTCCTTACGGCCCCCGTGAGTCCCGTGCCGCCCGCCGCGCCCGGCGACCTCATGAGTACCGGGACGCGGGCGCCCGAGGACCCCGTTCGTCGGCCGGATCACCCGGTCCTCAAGGACGGAATCCGCCTTCGCCGGCTGACCCGCTGGCAGGCCGAAGACATGCGCGAGGACATCGCGGACCTGGCTGCGGAGTCCGTCGCGGGCACCGCCGGCGAGGCGTACCACGACCGCGGAGACTTCCTGCACCGCCTGGCGGTCACTGCCCGCCGCCCCGGCTTCGCCCTGCTGGTCGCAGAGACGACGGTACTGGTCGGTTGCGCCTTCGGTTTTCCGGTGGGCCCTGAAGGCTCCGGCCGCCGGGGGTACGACGGAACGCTCCAGGAGATCATCCAGCGGCTCACCTCCCGCGCACGGTTCGTCGTCCTCACCCAGGTCGTGGCCCATCCGCACGCTCAGCACCGCGGTATCGCCCGCCGCCTGCAACAGCATCTGCTCACAGACCTGCACTCCTCCCTCGGGGTCACCCTGCTGCATCCTGCCGACCAGGCAGGACAAGCCGCCTTCTTCTCCTGGGGCTGGCAGAACATGGGTGAGGTCATCGGGCTGCCCGGCCCCGTCGCCCCCTGCGTGTTGACCCTGTCTGTTGAAGCGCTGCCCCTGGCACGCCGATGATTGGCAGAGGGACGATGAGCCGACGGTCGTACCGGCCGGGGCGGTTACGCCCCCGTCGTTCGCCGTACGGACGTGTCTCCACGCGATGGCTGTCTGCCTCTCCGCGATGGCTGCGCACCACGCCGCCCGCCACGCCCGGGAGTAGCCTGACAGGTACCGAGAGCTTTCGGGCGCACGACCACGGCGGCGCCGTTCCCGGCGAGTGACAGACACGGCCGGCCGGAAGCCGCCCGGAACGGGATCGCACGATGAACGCCATCACAGAGCCCGCCGAAGGTGCGGCACCAGATGAAGGCCGCTCCTACCGGATGCCCTTGCCCCGGCTGCGCCTCACGCCGGGCGTCAGCCATGGCCCGCTGGACGGCGCGTGGTGGCCGCGCTGCGACGCACTGGAACTGGAGCTGCCCTCGCTGGTCGGCTCCTTGGATCCGAGCGTCGGCACCGTCACCCACGTCACCGTGGGGACCGCTGCCTGGCCCGATGCCCCGCAGGAGGTGATGGCGCCCGGCCATGTGATCGAGGTGGTCCTGACCGATCTTGCCGCCGAGGCGCATGCCATCACCGTGGACTGCGGCACCGTGGGACGCTGGGAACTGTTGGTGATCCCCCCGGACGAGCCGGCCGGAGCCGCCACCCGGCTGCTGACCGCCGCCGCCAACCCCGGGAACCCACTGTCGGCTCCGCGCCTGCTGGCACTCGCCGAGAGCGGCCTCGACGGACAGGACACATGGGAGTCGGAAGGAGGGTCCGGACTCAGGTGAGAGGCCCGATCCGGACGGGCCCGGGTGACGGGGCCAGTCCCGGGGCGTCAACGACCCCTCGACGGAGCGAAGAGACTGGCAGACCCTGCGCCGTCCCCGCCCGCCGCTCCGATCGGCTCGGATCATGGCGGGTGAGGGGATGACGGCCGGACAGCGCGCGGACCGTTCCGAGAGCTTCGGGGAAGCTCTGCTGGGAGAGGTCCTCGATCGCGCGCATGAACTGCCGCCCCATCTCATCGGGCCATTGGTCGCTGACGTGGTGGAGCGGCTCGGGGGCCGCCGGCCGCAGGTGCTGCTGCAGGACTACGGCCAACTGCTGCTCGTACCCCTGCCCGGCGACGGCCTCACGGACGGGGAACCCCAGGTGATCGACGACTCCGAGGCGGGCCGCTGCTTTCTCGACGCTCACCCCGCCGAGCTGCCCGAGGACGACGGCGTGCGAATCCTCCTGCCGCTGCTGGACGGCGGCGATCAGGTCGGGGTCATGGCAGTGACGTTGGACAGCGTCGATGAACACGACCGCCGCATACTGCGCAGGGTCGCCGGCCTGGTGGCCGACCTACTGGTGACCAAGCATGGCTACTCCGACCTTTTCTTCGGTGTCCGACGCGGTGAACCGATGAGCGTCGCCGCCGAGATCCAGTGGGCCCTGCTGCCACCGCTGGCGATGATCATGTCTCGGGTTGCCGTGGTCGGAATCCTGGAACCCGCCTATGACGTAGCGGGTGACAGCTTCGACTACGCCCTCAACGAAGACGTCCTCCACGTGGCCATGATCGACGCGATGGGACACGGCCTGGACGCGGCCACGATGGCGACCGTGGCCATCGGCGCCTACCGCCACGCCCGCCGCGCCGGCACCGGACTGCCGGAGATCTACGCCTTCATGGACCGCGCAGTGGCGGACCAGTTCGGCCCCGAGCACTTCGTCACCGCGCAGATGCTGCAGCTGAACACCACGACAGGGCATCTTCAGTGGGTCAACGCCGGGCACCCGTCACCGATGCTCGTCCGTGATCACCGCGTCACACTCCGGCTGGCCGGTCCGACGACCCTCCCTGTCGGCCTCGGCGGTCCGGAGCCGCAGACGAGCGAGATGAAGCTGGAGCCGGGGGACCGCCTCCTCTGCTTCACCGACGGACTGATCGAGGAGCACGAGACCGGGGAGGAGGAGTTCGGGGAGGACCAGATGATCGACTGGGTGAACCAGTTGGAGAGAACCGGCCGCGGAATCCGGGCGATGGCGCGCTCCCTGTCCCACACGCTCAAGCGGGCGCGGGGCGGACACACCACGGATGACGCGACGCTCCTCCTGGTGGAGTGGCGCGGCTGACCTCACCCCGGCGGCACCTGCGCGCTTCGAGTGTCGATGAGTATCTGATTCGCCTGGGTCACGTTGTCGGCCCGGACGGCCTGGGCCATCGCGGCGCGGGCGGCCTCGGGTGCTGTGTCCGGCGGAACCACCAGCAGCGAGAAGATGTCCT
Source organism: Streptomyces sp. NPDC056231 (assembly GCF_048270745.1). NCBI lineage: Bacteria > Bacillati > Actinomycetota > Actinomycetes > Kitasatosporales > Streptomycetaceae > Streptomyces > Streptomyces sp. NPDC056231. The sequence continues at coordinate 168,141 of NZ_JBLVKW010000003.1, read as the reverse complement.
GGTCGCCTCGGGTGATCAGTACGGTGTCGTCGCCCAGCGGAAAGGAGTCGATGTGCACCACCCGCTCGTCGACGACGACCCGCGTCGGGAGCCCTTCCCAGGCCGTGGTGTCCAGTCCGACGCGCGTGAGGGGGCCGAGGTGGCCGGTGAGGGCGCTCAGCAGCACGGGCAGCTCGGCAGCTATGTCGCGTGACCGCGGCCACCACGCACCGTCGAGGACACCTTCGCGCGACTCCGTGGTCTCCAGCCGGAGCAACGCACACCCCGGCTGCACGGCCTCGTGAACGCCACTGGGCAGATGCCGGGAAACAGGCCGTGCATCGGAGCCGGTCATGAGAATCACCCGTCTTTGCGAAGCGGGGCGATCACGGAACTCGCCTCGCCTTTTACACGCTACTCCTCGTGCCACGGGCGCCGATTTTCCAGATTCGCCCTGCCCATGGCAGCCAGCCGACCAGAACAGCCCAACCGGGCCGTCCTTATGGGTCATGTGTGGGCCAGCGGGCCCCATTGGGAGCCTGAAGCAGGCTTGAGCGCAGGTCAGCGTCTTGCGCTTTCCCTGTCCATGGCGGTCTTGAAAACCGTCGTGGCGCGAGTCACCGTGGGTTCAAATCCCCCACCCACCGCCACAGGTCAGACAACGTGCTGATCAGAAGGGGTGTCTCGCATCAGGGGCACCCCTTCGTCATGGGCCCTGTATCGGGCAAGGCCTGCCCGAGTTGCCGGGCAGGCGTACGGCCCCCTGAACCTGCCCGACCCCAACCCGAACAGGACACCGGCCAAAGCCGCTCCGGCCGGCCGGGTGGCAACCCGCGCCCGTATGGGCGAACGGCCAGAGCGTGGGTCGCAGTTGGCGAGAGGACGCCGCGAGCCGTTCGTGGAGATCGTGAGCGGCAAACTCGACGAGGCATGCCACACGGCCATGGAAGTCCTGGCCCCGGCGGCGGCCGTGAGCTCGCAAGAGTCGCCGGCCACCTCCGGGAGTTCTACGAGCAGCGGGAGCCCTTCCGCCGGGAACCGGCCGCGGTGGCGTTCGAGTCCCGGCCCCGGGAAATACTGTCCCGCCACCGCATCGCTGCGGCCCCTCACGATCGGCTATCAGCATCGCGGCGCAGCGGCTGGTGTCAGTGGCCGCTGTTAGCGTCCGGCCGTTCTGGCAGAGCTGTGTGGGGGAAGGGGCGGTATATGGGCGCGTCGGGGTGGGACTACTCCGTGCCGTATCAGGAAGATCTCGTCGGGGCGTTCGAGGGGCTGCGGCAGAAGGTCTTCGCAGAGCGGGATTACTACTGGGGCCCGGGTGGCGACTGGTGTCCGGAGGAGGAGCGGCTTCCGTGGCCCGAGACCGAGGAGGAGCTGTGGGAGCACGAGCTCGTCCAGCACGACGGGACACACTCGATCCTCGACATCTTCCGGATCATCGGGCCCGACGAGGAGCCGGACTACGGCACGGTCAAGCAGGTGACCGAGGAGGAGGCGCTGCGTGTCCTGGGCGCGCGGAAGCTCACCCGGGCGCACGTGCCGAGGTTCGAGGACTTCGACCACTGGCGTTGGTACGGCCGGTGTGCCGTGCTCCATGACGACCAGGGAGAGCCCCAGGAGATCTACTTCTGGGGCTACTCAGGCGACTGAGCCGACCCAGTGGACCAGGTGTGGACCGCGGGAGGTGGCGATGGGCCCGGAAGAGCGGGGAACGAGCAGGTCAGGCACGTGCGGCAGGCATCCCGCAGCACCCTCTTGAAAGGGGTCGTGGCGCGGGTCACCGTGGGTTCACATCCCACACCCACCGCATCACCTGGGAAGGGGCGTCCGAGAGGGCGCCCCTTCTGTGTGCCTGCCCGGCACGTCGGGTCAAGGCGACCGGTCGGGGCTGCCCTCCAGGCCGGCGGGGCGGCCGGAGGCGAGGCGGGCGGCCGAGGCGATGGTGGCGCGGGCTTCGTGTTCGGTGAGGCCGACGTGGACGGCGGCCCCGGTGAGGGCATCCGCGAGGGCGTCGCCGAAGCCGTGTTCGTATGCACGGCAAGCTGCCCAGAACAGGCGGGTGTTGCGCTGTCCTTCGTGTGCCGCGAGGACGAACTGGACCAGGCCCCGGCCGTGGTGGGGGCGGGGTGAGGGGTGGTGGGGGCGTGCGGGGGGTGTGAGCAGCCGCAGGAGTGTGCGGGGGCAAGGGGCCGGGAAGAGATCGGCGGCGCCAGGGGCGAGTCGGTAGGTGCCGCCGGTGGTGACCGAGCCGGGGCCGACCAGGTAGCCGCCGGCGCCACGGATGTCGATGCCGGGGGCGAGGCGGCCGGCGGAGTTCGGTACGGGCACCCCGGGCGGACCGGTGAGCCAGATGTGGCGCCCGCCGCTCGGTGTGATGACCGTGACGGTCGGCGGGATGGTGAACCGATGATGCAGGGCCAGCTGCTGGAGGGCCGCCGCGGAGTCGTTGCGGCCGGAGGCATCGATGTCGAGGTCGATGCCGATCAGGTGGTGCGGGGCGCGTCCACAGGCGATGCCGTAGCCGGTGGCCCACGGAGCGGCGGCGAACAGGGCTCGTACGGCGGCGGGGTTCGTGGTGGCGTCATGGACCCCGTGTCCGGGAAGGCCGCAGGCGCCCCGGCAGCTGACCGGCCGGTTGTCGCCGCGGTGGGGGGAGCGCAGGGCGGGGAGCTTGGTGGCGGACAGCGGGATGACGGGGAGCCCGTGCTCGGCGGCGGAGAGCGCGTGGGCGAGGGCCAGGGTGGCGGTCTGCCGGTCGGTGATGGCCATACTCGATTTTCGTACACTTGTTCGAGAAAAGGAAGAGGGCGGGGTGGGATCGGCGTGGCGGTGGGTGGGCTTGGGGGTTCTTGGAGGTTGGTGGGAAGAGTGTCAGGAAATGTGGCGAAATGCTTTTCCTTCGGGGGTGTGCGGGGTCGCGTGGTGCGGATCCATACGTGGGGGCGTGGACCGGATCTTTTGAGGCCGCGCGGGAGGTTTATCAGGTGTTCCTCATGCTTGCGGGGGAATCGTGGATCATGGGTGGTTCATGAAGGATTCGGTGGGCAACTTTGGTCTCGCGACGTCGTGACCAACACCGGGGCGGTCGGCCAACCGCCTTGAGAAAAGCTGCACTTCCGGCTCCTGGAGGAATTGATATGGCAAGCATCCGTACCGCTCGCGCCCTCGCCGCTGTGGCCGCACTGCCTCTCGCCGCCGCACTCTTCAGCGGCGTGGCCCAGGCCGACAGCGGCTCGTTCGCGAACGATGGGTCGAACGCGGGTGTTGCGACGATCAGCGGCAGCGGAGTCGGTGGGGGCAACGCCGGTAATTCGTCCACGTTGCAGCAGCAGGCCACCGGCTCCGGGGCGTCGAACCGGAGCAACTCGGCGCAGGTGAAAGGCTCGGCCTTCACCATGATCGATCAGTCCCAGAGGAGTATCACGGTGAACTTCACCAAACTCTGGTGAGCCGGGGCCGTCGCGGGCCGGTCGGGGGGCCGGGTGCGACGGGGTGAACAGCGGCCTGCGCGAGGACACTTCGGTCTCCTTGCGCAGGCTGTTCGCATTCCGGGGGGTGCGGGCGGGAGTGTCCGGGCGCCGTCGGTCTTGACAGCGATCAGTAATCTGACGGACAGTCAGAAACCCTGATCCGTACGCCCGCGTCCGGGAGGCCGCTGCCGTGCACCTCGCCCCGACGGAACGTCAGCAGCAGCTGCGCGCCGAACTCCGCACGTATTTCCGCGATGTGATCTCCGGGACCGATCCGGCTGCTCGAGCCGACGCGGCCCCCGGGACGGCCGGAACTCCTGGGGCGGAAGGGAAGCCCGGGCCCCGGACGGCGCCGGAGGACCCCGAGGAGCAGCGTCGGCTGTTGCGGCGTATCGGTGCCGACGGGATGCTCGGGCTCGGCTGGCCCGTCGAGTACGGAGGGCAGGGCCGCGGACCCGACGAGCAGTTCGTCTTCTTCGACGAGGCGTACCGGGCGGGCGCACCCGTGTCCATGGTCACGCTCAACACCGTCGGCCCGACGCTGATGAGGTACGGGACCGAGGCGCAGAAGGAGTATTTCCTCCCGCGGATCCTGAGCGGGGACCTCGTTTTCGCGATCGGGTACAGCGAACCCGGGGCCGGCACGGACCTGGCCGCGCTGCGGACCAGGGCGGTGCGGGACGGAGGGGGCGCCTCCCGCTCGAGCGAAGCCGGGATCGGGGGCGACTGGGTGATCGACGGGCAGAAGATCTTCACCAGTAATGCGCAGAACGCGGACTGGATCTGGCTCGCCTGCCGCACGGATCCGGAGGCGCCCAAACACAAGGGCATCTCGATCATCCTGGTTCCGACGGACGCGCCGGGCTTTTCCTGGACCCCGATCGAGACTGTGGGCGGACTGACCACGACAGCCACCTATTACGACGGGATCCGGGTGCCCGCCACGAACCTGGTCGGCGAGGAGAACGGCGGCTGGGGACTGATCACCAACCAGCTGAACCACGAGCGGGTGGCGCTCGCAGCGATCGGGATGCAGGCCGAGGACTTCTACGAGGCGGCGCTCGCCTTCGCCCGTACCCCCGATCCGGCGACGGGGCGGCGTCCGGTTGACGAGCCGTGGGTGCGGTCCCGGCTGGCCGAGGCGTATGCCCGGCTGGCGGCAACCCGCCTGCTCAACTGGCGTCTGGTGGGGGACGTCGGGGCGGGCACGGTGGCCCCCGGGGACGCGAGCGGCGTGAAATTCGTGGGAACCGAATCGGCCGTCGAGGTGTATCGGATGTGCCAGGAAATCACCGGCGAGGCCGGGATGGTCAGGGGCGGATCGCCCGGCTCCTTCGGGGACGGGGAGCTGGAGCGGATGAACAGGGCGGCGCAGATCAACACCTTCGGGGGCGGGGTGAGCGAGGTGCAGCGGGAGATCGTCGCGACGATGCGGCTCGGCATGAAGAGGGGGAAGCGGTGACGGACGCAGGGGACCGGTTGTACGGGAGGCTCAAGGCGTACGAAGGGCACGCGGCCGCCACGGCCGGCGTCGGCAAGGACCTTGTCAACGAGGCGATGATCAGGCACTGGTGCGAGGCGATGGGGGACGGGAATCCCGCGTACGTGGGGCCGGGGGCGATCGCGCCGCCGACGATGCTGCAGGCGTGGACGATGGGTGGCCTGTCGGGGCACACCGACCGGTCCGGGGCGTACGACGAGCTGTTCGGCCTGCTCGACGGTGCCGGGTACACCTCGGTGGTCGCGACCGACTGCGAGCAGGAGTACCTGCGGCCGCTGCGGCCCGGCGACCGGATCACGTTCGATGCGGTGATCGAGTCGGTGTCGGAGCGGAAGACGACGACGCTGGGGACGGGCTATTTCATCACGACGCGGATGGACGTCCGAGCGGCCGGTGAACCGGCCGGGACGCATCGCTTCCGGATCCTGAAGTACACGCCGGCAGGGGGGAAAGGGGGGCAGCGGGGTGGAGGACGCGGGCTGAGGCAGAGCGGCCGGAGCCTGCGGCCGAGACCGGTGATCAACCGGGACAACGCCGGTTTCTGGCAGGGCGTCGCCGAGCACCGACTGCTCATCCAGCGGTGCCGGGAGTGCGAGATCCTGCGTTTTCCCTGGCTCCCCGGGTGCAATGAGTGCGGCTGCCAGGAGTGGGACACGGTCGAGGCGAGCGGCGAGGGCACGGTCTTCAGTCACGTCGTGATGCATCACCCGCCCTTCCCTGCCTTCAGCACCTCCGGCGACGCCGGGCCGTACGCGGTGGCGCTGATCGAGCTGGCGGAGGGCGTGCGCATGGTCAGCAATGTGGTCGGCGTGCCCTACGACAAGGTGCGGACGGGAATGTCGGTGAGGCTGGAATTCCTGCGTACGGACACCGAGTTGGAGCTGCCGGTCTTCCGGGGGAGCGAGGGCTGACATGGACTTCACACCCACGGAGGAGCAGGGCGCGGCACAAGGGCTCGCCGCGCAGATCTTCGGTGACCTGGCCACGCACGAGCGATTGGCCGCCGCAGGGTCGGGGACGGATGCCGAGCTGTGGAAGGAGCTGTGCGCAGCAGGGCTCACCGCCGCCGTCGAGGAGATCGGGCTGCTGGGCCTGGTGCTGCTGTTGGAGGAACAGGGCAGGACGACAGCGCAGGTGCCGTTCGCCGCGAGCTGTGTGTACGGGCTGCTCGCCGTCGCCGACCACGGTACGGACGAACAGCGGGAGCGGCTGCTGCCACCTCTGCGGGACGGCACTGCCGTGGCCACCGGAGCGTTTCCGGCACGCTCCGGTCTGCGGACCGACGGGGAGGGGCGGCTGAGCGGCGTCGTGCCCTATGTGCCCTGGCTGCGGGACGCCACCTTGGTGCTCGTGGCGGATGCGGACCGGGTGCTGTGGGTCGTGCGGACTGCCGATCCGGGCGTGGTGGTCGTGCCGGTGGAGACGACGGCGCCGTGGTCGGCGGCGCGGCTCGTCCTGGACCGGGCTCCCGGCGAACGGCTCGGCGGGCCGGGGCCGGAGCTGAGTCCCGAGCCGAGCCCGGAACCAGAAGCAGAAGCCAAAGGGGGAAGGGGCTGGGAGCCGGAAGCGGAGACAGGAGAGGCAGCGGCAGCCGGGATGTACGGGGCAGTGCTGGCCGCGAGCCGGACGGCATTCACGGGATTGCAGGCAGGGGTGTGCGCCGGGTCGCTGGCCCGAGCGGTCGCCCACACCACCACCCGGGAGCAGTTCGGGCGTCCGCTCTCCACCAACCAGGGGGTGCTGCTGCGCGCAGCCGACGCCCATATGGACACCGAGGCGATACGGGTCACGGCGTACGAGGCGGCATGGCGCCACGACCAGGGTCTGGCCTACGGCGCCCAGGCGCTCACTGCGGCCTGGTGGGCCTCGGAGGCCGGCCAGAGAGTCGTACACGCCGGACAGCATCTGCACGGCGGTACGGGCGCCGACCTCGACCACCCCGTCCACCGTCATTTCCTCTGGGGCCGTCAGCTCGGCTCCTACCTGGGATGCGGCAGTGAAGTGCTCCAGGAACTTGGTGAGTTGCTGGTGAAGGAGGGATCGCAATGAAGGTCGGCGAGGAACTGCCACCGCTGGAGATCGCGGTGACCCGCACCCTCATCGTCGCGGGCGCCGTTGCCTCCCGCGACTATCAGGACGTGCACCATGACGCGGAGCTCGCGCAGCAGAAGGGTTCCCCGGACATCTTCATGAACATCCTGACGACCAATGGTCTGGTGGGGCGGTACGTCACCGACCACTTCGGGCCGTCTGCGGTGCTCCGTAAGGTCGCCATCAGGCTGGGGGCGCCCAACTACCCCGGAGACACCATGGTGTTGAGCGGCACCATCACAGCCCTCGATGACGCAGGGACGGCCGAGGTGACGGTCGTCGGCGCCAACGGGCTCGGCAGGCATGTCACCGGCACGGTGACCGTCAGTGTTCCGGAGGGATCGGCATGAGCGTGCGCAGGGCCGATTCGCTCGGCGGCCGGGCAGCGATCGTCGGGATCGGGGCGACCGAGTTCTCCAAGGATTCCGGGCGCAGTGAACTCAAGCTGGCCGTCGAGGCGGTGCGAACCGCCCTCGACGACGCCGGGCTGACCCCTGCCGATGTCGACGGCCTGGTCACCTTCACCATGGACACCAGCCCCGAGATCACGGTGGCCCAGGCGGCCGGCATCGGAGAGCTGTCGTTCTTCTCCCGCATCCACTACGGCGGCGGGGCGGCCTGCGCGACCGTGCAGCAGGCGGCGCTCGCCGTCGCGAGCGGGGTGGCCGATGTCGTGGTCTGCTACCGCGCCTTCAACGAACGCTCGGGGCGGCGTTTCGGATCCGGGGTGCAGCACCGGGAACCCACCGCCGAGGGGACGGCGCTCGGCTGGAACCTCCCCTTCGGGCTCCTCACCCCCGCCTCTTGGGTGGCCATGGCCGCCCAGCGTTATCTGCACACCTACAACCTGACCCCGGAGGCCTTCGGCCATGTCGCGGTCACCGACCGGCGCCATGCGGCGCGCAACCCGGCGGCGTACTTCTACGAGAAGCCGATCACCCTCGCCGACCACGCCGCGTCGCGCTGGATCGTCGAACCTCTGCGGCTGCTCGACTGCTGCCAGGAGACCGATGGCGGACAGGCGATCGTCGTGACCAGCGCCGAGCGGGCCCGGGACCTTCCGCGTCCGCCTGCGGTGATCGTCGCCGCCGCGCAGGGCGCAGGGCGGGCGCAGGAGCAGATGACGAGCTTCTACCGTGACGGGCTGACCGGGCTGCCGGAGATGGGCGTCGTCGCCAGGCAGCTCTGGCGTACCTCCGGACTCACCCCGTCCGAGATTGATGTGGGCATTCTCTACGACCACTTCACCCCGTTCGCGCTGATGCAACTGGAGGAGTTCGGCTTCTGCGGGCCGGGCGAGGCCGCCGGCTTCGTGGCGGACGACGCGCTGCCCCTGAACACGCATGGAGGTCAGCTGGGGGAGGCGTATCTGCATGGGATGAACGGCATCGCGGAGGCGGTCCGGCAGATCCGGGGCACGTCGGTGAACCAGATATCCGGGGCGGCCAGAACCCTGGTCACAGCGGGCACAGGGGTGCCCACCTCCGGACTGATTCTGGGCACCGGCGATTGACCGTGGCGCAGGAGCGGGTCCGTTGTCTCAGGGGGCGACCCTGAGTTCTGATGACGAGCTCTACTCCTCCAGGAGGTGGGGCCGACCCTACCCCTACAACCTGAGGCGGACGCGGCTTCGGGACCTGGGGCCGATCCCCCGGGTAGCACCCGCTCCTAGCGTGGACCTATGACCACGCCAGTCTGCACGGGCGCCTCCAGGGGGGCCACTGCCGCCACCGGACACGCGCCGCTCACCTCGCCGGCGTCGCACACGCAGCATGCGTCGCATGGTTCACCGGGATCGTACGGTTCGTACGCCGGGCGGGCGCCCTACGTTCCCTACCCGTCGTTCTCGTCGTTCGTGCGAGCGCGGGGGCCCGTGCTGCTGCGTACCGCGCGCTCGCTGACCACGAACCCGAGCGATGCCGAGGACTTGCTGCAGACCGCGCTCACCAAGACGTACGTCGCATGGGAACGGATCGAGGATCACCGGGCGCTCGACGGCTATGTCCGCCGGGCCCTGGTGAACACCCGCACCTCGCAGTGGCGCAAGCGAAAGGTGGACGAGTTCGCCTGCGACGAGCTGCCCGAGCAGGAGACGGCTCCTGCGCCCGATCCGGCCGAGCAGCAGTCGTTGCGCGATGCGATGTGGCGAGCCGTGCTGAGGCTCCCGGACCGGCAGCGGGCGATGGTCGTCCTGCGCTATTACGAGGATCTCAGCGAGGCGCAGACGGCCGAGGTGCTCGGGGTGTCCATCGGTACGGTCAAGAGCGCGGTGTCACGGGCGCTCGGCAAACTGCGCGAAGACCCGGAGCTGACCCCCGTCCGCTGACCCCGCGAGCCCGTCCGCTTGCGATCCGGCTCACGCCCGCGAGACCGCCGGCCTGTGTGAGCCCCCCGCGAGCCCCTGTGAGTTCCTCTGAGCCCGCACACGCCGGTGAGCCCGCGTGAGCCCACGATCCCGGCAGTCCGTGAGCTCGTCCCCCCGCTCGTCGGCGGCCAGGCCCGCAGAAATTGACGAGCGCATGGAAGAAGTCCAGGTCATCGGTGGATTCCGGTCCTCGATCCCGGGATTCCTCGCCCTGGGCGCTCCGCCGATGTGGGCAGGAGAAGTCGACGTACACCGATTCGTATGTCCGGGACTAGTGACATACCACTTGGTATGCGCGCAGAATCAGCGGAACCTTACTGCCGCGTAGCGCCCACCGGGAGGACGCCGTGCTGAGCACCATGCAGGACGTACCGCTGACGGTCACCCGCATCCTGACGCATGGGATGACGATCCACGGGAAGTCGCAGGTCACGACCTGGACCGGCGAGCCTGAGCCGCAGCGGCGAAGCTTCGCCGAGGTGGGGCGCCGTGCCACGCAGCTCGCCCATGCCCTGCGCGACGAGCTCGGTGTCGTCGACGACCAGAGGGTCGCGACCCTCATGTGGAACAACGCCGAGCATGTCGAGGCGTACCTGGCGATCCCCTCCATGGGCGCCGTGCTCCACACGCTCAACCTGCGGCTTCCCGCCGAGCAGCTGGTCTGGATCGTCAAGCACGCCGACGACAAGGTCGTCATCGTCAACGGCTCGCTGCTGCCGCTCCTCGCTCCGCTCCTCCCGCAGCTGACGTCGATCGAGCACGTCGTCGTCGCCGGGCCGGGTGACCGTTCCGTGCTCGACGGCGCCGCGCCGCGGGTGCACGACTACGAGGAGCTGATCACCGGCCGCCCGACCAGCTACGACTGGCCGGAGCTGGACGAACGTCAGGCCGCCGCCATGTGCTACACCTCCGGCACCACCGGCGACCCCAAGGGTGTCGTCTACTCCCACCGCTCCGTCTACCTGCACTCCATGCAGGTCAACATGTCGGAGTCGATGGGGCTGACCGACAAGGACACCACGCTGGTGGTCGTCCCCCAGTTTCACGTCAACGCGTGGGGCCTGCCGCACGCGACGTTCATGTCCGGCGTCAACATGCTGATGCCGGACCGGTTCCTGCAGCCCGCCCCGCTCGCGGACATGATCGAGCGCGAGAAGCCCAGCCACGCCGCCGCTGTTCCCACCATCTGGCAGGGTCTGCTCGCCGAGGTCACCGCCAACCCGCGCGATCTGAGCTCGATGGCCCGCGTCACCATCGGCGGCGCCGCCTGTCCGCCCTCCCTCATGGAGGCGTACGACAAGCTGGGCATCCGTCTCTGCCACGCCTGGGGCATGACCGAGACGTCGCCGCTCGGCACGATGGCCAACCCGCCCGCAGGGCTGACGGCGGAGCAGGAGTGGCCGTACCGCATCACCCAGGGACGGTTCCCGGCCGGCGTCGAGGCGCGGCTGGTCGGCCCCGGCGGCGATCGTCTGCCCTGGGACGGGGAGTCGGCCGGTGAGCTGGAGGTCCGCGGTCCCTGGATCGCCGGTGCGTACTACGGCGGCGCGGACGGCGAGGTGCTGCGCCCCGAGGACAAGTTCAGCGAGGACGGCTGGCTGAGGACCGGTGATGTCGGCGTCATCAGCGAGGACGGCTTCCTCACCCTCACCGACCGCGCCAAGGACGTCATCAAGTCCGGCGGCGAGTGGATTTCCAGCGTCGAGCTGGAAAATGCCCTGATGGCGCACCCGGATGTGGCCGAGGCCGCCGTCGTCGCGGTCCCGGACGAGAAGTGGGGCGAGCGTCCGCTGGCGACCGTTGTACTCAAGGACGGCGCAGTCGCGGAATACGAGGCGCTGAAGGCGTTCCTCGCCGAGTCCGGCATTGCCACGTGGCAGCTGCCGGAGCGCTGGTCGATGATTCCGGCGGTGCCGAAGACCAGTGTCGGGAAGTTCGACAAGAAGAAGATTCGCGAATCACATAGGTTGGGACGGCTGGACGTGACCACGCTCGACTAGGGCGCACACGGCCCCTCACGCGCCCCCAACGGCCCAGGCTGGCGGGGGCGTTGCGCTGCTCCATGGCGGCCCTTGATGGCTCCTGGCGGCCTCTGCGGCGGCCTGCCGCAGCCTGGCCGTGGTCGCTACCCTGGCCGGAGTACCCGACCGATGCGAAGGGAGGGTGGCATGACTGCGCGAGTACCGGCGGATGCCCCCGAACAGAACACCGGCCCGATCCTGACTTTCGCCGAGGCGGAACACGGATTGGGCTACGCCCCTGGAACGCTCAGGAAAGCCGCCGATGAGGCGGGATGGACTGAGATGCACACGCTCACTCCTGAGACGCTGTGCGACGTTTTGTGTCTTCTCTGGCCTTACCCGGAGGAGTAGACGCAAGAGCGTTCCCAGGCGCCCTGTAGGGCGCGGGGGGTCGGTCGGGTACTGCAACCGATCGGCCCCTTTCGCTTTTGGAGAGACAGACAGTGCCCGAGGAAGTCGAGACGCGCGTGTGCCCGCGCTGTAAGCGCGTGCTGCTCGTATCGATGTTCCGGAAGGACCCGCGCCGCAAAGGCGGACACGCGGGGAACTGTCAAGACTGCCGATGGGAGCAGCGCACCGGAGAGTGCGCGCCCTGGCGGAAAGAAACGAACGAGTGAAACGAAAAGGCCAGGCCTCCCATCGGGTGGAACATCGAGAGCACCTGTCCCTACTCGCACATACTGTGCAACGATTAACCACATGATCGATCTGCCTTCCATTGGTCTTGCGCAATTCATCGCCAAATGGTACGGGCCGCCGGATCAGCCGATGGATCGCGCACTCGGTTGCGACCACCTCCCCGTACCATTGCGCGCCTGGTACGACCTAGCCGCGACATACTCGGTCCCCTTGTTGGGAATCAAGCGGTTTCTGCCACCCGCCGATATCAGCTTGCGCAACGGGAAAATGGTCTTCTTGTCAGATCCAGCCGACGCTATCTGGGGATTCGACCCAAGCGACCCGATGAGCGTGCATGAGGGGCGCCTACATGGAGATTGGGGAAAAATTTCCGAGCCACTGCCCGAGTTCCTCGTTCACAACGCTCTCGGCGAGGCCGTTTACAATGCGTCATTCGCAAAGATCTGCGACTCCGTAGAGAACGCAAAAGTTACGGAGATTCTTGCTCCCATGAAGGAAGTGGCTATCGGGGCATGGAACTGGCCCGACTCCGGGGGCCATCGGCTCTTCATGGGAGCGAATGTTATCGCCGAGGTAGGGCCCGCGATTAGTGGAGGAACACCCCTGGAGGATAGTTCCGGTTACAGCGAGGTTCAGGTAGGAGCCCTCGCTCCCTCTACGCTTGCGTATTTGGATGAAATTCCTGGGATTGGCTGGTTTTAGTCTTCGCTCCGCGCTTACTCCCGACCGTCTCCACTTCGAGCCATCCAGCATCAACCAGGGTCCTTACGCCGCGCTCCGTGTAGCGGCGAAGATTCCCCGCCCGGCAGGTCGCCGACCTCATCGCGGCGGAAGGGAACGTTCATCGCATCGCCACTCGCGGAGGATGAGAGCCAGTAAGAAGAGGCACGGCCGAAGCCGTACCCCCTGCTGTTAAACGCGCCCCGTCTGGAAGTGCGCCGACTGGCGGAGTCAAGAAATGCCGGCCGGGCCCGTTTAAACGGGCCGAATCGCAGGGGGTTTAAACGCGCTGGATTCCGCCACCCATCGCGTGGTAATGGTGCGGCTGCTCTTTGAAACCGCCAGGGGAACGGGGGCAAGGTGATTCCACCAGCCCCGACCGTACGGAGACAGTCAGCATTGAGCCGCTACGTGCCCCCTGGGGAGCGTTCCCCGGAAATGGATAGCTCGACAACTTGCCACGACCCCTGAGAGGGGCGAGGAATGGACGCGAGAGCTTCACGGCCTGTACGGCTACCGGAGCAAGTCGAAGCAGTAAGCGAACACACGTAGGGCCCCTGCCAGTCCGGCAGGGGCCCTTTCTGTGACTCTAGAGGCCGCTCAGGCGGCCCACACAACCTCTAGCAACTCGGGGTTGAACTTGCGGGCGCCACGGCCCGCAGGACGCACCACAATCGCCCTGATGTGCTTCATCACTACGGCCCGCTGCCGCTCGATCGGAAGCCGCTCAAAATCCTCGGCCAGGTCGACCACGGCCGCCGCCGTCTGAGCCTGCTCCACACTGTGCCGGTTTCGCTCGTAGGCAAGCTCGTCACGCTCTTTCTCCAGCGGCTCCAGCATGGCGATAGCCGTAGCGGCGGAGATCTTCTTTCCGTTCATCGCCTCGATAAGCGAGCCGATTTCCTGCTCAACCTCGGCCAGGCGCACGGCCCCCGACCATTCGATAGACGCCTTCTCGGGCGCCTTCAACCGGGCCTCGGCGTCATGAATAAGATTCACGATGAACTTGTCGACAGGTTCCCCGGCTCTGGAAACCTTCCCGCAGCCGCCATCCGTAGAGGCAGGGCAGCGGTACATAAACCGGCTGCCCTTGCTGCCTTCCTTCCAGGAAGCGCGCATGTTCGCCATCATGCGCGTGCCGCATTCGGCGCAACGGAGAATGCCGCTCAACAGATACTTATGATTGTTGTTCAACTTGTTCGCCTTGTATCGCGTCTTGACGCCGTCAAGAACCGCAACAACCGCGTCTAGCTTTTCCGGAGTGCAGACGGTCTCCCAAACGCCCATGACGGGTTTCCCGTCCGAGCCAATGTGCTTCTCACCCTTCACTGCACGGAACCCGGCCAGGCGCGGGTTCGTCAGAATCCCCTTCATGGCCACTCGGGTAATCGGCTTCTCCGTGTTCCTTGAAGTGCGTACGCCCTTCTCCTGCCATTCAGCAGTAATCGTAGAAAGCCGCGTACCCGACAACAGGGCGTCATGCGCCTTAGTGATCAGCTCAGCCTGTGCCGGATCCACGGTTACCCGGTCGGCTTTCCAGCCGAACGGCGGGAAGCCGCCGCCGTTCTTCCCGGAGTCTGCAAGCTCACGATGCTTACGGGCTACACGCCTACCCGTGTCAGCACTGGCCTTGTTGGCGAAAGCCACCATGACTCGCGCCATCGTGCGACCGTCCGACGTCGACAGGTCAATGTCATTCGTAATCGTGCAGAAGACGAGTTCCGGCCGCTCCTCGAAAACGTCGATGAGTCGTTCAAGGTCGCGCGGCTGCCTTGCCAGCCGGTCAAGGTCATAGGCGATCACGCCGTCTATAACCCCAGATTGGAGATCGACGAGTAGCTGTTCAAATTCGGGGCGAACTACGTTGCGCTTGAAGGCGCTTACGTCGTTGTCGATGTAGTCGCGCGCAACCTCCCAGCCGGGGCGCACCCCGGCCACCTGTCGGTAGTCGCGACGCTGCCGCTCGACCCCCAGCTCTTCGCCGTCCCTGTCGAGACTGATCCGGGCGTACCCCCCGAGCCGCACAACCATTCCTGCTCCCCTCCCTGGAGGCCCCTCCCCTGGGGCCTGCCTGACCTGCGTTGATCGCAGAACAGGAGGCTAGCGCAGAACTAGTGTGTTCGGTGAAGGTTCTTGAAGAAGGTGATCCGCAAGCAGTACGCGGCGGGTGAGCTGGACATCACGCAGCTCTGAGCCGTGCGCTGACGGCGAGGGCGGTGCGGGAAGTCCCGTGCCGCCCTCGTCCGTCGGCGACGACAACTGCCTCAGTTCGTGCCGATCTTCGCCAGCAGGTCGACGATGCGGGACTGGACCTCTTCGCTCGTCGAACGTTCCGCAAGGAAGAGCACGGTCTCGCCGGAGCTGAGCCTCGGCAGGTCCGCCCGGTTGATGTCGGCCGAGGTGTAGACGACCAGCGGGGTCCGGTTGAGCTGGCCGTTCGCGCGTAGCCAGTCGACGATCCCGGCTCGGCGACGGCGTACCTGCAGCAGGTCCATCACCACCAGATTCGGCCGCATCTGGGTGGCGAGGGAGACCGCCTCGCTGTCGGTCGAGGCGCATACGACCTGCATACCGCGGCGTTCCAGCGTCGCCGTCAGCGCCACCGCGATTTCCTCGTGCTCCTCGATCAGCAGCACCCTCGGCGGGTGCTGCTCGCTGTCGCGAGGGGCGAGCGCCTTGAGGAGCACCGCGGGGTCGGCACCGTACGCCGCCTCCCGCGACGCCTGTCCCAGACCGGCCGTCACCAGCACCGGAACTTCGGCCGCCACGGCCGCCTGGCGCAGCGACTGCAGCGCCGTACGCGTGATCGGCCCGGTCAGCGGGTCCACGAAGAGCGCGGCGGGGAAGGCCGCGATCTGGGCGTCCACCTCCTCGCGGGAGTGCACGATCACCGGCCGGTAGCCGCGGTCGCTCAGCGCCTGCTGGGTGGAGACGTCGGGCGCGGGCCAGACGAGCAGTCGGCGCGGGTTGTCCAGCGGTTCCGGGGGGAGCTCGTCGTCGACCGGCTGCGGCGACGGACGGTTGGCGACCTCGACCGCGCCGCCCGGGCCGTCCAGTGGCTCCGGCCCCTCGGCACCCTCGTCGGGTGCCCCTATGGCGTACGCACGCCCCTCGGCGGCCGGGGCGGAGAGGAGCTGCCCGGAGGCATTGGTGGTGGGCGCGGTGCCGGGCTGGGGTGCGGCAGCCGGTGCGGCGGCCGGCTGCGGCAGGACGGGGTCCGCGGCGCGCTCGTCCTCGGGTGGGGCGGCGAGCTTACGCCGACGCCCGGCACCGCCGAGCGTCTGGTTCTGCTGGTGCGTGAGGTGCTGGGCGAACGGCACGCCCTGTCCGAGGGTCCGCACGCTGAACGCGCGCCCCTGCGTCGAGTCGGCGGAGGCGGGTGCGGCAGCAGACACCGGCGCCGACGCAGGCATCGGTGCCTCGGCGGGCAGCGGCTGTCGCCGGGGGTCCGGCGCGGGATCGGTCACGGGAGCGGGCTCGGGCGCGACGGCGCCCGGACGGCTCTCCTCGGGGCCGGCAGGGGCAGTGGTGGCCATGGTGCCGGTGGTGTGCCCCGTTCCGGGCCGGGTCGTGTCGTCGCCGAGGGCGTTCAGGGCGGCCAGGCCCTGTCCCGAGGTGGCGTTCTCCAGCCGGTCGGAGGGCTGCTGGGGCTGCTTGGGCTGCTGCGCGGGTTCCAGCTGTTCAGGCTGTTGCTGGGGCGCGTCCGGAGCGTGACGGGCTCGGCGGCGCCCGGTCGGTGCGGGGTGTTCCTGCGGCGGTGTGTGGGGGTTGTCCTGGGGCGTGCCCGCGGCGTCATGGCGTCCGGGCAGTGAGGCGTCGGCCTCACCGGCCATGGGCGGGATCCGGTCGGCGTCGGCGGGCGGGAGGGCGAATGCGGTACGCGGCCCCACCGGTTCGGCCGCGGCGGCTCGGTCCTGCGCGGCCGCCAGCGCCCGGCGGGCCCGTCGCCCGGTCGGTTGCTGCTGCACCTGATGCTGGTTCTGCTCGGTCGGCTGACCTTGTGGTGTCTGCGGTCGGCCGGTCCGGGACGCCGTCCGGTCCTGCGCCGGGGCAGATGCGAGGGCCGGGAGGGCCAGCTGGTTCTCGTTGCCCTGGCGCGCCCGTGCACCGTCTGCGGGCACCGGCACGGGTGCCTCGGCGGGCACGCCCTGCGGCGGCACGGTCTGCCCGAGCTGCGGGCGGTTGCCCACGCCCTGAACGCCCTCGGCCGCCGTCACCACCGACCCCTCGGACGTCGCCGCGGCCGCAGGCAGCGCCAACGCCTGTCCCGGCTGCCCCGCGGGCTGCCCGGGGCCCGTCTCGGCCGGGCTGGGCCGTCCCCGCCTGCGACCGGATCCCTCGCCCTGCTGGGCCGGGATGAGCTCATGGGGCGACTGCTGGGTCCGCTGTCCGCCGTGCTCGCCCTGCGCCGCCGCTTCACGACGGGCCCTGCGCCGCCCCGTCGGCTCCGCCGCAGCGGTGTCACCGGACTCGGCCCCCGAAGCGGCCGTCCCACCGCCCACCGGGCTCTCCAGGAAGGCGTCCGTTGACGCGCGTCGCGCCCTGCGCCGTCCGCCGCCCGGCGTCCCCTGCTGCTGCCCGGTCTCCTCGGGCGCAGCCGGGACGGGAGGCATCTGCGGCGGCAGTACGGTCCCCGCCCCCGCGCCCAGCGGCACTTCGAGGACGTACGCGCTGCCGCTCATCCCCGGCATCTCGTGCGTCTGCAGCACGCCGCCGTGCGCCCGTACGATCCCGCGCACGATCGGCTCGTGCACCGGGTCGCCCCCGGCGAACGGTCCGCGCACCTCGATCCGTACGACCTCACCGCGCTGAGCCGCCGCCACGACCACTGTCGAGTCGACGTAGCCGCCGCCCGGCGCCACCCGCGTCCTGCCGGTCGAGTCGACCCCGGCGACGTCCGCGACCAGGTGGGCGAGCGCCGTCACCAGCCGCCCCGCGTCCACCTCGGCCTCGATCGGCGGGGCGTGCACCGCGAACTGCGCGCGCCCCGGACCGATCAGTTCCACAGCGCCGTCGATACCGGCCGTCACGACCGAGTCGAGCAGTACCTTCTCCTTGACCAGCGTCTCCGCCCCGCTGTCGAGACGCTGGTAGCCGAGCACGTTGTCGACGAGCGTCGTCATCCGGGCGTAGCCGGCGGCCAAGTGGTGCAGGATCTGGTTGGCCTCGGGCCACAGCTGGCCCGCCGGGTCGGCGGCGAGCGTCGAGAGCTCGCCGCGCAGCTCCTCCAGCGGCCCGCGCAGCGACTCGCCGAGGACGGCTGTCAGCTGTGCGTGCCGGGCGGTCAGTTGCGTGAGCCGCTCGGTCAGCTCCTCCGACTCGGCCGCGGACCGCTCGGTCCGGTCGGCCAGCTCGGCGGCGTGCCGTTCGGTCAGCCCGGCGACCTCGGCGGTGTGCTGCTCGGTCAGCCGGGAGACCTCGGCGGTGTGCTGCTCGGTCAGCTCGGTCAGCCGCGCCGTGTGCTTGTCGGTGAGTTCTTCGTACGGCCGGCGGTCGGTGAACGTCATCACCGCACCGACCAGCTGGTCCCCGTCCCGGACGGGCGCGGTCGTCAGATCGACCGGCACCTGCGCGCCGCTCTTGGACCACAGCACCTGCCCGCGCACCCGGTGCTTACGACCGGACTTGAGCGTGTCGGCGAGCGGCGACTCCTCGTACGGGAACGGCTCGCCCTCCGCACGCGAGTGCAGGACCAGCGGATGCAGCTTCTGGCCGCCCAGGTCGCTGGCACGGAAGCCGAGGATCTGCGCGGCGGCGGGGTTGACCAGGACGACCCGGCCGTCGGTGTCCGTGCCGACGACCCCCTCGGCCGCGGCCCGCAGGATCATCTCGGTCTGCCGCTGCGAACGGGCCAGCTCGGCCTCGGTGTCGACGGTGCCCGACAGATCCCGTACGACGAGCATCAGCAGCTCGTCGCCCGTGTAGCCGCCGTTGTAGCCGGCCTGGAAGTCGTTGTACGCGGCCTGCCCGTCCTCCAGGCTGGCGCTGGTGACTTCGACCGGGTACTCGTTGCCGTCGGTCCGCCGCGCGATCATCCGTGTCGGCTTGGTCCGGCCCCGCTCGTCCGCCGCCTCGGGCCTGCGCATCGACCCCGGGATCAGCTTGGAGTCGAACTCCGGAAGCAGATCGAGGAGTCCGCGACCGACGAGCGCGGTGCCCGGCGTCTCGAACATTTCGAGGGCGATGGTGTTGGCGTTGACGACCGTGCCGTTGCAATTGACGAGCAGCAGCCCGTCAGGGAGAGCGTCGAGTATGGCTGCGAGGCGAGCAGCGCCTCGGGATGGCCTGCTGCTCACGACGACGCTTCCTCCCTGGTTACCGCACCTTGCCGGACAGCGGGCCCCATCTTGCCCCTCGGGCCGCAGGCTGTCACTGGAGGAGTCTAAAGGCTGGGGAGGGGCATCCGGCGGCGGATGGCGCGGGGAGCTCTCACCAAGGTTCTGTGAATACCGCGTACGACCCCTGCCCCTGACGTGTCCCGTGACGGCCCCGGCCACCCCGGGTCACCGGACATTCGGCAGCACCGGCCGCAGGTTGTTCCAGCGTGCGATCTCGCATCCGTTGCTCTGGTCGAAGGCGGCGTCGACACGCTGCCCGTGCCAGGTTCCGGTGATTCGGGCCGTGGCCGATCCGCCGAACTGCTGGGTGCACAGGGTGCCGGCGGGCACCGGACGGAAGGGGTTTCTGCCGTCACCCGTGGGCTCCCCCAGCTCCGCGAGCCGGTCGCACGCCTGCTGCGCCACCGGGTGGCTGCCGCCGGCGGGTAGGCACTTCAGTTCGTACACGCCGTCGGCGGTGCGGTATCCGGAATCCGAGACCGTGACCGTCAGCTGGGTCTGCTGGGCGTCGTCGTCGCCCTGGAGCGCCGGTACCGGCAGCGGGATGGGCAGCGGAAGGAAGCCGGTGGCAGCGGTCGCGGCCGGCGCGGCGGCGGACAGCACGGCGAAGGATGTGGCGGCGGTGAGGGCGAGACGGCGCAGCATGCGGGCTCCTGTGGACGTGTGGAAGACGGAGAGGCGGTACCTCGTCATCACTAACGCTCCGCATGCCCCGGCGTTGCGCAACCCGAAGGCTTTGCCCTGGCGGCCGAAGGCCTAGTACCGTAGGCGGCGATTGGTGAGGCAGTGCTCAGCTGTGTCATCATCTGCACACACCACTCGCGTTCGCGCGGGGTGTGCTGGAGGCGTCGCCTAGTCCGGTCTATGGCGCCGCACTGCTAATGCGGTTTGGGTCTTAAAGCCCATCGAGGGTTCAAATCCCTCCGCCTCCGCTTGATCACTGAAGCCCCGTGCCACTGGCCGGGGCTTCAGTCGTATCCGGGTGCGGCGCGCGTTCGCGACGGCGCGTGCAGACATGACCCGACATGGAGTTTCCGCAGGTCAGAGGCGGTTTGGGTAATGGATTTCGCGTGACGGCGCAGGTCATGTAATGTTGTTCCCGCAACGCCGACCAGGCAGAAAAGCCCGGAACGCCAAGCACTCGTAGCTTAACGGATAGAGCATCTGACTACGGATCAGAAGGTTGCAGGTTCGAATCCTGCCGAGTGCACACAGCTCAGAAGCCCCTCGGGATCATCCCGAGGGGCTTCTGACATCAACGGGTGACATCAACGTCGTTCGCGGTAGTCGTGCTCGATGCGCCACCGGAGCTTGGCGAGCCGGACCAGCGTGGTCTGCGGGAAGGCCGGACAGGAACCGAATCAATCGCGATGCCGTCGTCCGGCCGAAGGGCGGCACGCGGTAGAGGGCAGTTTGCCGCGCCAGTCAGGGAAGTTCGCGGTACTCGGTGATGAGGTAGTCGGCCTCGTCATCGATGGCATTCTCCAGCCAGTCGATGTGAATCTCAGCGGGGTGTCCATCTGCGGCAAATACCGTCTCCGCGACTTCAGCCTGGCCTGCACGGGCCTTCTGGACATCAGTGAGGAGACCGCCAAGCGTCGGGACATCCTGCGGATTCCCCTCGACCGTGCGCCGGGCAGACTCGTCGAGGCCGATCGCTTTGACGACCTTCCCGTTTTCCACGGTGATCCGGTACTCCCCAAGGCCGCTCCGCTCTCCGGACTCGGAGAGAAGCCGGAAGGAATACCGATTCGGTTCGGACCATCGGGCTTCCTTTGCTTGGACGCCGCCTCCGGCGGTGGCCGGTGTGGACCCTGCGCCGCAGCCGACCACGGCGAGGGCAAGCGCAGCGCATGCGACGAGCAGGTACATGCTGGATTTCGTCACGGTCAGGCCTTTCAGCAGCTCAATTGCCCCTTCGACGGCATCGCGATTGATTCGGTTCCCCCCGGAGTCTGCGGCGGCGCTGTTCAAGAACTGGCGGATCCTGCCCAACCAGATCCGCGACATCGTCCTCGCCACATCCGACATGCACCCGACCCTGGACGATGACGGCAGTGTTTGACGGGCCGTGGAGCCAGAGGGCGCTGAGGCCAGGAGGCCAGGGCGAGCGCCCAGTTCGACTCGGCGAGCCGGAATCCGCAGTGACCCCTCGCCGTGCCTGAGGCCACATGGCGGTGGCGGCCGGCCTGCGCGGCTTCACCCACCGGTCCGGGGCCCGAGTTGTCGTCCGAGGCTCGCAGAAGCACGGCCGGGTCAGGCCGACGCCTTGATGGCCGGGCCCGTCCGGGCCCGCTCCTGCACGACGCGGCGGCGCCGGGTCGGCATCCCGAGCGTCGGGTTGGCGACGCCCCAGGCCGCGCCCTTGCAGACCAGCTCCTTGTAGACGGCGGCGAGCCGTCCGGTCAGGGCCGCGGGGACGGCGCGGTCGTCGGCGGTGACGTACTGGATCACGCCTTCCCTGCGGCCCAGTGAGATGCACTGGTTGAAGTAGCGGAGCGGCGCGTTCGGGAGCTTCCCACCGGTCAGGCGTGCCGCGATGGCGTCGGCGGCCTGCCACGCGGTGGGGGTGCCCGAGGCGCACGACATTCGCAGCGGCTTGTCGCCCGGGCCCATGGCCATGGCCGCGTCGCCGATGGCGTAGACGTCCGGGTGCGAGACCGAGCGCATGGTCCCGTCGACCACGATCTGGCCTGTGCCGGTGACCTCCAGAGCGGTGGCCTTCGCGATCGGGTGGACCGCGAAGCCGGTGGTCCACACGGTGACCGCGGCCGGGACGGACGTGCCGTCGGCGGTGGTGACGCGGTCGGCCTCCACGCCGGTGACGGCGGTGTGCTCGTGCACGGTGATGCCCAGCTTGTCGAAGACCTTCCGCAGGTGCCGGCGGCCTTTGGGCGCGAGCCAGTCGCCGAGCCCGCCGCGGGCCGCGAGGGCGATATCGAGGTCCGGGCGGGCCTCGGCGATCTCGGTCGCGGCCTCCAGGCCGGTGAGGCCGCCGCCGACGACGACCACGGGCTGCCCGGCGTCCAGGCCGGCCAGGCGCTTGCGCAGCCGGAGCGCTCCGGGGCGGCTGGTGATCTCGTGGGCGTGCTCGGCGGTGCCGGGGACGCCTTGGGTGTTCCAGCCGCTGCCGAGGGCGTACACGAGGCTGTCGTACTCGAGCTCCTCGGCTCCGTTCGCGTCGATGACGGCGACAGTCTTGCGGCCGACGTCGACACCGGTGACCTTCGCGAGCTTCAGTTCGACGCCGGTGCCCGCGAACATCTCGCTGAAGGGCCGGGGCTTGAGGTTCTGGCCGACCGCCAGCTGGTGCATCCGGACGCGCTCGACGAAGTCGGGCTCGGCGTTGACGAGAGTGATGGCGACGTCCTCGCGGCGCAGCCGCTTGGCGAGGCGACCGGCAGCGATGGCTCCGGTGTATCCGGCGCCGAGGACGATGATTCGGTGCTGCATTTCCCTGCTCCTGTCTCGCGCGGGTTCGCCACCTGAACCGGGCAGCCCGCTGTTTCCTGACAGGAACGCGATGTGAAGCACCTCACATCGCGGTCAGAAGGCTTTGAGCAGGGGTTCCCCGTGGTCGGCGGCCGCCCACCGCTGGGTCGCGCGTTCGAGCTTGTCGGGGTTGACCTGGTTGCGGAACGCGGCGATGCCCTCGGCGGTGACCTCCAGGCACATGACGCCGATGACCCGGCCGTCGAGGACAGCCACGAGGGCGGGGGCGCCGTTGGCGGTCGTGGCGTGGATCTCGGGGGAGCCGCCGACGATGGCGCGCTTGGCCGTGCCGGGCTTGAACAGGCCCCGCATGAATGTGGCGACCGCGAGGGCGCCCTCGAACGCCTTGGCGCGGGCCGGGACCTTCCCGCCGCCGTCGCCGATCGCGATGGCGTCCTCGGTGAGCAGCCGCACGAGCGGCTCGGTACGGCCGCTGGTGGCGGCCGCGAGGAACTCCTCGACGATCCGGCGGGCGGCGGCCTCGTCGATCTCGGTGCGGGCCTTGCCGTCCGCGACGTGCTTCTTGGCGCGGTGGAAGATCTGCTGGCTGGCGGCCTCGGTGATGTCGAGGATCTCCGCGATCTGCCGGTGCGGGTAGTCGAAGGCCTCCCGCAGCACGTACACCACCCGCTCGTTGGGGGAGAGGCGCTCCATGAGGGCGAGGACCGCGTACGAGACGGATTCGCGTTGCTCGGCGGTGTCGGCCGGGCCGAGCATCGGGTCCCCGGCGAGCAGCGGCTCGGGCAGCCATTGGCCCACATAGGTCTCGCGCCGGGCGCGGGCCGAGGTGAGCTGGTTGAGGCACAGGTTGGTGAGGACCTTCGTCAGCCAGGCCTCGGGGACCTCGATGCGGTCGATGTCGGCGGCCTGCCAGCGCAGGAACGTTTCCTGGACGGCGTCCTCGGCATCGCTCGCGGAGCCGAGGAGGCGGTAGGCGATGGCCTCCAGGCGGGGCATGGAGGCCTCGAACCGGTCCATGTCGTTCATGGTCAGAGCCATGGCCCGGATCATAGGGGCTGTCCCGTAATTCCTGGAGGGCGCGCACGGACCCTGGGCTGCGTCCCTGCGCCACTCGACCGGTGCTGTTCGGCTTCCCGGGCTCGGTGGATCGCGTTGCCCGTGTCTCCAGGGCCCTCGCGTGTGCCGGTCGCCCTTCCCCGCGCGGCCGGTTGACGGAGACCCCCGCTCCATTGCGGAGCCTCGTTACGATCGCACGCATGAGCTGGCACTGCACTGGGTTGCGATGGCCCCCAGAAGGGCCGGTCCTGGCGTGGCAGAAGGGCGGGGCGAAGGGCCGGGCGGTGGGCGGGGCCGGTTCGACGCGGGTGAGTGTCCTCGCGTACGGGAAGGCGCTCGGGTTCCGGGCAGCGGGTGAGCGGCACTGTGTGGGGGCGCGGGGGAACATGTGTCCGCTGGGCGCCCTGGTGTCCGGGCGGAGTACGGGGGCGCGGTGCCCGGAGTGTGCGCGGCTGGACCGGGCGCATTCGGTGGCCGCCGACACGATCGCCGACGACCCTCGGACGTACCGCGTCTATCTCGCCTGGTTCGGGCCCGGGATGGTGAAGGTCGG
The DNA here is from genome assembly GCF_048270745.1 of Streptomyces sp. NPDC056231. Taxonomy (NCBI): domain Bacteria; kingdom Bacillati; phylum Actinomycetota; class Actinomycetes; order Kitasatosporales; family Streptomycetaceae; genus Streptomyces; species Streptomyces sp. NPDC056231. The sequence goes on along the minus strand of NZ_JBLVKW010000003.1, from coordinate 143,955 downwards.
CATCACCGCGGAGGAGCGGGGTGCGGCGAGGCTGCGGGAGCAGGGGGCCGTGGCCTTCAGCTGGCTGGGGCGCGGCCCGTTGATGGCGGCGCGGCGGACCGAGGAGCTGCTCCGGGCGGCGCTGGGGGTACCGGACCGGATCCCGTACGCACGCAAGCGCGCCGTGCGGGCCGTGCTGCCGGGTGCCGCCGAGCGGGTCGCGGAGGTCGAGGAGCTGTACGGGCGGGCGGCGGCGCTGGAGGCGGGGGCGGGATGGCCGCAGTCGCTGGAGCGGCTGCCGTTCGATCCCGTCGATCACACAGGGGTGTTCGGACTGGACGGGCCGGTCGAGGTGGGGCGGGCGGTGACCGAGCTGGTGGACGGCGGGGTGGTCGGCGGGCGGCTGGTCGCGGCCGCCGGGCCCGATCTGCATCTGGCGACCGCGGACGGGGTGGTCGTGCTGGACACCCGGCTGATGACCGGCTGGGAGCTGGTGGGGGCCGATGCGCGGTCGGGGGTGACCGTGCCGGTGGTCGACATCGGGGGCGGCGGCGTGCAGGACGGGCTGTTCTGAGATCGTCGGTGCTCCGGGCGGGCCGGGTGAGGAGTGCGCGATGAGTGGCGGGAACAATGACGTGGTGCGGTTCTGGGAGCGCCTCGGGCTGCCGGGGCTGATCGACATCCACACGCACTTCATGCCGGAGCAGGTGCTCCGCAAGGTGTGGGCGTACTTCGACTCCGCCGGACCGCTGACCGGCATGGAATGGCCGATCACCTACCGGCACGACGAGGACGAACGGCTCGCGCTGCTCCGGTCCTTCGGGGTGCGGCGGTTCACCTCGATGCTCTACCCGCACAAGGCGGGGATGGCGGCCTGGCTGAACGGCTGGGCGGCCGACTTCGCGCGCCGGGTGCCCGACTGCCTGCACACGGCGACCCTCTTTCCCGAGGAGGGCGTGGAGCGTTATGTCCGCGAGGCGGTCGAGGCGGGGGCGCGCGTCTTCAAGTCGCACCTCCAGGTCGGGGCGTACGACGCCAACGATCCGCTGCTGGAGCCCGTGTGGGGGCTGCTCGCCGACGCCGGGATCCCGGTGGTGATGCACTGCGGGTCCGGGCCCGCGCCCGGCGCGTACACCGGGCCGGAGCCGGTCGGCCGGCTGCTCGCCCGGCATCCGCGGCTGCGGCTGGTGGTGGCGCACCTGGGGATGCCCGAGTACACGGAGTTCCTGGCGCTGGCGGAGACCTACCCCGAGGTGCGGCTCGACACGACGATGGCGTTCACGGACTTCTCGGAGGGGTTCACGCCGTTCCCCGTGGCGGAGCGGGGGCGGCTCGCCGCTCTCGGGGACCGGATCCTGCTGGGGACGGACTTCCCGAACATTCCGTATCCGTACGTGCATCAGCTGCACGCGCTGGAGCGGCTGGAGTTGGGGGACGACTGGTTGCGCGCGGTCTGTTACGGGAACGCGCACGCGTTGTTCGGCCGGGGCTGAGCGCTCCCGGGCATCTCCGCTTTCTCAGGGAATTCACAGAATCGGGAAAGGACCCTCTCAGAGGCGTGCCGCACCGTCGAGGCATGACGACGACCTCGCCCCAGGGGCGTACCGAACTGCTGAGGCCGGACCGCAGTCCCGTCCGTGTGCTCGTCGTGGACGACGAGGCCCCGCTTGCCGAGCTGCTCTCCATGGCCCTGCGCTACGAAGGCTGGGAGGTGCGCAGTGCCGGGGACGGTGCGGATGCCGTCCGGACGGCGCGCGATTTCCGGCCCGACGCCGTGATTCTCGATGTGATGCTGCCCGACACGGGCGGGCTCTCGGTCCTCGGCCGGCTGCGCCGGGAGCTCTCCGAGGTCCCTGTGCTGTTCCTGACCGCGCGCGACTCGGTGGAGGACCGGATCGCCGGGCTCACGGCGGGCGGCGACGACTATGTGACGAAGCCGTTCAGCCTGGAGGAGGTCGTGGCGCGGCTGCGCGGGCTGATCCGGCGGTCCGGGACGGCAGCGGTACGGAGCGAGTCGACGCTCGTCGTGGGCGACCTGGTGCTCGACGAGGACAGCCACGAGGTGAGCCGGGGCACGACGTCGATCCACCTCACCGCGACCGAGTTCGAGCTGCTGCGCTTCCTGATGCGCAATCCGCGAAGGGTGCTGAGCAAGGCGCAGATCCTCGACCGCGTGTGGAACTACGACTTCGGCGGGCAGGCGAACGTCGTCGAGCTGTACATCTCGTATCTGCGCAAGAAGATCGACGCCGGACGGACGCCGATGATCCACACCCGGCGCGGGGCGGGATATCTGATCAAGCCCGGTGAATGACCCGGTCGACCGGCTGACTTCGCAGTCCCTCAGCGCCGGAGCAGCAGCAGATCCGCGATGACCGGGCGGTGGTCCGAGGCAAGTGTCTCGGCCACCGCCGCGTCGCGTACCCGCACACCGTCCTTCGACACCGCCACGAAGTCGATCCGTTTCACCGGGTCCAGTGCGGGGAAGGTCGGCGCATTCGGGTCGGCATCGGTCAGGTCCTCCCACAGCGGGGCCAGCTCCGGGGCGCCCGGTTCCGCGTTGAAGTCGCCGAGGAGCACCTTCCGCCCCTCGTCCTCCGCCATGATCCGCCGGGTGTCGGCGACCTGTGCGATCCGTACGGACGGGTCGCCGCGGTAGTCGAGGTGCGTCACATACACATGCACGGGCATCCCCTTCACCCGTACGACCACTTCACCGAAGCCGGGCGCGGGCTCCGGCACGGGGTGGGGGACCTGGGTGGAGAGCCGGGTGATCTCGTGGTTCTCGGCGCTGACGATCCGGTACTTCGACAGCACCGCGACCCCGAACTCGCGCCGGGACGCACCGGGAGTCTCCGGATCGAGGCTGTAGATCGGGGCGAACGACACCTGCATGTCCAGCCGTTTTGCCAGCTCGCCCGCGACGTCGCGCCACTCGCTGCGCGTGCCCCAGTGGACGTCTACTTCCTGAAGCCCGATCACATCGGCGTCGAGCGAGCGGAGTTCCGTCGCCTGCCGGTCCAGATCGAAGACGTTGTCCATGCCCGAGCCGGCATGGATGTTGTACGTGGCGACGCGCAGAGGCACCGGATTCCCCTGCCCGGCAGCTCCGGCGGGCGGGGCGGCGGCCGTCCCCAACAAGCCCGCGGCAATCAGGACTTCCACCGTACGACGACGCAGTGACATGCCACTTCAGCCCTAGTCGGTTCCCTGTTGATCGGCGTCGAGCACGGTACCGTGCGAAAGTCGCTTGTACGCCGTATGGGAGGTGCTTTACGGTGTACGACGCTTCTCTTATACACCGTAAAGCAACTTCAGGAGCTCAAGGAGCCCGCATGACGGCGACCGCCGCCGAGCAGAACCACCTCTCGCCACCGAGCCACCCGCAACGCTGGCTGATCCTCGGCGTCATCTGCCTCGCCCAGCTCACCGTGCTGCTCGACAACACCGTCCTCAACGTCGCGATCCCCTCCCTCACCCGGGAGCTGGACGCGTCCACCGCCGACGTGCAGTGGATGATCAACGCCTACTCGCTGGTCCAGTCGGGTCTGCTGCTCACGGCCGGCAGTTCCGCCGACCGCTACGGCCGCAAGAAGATGCTGGTCACCGGTCTCGCCCTGTTCGGCATCGGCTCGCTGGTGGCCGGACTGGCCCAGACCTCCGTGCAGTTGATCGCCGCCCGCGCCGGCATGGGCATCGGCGGTGCGCTGCTGATGACCACGACCCTTGCTGTCGTCGTCCAGATCTTCGACGACACCGAACGGGTCAAGGCGATCGGCGTCTGGTCGACCGTCAGCTCGCTCGGCTTCGCCGTGGGACCGCTGATCGGCGGAGTGATGCTCGACCACTTCTGGTGGGGTGCGATCTTCCTGATCAACATCCCGGTCGCCGTCATCGGCCTGGCCGCGGTGATCCGTCTCGTCCCGGAATCCAAGAACCCGCGCGGCGAGCGCCCCGACCTGCTCGGCGCGCTGCTGTCCACCATCGGCATGGCCTCCGTCGTGTACGCGATCATCTCCGGCCCGGAGCACGGCTGGACCTCGGGCCAGGTGCTGCTGACCGCGTTCATCGGGGTCTCGGTCCTCACCGGATTCGTGCTGTGGGAGCTGCACATTCCGTACCCGATGCTGGACATGCACTTCTTCCGGAACCAGAAGTTCGTCGGGGCGGTCGCGGGCGCGATCCTGGTCGCCTTCGGGATGGGTGGCTCGCTCTTCCTCCTCACCCAGCAGCTCCAGTTCGTCCTCGGATACGAGCCGCTGGAGGCGGGTCTGCGTACGGCTCCGCTGGCGCTGAGCGTCGTCGCGCTCAACCTCACGGGCCTGGGCGCGAGGCTGGTGCCCAAGCTGGGCACGCCTGCCACGATCGCCGCCGGGATGAGCCTGCTGGCCGCGGGTCTCGCCGCGATCGCTCTGCTGGGCGGCAACGGCTACGGCGGCATGCTGCTCGGCCTGGTCGTCATGGGCGCGGGCATCGCACTCGCCATGCCGGCCATGGCCAACGCGATCATGAGCGCCATCCCGCCGGCGAAGGCGGGGGTGGGCGCGGGCGTGAACGGCACGCTCGCCGAGTTCGGGAACGGTCTGGGGGTCGCGGTCCTCGGCGCGGTGCTGAACTCGCGGTTCGCGGCGCTCGTACCGGCGGCCGTCGGGGCCGCCTCGCTTCCCGCGGCGCTCGCCGCGGCGACCGACGGCGGCGAGCGGCAGCGGATCACCGACGCCTTCGCCTCGGGACTGGAGACCAGCCAGCTGGTCGGGGCGGTGGCGGTGCTGGCGGGCGGGCTGCTGGCTGCCGTGCTCCTCCGCCGGGCGGAGCGGGCAGAATCTGTTCAGGCAGACTCGGCCGCGGCAGCGGCATAGCATCAGGCGGGGCGTACCGGACTGTACGAATCCGGTTCGTGCGCACGGGGCACGGATCCGGTTCGGTCATCCCGTTCGTCCCGCCGGCAAGACGAGGAGAGTGCGCCATGGTGTCCGCGGCCGACCGTGTGAAGAACCCTGCCAGGACCAGTGTGTGGCTGGACCAGCGGCCACCGTCGCGCACCCGTAAATCGGACCAGCCGGCCGGCCTCGACCGAGACAGGATCACCGCGGCGACGGTCCGGCTGCTGGACGCCGAGGGTCTCGCCAAGTTCTCCATGCGCCGGCTCGCCGCCGAGCTGGACGTCACCGCGATGTCCCTCTACTGGTACGTCGACACCAAGGACGACCTGCTGGAGCTGGCCCTCGACTCGGTCTACAGCGAGATCGCGCCGCCCCGGGAGGAGGCGCACTGGCACGACCGGCTCCGCGAACTGGCCACCACCTACCGGGAGCTCCTGGTCCGGCACGTCTGGGTGTCGCCGCTCGCCGGACATTTCCTCAACATCGGCCCGCACTCGATGCTGTTCTCGTACGCCGTTCAGGACGTGATCCGGGCGACCGGGCTGCCGCTGCACCAGCAGACCGGCGCTCTCTCCGCGGTCTTTCAGTTCGTGTACGGATTCGGCACGATCGAGGGCCATATCGTGCAGCGTTCCGCGGAGGCGGGGCTCAGCCAGGACGAGTTCTTCCAGCAGGCGACCGGCGCGATCCGGTCCCAGCCGCAGCTCAGCCGGATCGTCGAGTCGGTGCAGGATCTGATGGACGCCCGGGGCGGCGACACGGTCGAGGAGATGCGCGAGCGGGACTTCACCTTCGCCCTGGACCTGCTGATCGCGGGGATCGAGGCGATGCGGGACCGCTAGGGCGTGTTCCGAAAGCCCCGTCTGCACCCCGCCCCCCGGCCGGGGCGGCCTTCACGACACCCCCAGCGGGCAAGACCGCACCCCCGGGCCCGCCAGAAGAGCACTCATCCCGGAACAGCCGTCAGCTGCCGGGCGCCAGGCGGGCGGGGAAACCGCCCGTGGCAATGGGCCCCCACCGCTCCGGGGTGATCCGGATGATCGACTTGCCCTGCTTCACCATCGCCGCCCGGTACTCGTCCCAGTCCGGGTGCTCTCCCGAGATGTTCCGGAAGTACTCGACGAGCGGTTCGACCGAGTCGGGCGCGTCGATCACCTCGGCCGTCCCGTCGATCTGCACCCACGGCCCGTTCCAGTCGTCCGACAGGACGATCACGCTCACGCGCTCGTCCCGCTTCGCGTTCCGGGTCTTCGCGCGCTCGGGGTAGGTCGAGACGACGACCCGGCCGGCGTTGTCGACGCCGCACGTCAGCGGGGATCCCTGAGGGCGGCCGTCGGCCCGGGTGGTCAGCAGGATCGCCCGGTGCCGGGGCCGTACGAACGCCAGCAGATCATCGAGTTCCACGGCGGTGTTGGTCGCGATGTTGGGGGCCATGTCCGCAGACTACGACGGCAGGGTCTCGCCCTGCACCGCCTGGATGTCCAGCTCCACCCGCAGCGTCGTGCCGATCGCCGAGATGCCCGCCTGCACCACCTGGTTGTAGTTCATGGCGAAATCGTCGCGGCGCAGCTCCGCCGTTGCGCTGAATGCCGCGCGCATCCCGCCCCACGGGTCGGGGCCGGTGCCGAGGTAGCTCAGGTCCAGGTCGACCGGGCGCTCGACGCCGCGCATCGTCAGCAGGCCGTGCACGGTCCAGCGGTCGGGGCCGGCCGGGGTGAGCCCGTCCGAGCGGTACGTGATCTCCGGGAACCGGTCCACGTCGAGGAAGTCCGGCGAGCGCAGGTGCTTGTCGCGCATGCCGTTGCCCGTGTCGATACTGGCCGCGCTGATCACGGCGTCCACGCGGGAGCGGTGGACCTCCTCCGCGATCTCGATCCGGCCGCCGAACTCGGTGAACCGGCCGCGCACGCTGGAGATCCCCAGGTGCTGCGCGACCGCGCCCACCGAGCAGTGCGCCGGGTCCAGCGACCAGGCGCCCGGCGGCGGCAGTTCCACGCCGCCCTGGCGGGCCAGCACCACTGTGCCGGCCTCGACCCGTCCGCTCGCCGTGACGAGGGCGGTCGACGCGGCGGGAGCGTACCCGACCGCGGTCACGATCACCGTGTACGCGCCGGCCGGGAGCGGGGCGTCGGTCCGTACCGCCCCGTCCTCGTCGGCGTCGGCTCGCAGCACCTGGGTGCCAGTCATGTCGGTCACCGTCACGACCGCGTGCTGGACAGCCCAGCCGTCCCGCGTCCGTACCTGTGCGCGAAGTCCCATCCCGTTTCTCTCCTTGCTCCATGACTCAATGAGTCGGCCCCGGGGCGGGTACGGCAGGCCGTCCCCTGCCTGCCGTACCCACCACCGGGGCCCTTTTCCACCGGCGGCAGCCTCTCCGCTCGAAGCGCTGTCCGCCAGGGTCTGTGTTACGCGATCACTCGCCGGGGTGGGCGAGCTCGATGTCGTGGCCGTCGACCCCGCGACCGGCCACGGTCAGTGCGCCGGCCACCGGCGGGTAGCCGGTCGCGATGACCGAGTACTCGCCCGCGTCCAGGTCGGCGAAGGCGTACGCCCCGTCCTCCCCGGTCGTCGAGGTGGCGACCACATTGCCCGCCGCGTCGACCAGAGTGACGCGGGCGTCCGGCAGCGGCCGCCGGGCCGAACCGGCCCGCACGACACCCTGGACCAGCGCACCGGACTGCAGTACGGCGTCGACCCGGGTGACACCCTGGCCACCGATCTCCACCGGCAGCGCCAGCGGACGGAAGCCGATGGCGTTCACCGCGACGGTCACCGCGCCGGGCACCAGCTCGGCGAAGGTGAACTCGCCGGTCCCGGCGGACGTGCCGGTGGCCAGCACATCGCCGCGTACATCGGTCACGATGACCATGGCGCCGACGACCGGATCACCGCTCTCGGCGGCCCGCACGGTCCCGGCCAGGCCGCTCGTACCGGCGAGCAGGATGTCGTACGACAGCTGCTGGTCGCCGACGACCACAGTGGACGCCTGCGGCTGGAAGCCGTCGGCGGAGGCGATCAGGACGTAGCTGCCGGCGCCCGGCGCGTCCAGACGGTAGCTGCCGTCGGCCTGGGCGACGGAGCGCCCCAGCTGCCGGCCACCCAGTGAGATCAGTGTGACCGCGGCCCGGGCGACGGGTGCGCCCTCGGTGCCCCGCACCACACCACTCACCGGGGTGCCCTGCACGGCTGCCGCCGGAGCTTCGAGCGTGTCGACCGAGGTGACCCCGGCCGCACTCTCGGAGACCAGCGCGGCTGCACCGGACGGGACCTCGGCGAGCACCGCGGCGGGAACCTCGGCGGCAGCCTCGGCCTCCGCCGGGGCGTTGTTCGCCGCGTTCGTCTTCAGCGCGACCTCCTTGATGAAGAGCGTGATGAGGAAGGCGATCAGCGCGGCCGGAGCGGCGTACAGGAAGACGTCGCCGACACCGTGCCCGTAGGCGCTCTCCACGACCGTGCGGAATGGCGCGGGCAGCTCGTCCAGGTTGGGGATGCCCCCGCCGCCGGTGCCGCCGTGGCCCAGGGCCGCGCCCTTCGGACCGAGGTCCGCGAGGCCTTCCTTGACGTAGTGGGTGACGCGGTTCGCCATGACGGCGCCCAGCGCCGAGACGCCGATCGCACCACCGAGGGAACGGAAGAAGGTGACGACGGAGCTGGCCGAGCCGAGGTCGGACGGAGCGACCTGGTTCTGCGTGGCGAGCACCAGGTTCTGCATCATCATGCCGATGCCGAGACCCATCACGGCCATGAAGGCGGCGATGTGCCAGTACTCCGTGTCGTACCGGAGGGTGCCCAGCAGCCCGAGCCCGGCGGTGACCAGGAAGCCGCCGCTGACCAGCCATGCCTTCCAGCGGCCGGTCTTCGTGATGATCTGGCCGGAGACCGTCGAGGAGATGAACAGACCCGCGATCATCGGGATCGTCATGACGCCGGACATCGTCGGCGACTTGCCCCGCGCCAGCTGGAAGTACTGACTGAAGAAGACCGTGCCCGCGAACATCGCGATACCGACGAACAGCGAGGCCAGCGAGGCCAGCGCGATGGTGCGGTTGCGGAAGAGGCGCAGTGGGATGATCGGCTCGCTGGCCCGGGACTCGGTGTAGACGAAGAGCAGGGCGAGGATCAGGGAACCCGCGAGCATCACGCCGGTCTGCCAGGACAGCCAGTCGTACTTGTCGCCCGCGAAGGTCACCCAGAGCAGCAGCAGCGAGACGGCGGCGCTGATGAAGAACGCGCCGGTCCAGTCGACCTTGACCTCACGCTTGACGACCGGGAGCTTCAGGGTCTTCTGGAGCACGATCAGCGCGATGACGGCGAACGGCACACCGACATAGAAGCACCAGCGCCAGCCCATCCAGCTGGTGTCGGTGATGACTCCGCCGAGCAGCGGACCACCGACGGTGGCGACGGCGAACACCGCACCGATGTATCCGCTGTAGCGACCGCGCTCGCGCGGGGCGATCATTGCGGCCATCACGATCTGGGCGAGGGCGGAGAGACCACCGACGCCGATGCCCTGGACGACACGGCAGGCGATGAGCATGCCGCTGCTGGTCGACAGACCCGCGACGACCGAGCCCAGGACATAGATGACGAGCGCTATCTGGACCAGCAGCTTCTTGCTGAACAGGTCGGAGAGCTTGCCCCACAGAGGAGTGGTGGCGGTCATCGCGAGCAGCGAGGCCGTGACGACCCAGGTGTACGCGGACTGGCCGCCACCGAGGTCCGAGATGATCTCGGGGAGAGCGTTGGAGACGACGGTCGACGACAGGATCGCGACAAACATGCCGAGCATCAGCCCGGCCAGTGCTTCCATGATCTGCCGGTGTGTCATCGGCGCGCCGTCGGAGGAAGAGCTTCCTCCGTGCTTGGCGTGGCCGCCCCGCACACCGGTTGGTGTGGTCGTAGCCATTGAGTTCCTTTGCTTTGCTTCTGTTACACGGGTGTACGGGTGTGCGAGTCGTCGTCGCTGTCGGCGGGCCGCGTGCGGCACTCGTGGCTGTGCCTTCCGGGGGCGCACCCACCGGAACCGCGACAGGCGAAACTGTCACGCAGCCGGGCCAACAACGTGTTGAGCTGTCCGACCTCGTCGTCGGACCACTCCTGAAGGTTGTGGGCGAACATTTCGGTGGTCCGCCGGTTCAGGTCACCGAGTACCGCGTTGCCCGCAGGGGTCAGCCGCAGGATGCGGGACCGCTTGTCCGCCGGGTCCGGAGACCGTTCTATCCAGCCGCGCTCGGCCACGTGGGCGACATGTCGGCTGGTGACCGACATGTCGACGGCCATCAGCTCGGCCAGTCTGCTGATCCGCATTTCGCCGTGCTGGCTGAGCAGGGCCAGTACCGCGGCGGATCCGCCAGGACATTCAGCAGGGAGGATGCGTGCGAGTCCGCGTTTGACGGCCCCCACGGCGCTGAGCTGCCGGGCCAGTTCTTCGTACTGACTGCGTGCGGCCACGGGCCCCCCAGACGTCGTTCTGCATCTTGTTGCTTAGGGCAACCATAGAAGTATTGGTTGCCGCAGGCAAACGAAATCAGGCTTGCATAAGTAAAGGAAGGCAAAAGGCTGTGTAGGACTTGGGTCAAACGCCCAGCGCGTGCGGGACGGGTCGGGTGTGTCTGGTGCCACACCGAAAGTGTGGACGGTGGCCCCGAAACGGCAGTAGGCCCCGAGCGTCACTCGAGGCCCGGCCGTCGCCCCCGTAGGGGGCATAAGGTGCCGCCGGACCGCTAGGGTCCTGACCCATGGCACACGACCGTTCCTTGGTGCCCGGCGCGGGGTGCTGTGCGTCTGGCGGGCCATCCCGAACGGTCTTGGATGACCTGGTTCTCCGCTTTTGCACCCCGGTGACGGCACGCGTCGCGCGCGTGATCCAGTCCGTGGCGGGCAGTGTCCCTGGCGCGAGCGGGATCGAGCGTTGGCCGCAGGACCCTTTCCCGCGTGACGACGCTACAGTTCCACAGGCTTCATATCGCAGTATCCGACGAGTACTTCACCCGATCGAGTGGGAATGCATTCATGCGTAATCAGCCGCCGGTAAATGGCAACCCTCAGGGCCCCGAGGGCAATTACGACCCCGCGGGCAGCACCCAGATGTTCCGCGCCTTCGTCGACGAGGGCGAGCCGCAGCGGCTGCAGCAGCCGGCCACGTCGTCCGGACCGAAGGCTGGAGTGATCGTCGCCGTCGTCGCGGTGATCGTCATCCTCGGCGCGGTCGCCTGGCTCGCGCTCGGCTGATCCGACCCCGTTCATCCCGTCCGTCACTTCCAGGCGGCGGTGATGTCCCGGGTTTCGACATGCATGCCCAGGGGCACCCGCCAGGCGTCCACACAGACGGTGTACGTCTTCTCCCGCGCCGCTCCCGCGTCGATCGGCGCGGGCAGCGGCGCGGTCGTCTCCACAGTCGCCCAGTCGATCCCGAGCCCGCCGATGATGTGTGTGGCGAAGGTGACCGTGCCCGACCGGGCCGGTGAACCGCCGGTATTGCGGAACTCGACAGTCACCTTCTCGCACCAGCGGTGATCGGCCGCCGCCCGCTCGGGTGCGCCCAGGGTCAGCACGGCAGGTCCGGCGGGCGCGGTGGACCCCGGCGCGGACGGGGAGGGAGGCGCGGGACCGTCCCCCGCGCCGCCCGAGGTCGTGCCACCGGTACCGCTGCCATCTGTACTGCCGGCGGAGTCCGTGCCGCCGGCAGAACCCGCAGCGCCGCCGGTGGTGCCGGCGGAGGTGCCGCCGGATCCGCTGGAGGACCGCGCACCGCCGCTCGACCGGTCGCCCGCGGCCCCGCCCCTGCCCGCGCCACTGCCGATGCTGCCCGTGCCACCGAAGTCGCCGCTTGCCGCGGAGGAGCCCGGCCTCGGCTCCGTCCCCCCGCCGGCGCCGCCCTCCCCGTCCAGCGGAATCAGCGTCACCCTGCCCGAAGGCGCGACCGGGCCCTTGGGCGCCTTCTCCGGGCCGGTGCCCGCCGCGCCGACTGCCGCATAGCCGTCTCCGGCGCCCGCTCCGGCGCCGCAGGCGGCGAGTGCTCCGCCCAGGCACAGCACGGCCGCCGAGGCGGCGATCACGGTGCCCCGGCGGCCGGTCGAGCCGAATGTCTGACGTCGCATCGCGCAAGTGTGGCTGACGGTCCGTCAATTAGGAACCCTCTCGCGCCTGTGCGTGGATCAGTCGGCGATGAGCCCCTCCCTGAGCTGGGCGAGCGTCCGGGTCAGCAGACGTGAGACGTGCATCTGCGAGATGCCGACCTCCTCGCCGATCTGCGACTGGGTCATGTTGGCGAAGAACCGCAGCATGATGATCTGCCGCTCCCGGGGCGGGAGTTTGGCCAGCAGCGGCTTCAGTGATTCGCGGTACTCGACGCCTTCCAGCGCGGAGTCCTCGTAGCCGAGCCGGTCCGCGAGCGAGCCCTCGCCGCCGTCGTCCTCCGGGGAGGGCGAGTCCAGTGAGGAGGCGGTGTACGCGTTGCCGACGGCAAGGCCGTCGACCACGTCCTCCTCGGAGACCCCGAGCGCCGCCGCCAGCTCCGGCACGGTCGGCGAACGGTCGAGCTTCTGGGCCAGCTCGTCGCTCGTCTTCGTCAGCGCGAGCCGCAGCTCCTGGAGCCGGCGCGGCACCCGCACCGACCAGGAGGTGTCGCGGAAGAAGCGCTTGATCTCGCCGACGACGGTGGGCATGGCGAACGTCGGGAATTCCACGCCCCGCTCGCAGTCGAACCGGTCGATCGCCTTGATCAGGCCGATCGTGCCGACCTGGACGATGTCCTCCATGGGTTCGTTACGGCTCCGGAACCGCGCCGCGGCGTACCGCACCAGCGGGAGGTTGAGCTCGATGAGTGTGTCCCGCACGTAGGCACGCTCCGGGCTGTCCGGTCCGTCGGGCCCCGGTGCGGGACCCAGAGCGGCGAGCCGCAGGAACAGGGAGCGGGACAGGGTGCGGGTGTCGATGGCTTCCGGCGAGCTGGTGAGCACAGCGGGTGCGGGTGCGCTCTTCGTGAGCGTGAGCACCTTCGAGCTGCCCTGTTCTGCGGACATGCCACCCCCTTGAGGTCGCGGACGGTCGCGGTAGCCACGACCATCGGAGGAACGCAGCCTCCACCTGAATACCGGCGGCGGGGCTGCGGCAAACGCGGTTCACGCAGAATGTCACATGTCGGCAACGCGCTGTAGTGACATGTCGACAAGTCAGGGTGACATATGCGCAGTTAACAGGGGGTGTGCGGCATTCCGGCTACCTGGAAGGGGCTTTGATCGATTTACCCGATCCGGTTACGCCTCGATCCTATTTGCGGATCGAAGTCGCGCGAAGCTTCTGGCCAGGAGCCTTGACACATGCATCTGGGAAACGCCCAACTCGGCGCTGATCTGTGATTGCGTCAGATTGCTGTAGTAGCGCAGCAGCAGAATCCGCTGCTCGCGCTCGGGCAGCTGGACGAGGAGATGGCGGACCAGATCACGGTGCTCGACGCCGGCGAGAGCGGGGTCCTCGTAGCCGAGCCGGTCGAGCAGTCCGGGCAGCCCGTCGCCCTCCTGGGCGGCTTCCAGTGAGGTTGCGTGGTAGGAGCGCCCCGCCTCGATGCAGGCCAGCACCTCCTCCTCGGAGATCTTCAGGCGCTCGGCGATCTCCGCGGTGGTGGGTGAGCGGCCGTGCGCGGTCGTCAGGTCCTCGGTGGCGCCGGTGACCTGCACCCAGAGCTCGTGCAGTCGCCGCGGCACGTGGACCGTCCGCACGTTGTCCCGGAAGTACCGCTTGATCTCGCCGACGACGGTGGGCATCGCGAAGGTCGGGAACTGGACGCCGCGTTCGGGGTCGAAGCGGTCGATGGCGTTGATCAGCCCGATGGTGCCGACCTGGACGACGTCCTCCATGGGTTCGTTACGGCTCCGGAAGCGCGCCGCGGCGTACCGCACGAGGGGAAGGTTCGCCTCGATCAGTGCGGCCCGCACTCTGCCGTGCTCCGCGCTTCCCGGTTCCAGCTCCTTGAGCTGGTCGAAGAGGACCCGGGTGAGCGCCCTGGTGTCCGCGCCCCGGGTCCTGGCGGGCGTCGTGCCGTCGGGCGTCTCGGTCTGGACGGTCTCGGCCACCGGCGCGGGCCGGGTTGCCGGGGCGGACTGATCGGACGGGGCCGTTTGGGGGGCTTGGGCGTCGTCGTTCTGGACGATCTGGGGAGGCACTTGAGGCGCTGTACTGGCCGGCACGGTGAGGCCACCCCTTTGCGGTCAACTTCGGTCAACTCATCCGTCAAAAGCGGTCATAGCATCACAAGACATGTCCACTGTGTGCAAGCACCGTACAGCGTCGTGTTGAGGGCACATTGGTTTAAACCCATGGAAAAGCCCCTCACCGAAATGGTGAGGGGCTTGTGGGTTCCGGGACCGCGGAGGTCAGAAGGGGTAGTCGGCAATCACCCAGGTGGCGAAAGCCTTCCACTGTTCGGCGGCGGCCTGATGGGCCGGGTGTGCGATGTAGCGCCCCAGGGCGTCCTCGTCGGCGACCGCGGAGTTGATGGCGAAGTCGTACGCGATCGGCCGGTCGGTGATGTTCCAGGCGCACTCCCAGAACTCCAGCTCCGGGATCTGCCCTCCGAGCTCCTGGAACGCCTTTGCCCCGGCGACAACACGCGGATCGTCACGCTTCACGCCGTCGTTCAGCTTGAACAGGACCAGATGACGGATCATGGGGTACTCCTACTTCACGAGCTCGGTCATGAAATCGCCGACGCCCTGTGCGGCACTCGAAATGCCCTCGAACCCTACCTGGACAAGCTCCGCGGCCCGTTTGGGGGAGTGGATGATCGTGTACAGCACGAAGACGGCAATCATGACGAGCGCGATCTTCTTCGCTTGCACCATCAGCCCCTGTCTCCCCTTCGATCACCAGTGCAGTCGCGCGATTCTATCCGCACGAATGGCCGTATCCGAGGGGGGTTTCGATGGGGGATTCCGCTCACACTCCGACCCGATGCCTCGGTAGGGGTGCGGTCCGGCCGAAGGATGGCCCTGCCGACGGGCCATGACCAGGCGCACGGGCCGCCTCGGGGGCATGGCGCCGACGGCCCGCGGTCAGGTGACCGGTGCCTCCGCACGGAACCCAGCGGGCTGCCGGACCATCACCTCCTGCACGGAGCCGCTGCCCGCGGGCGCCGGCCCGATGAACCCGGTGCGGCCGTCATCCACAACTACCGTGACGGCGACCTGGCGGCGGTCGTTCACCCCATCGACACGACCGCGGACCTCGGCCGGGAGTCCGTCTTCTCTCTGGTCGAGTGCCTCAGTGCCCTGACATCCCGCCGGCCCGCAGTGGTCGCGGTCCACCGTGGCGAGCCCATCGGCGCGGCGCTCGCTCAGGCGGCCGACGGCCGGGCGTGGGTGATGCGGATCGCCATTTCACCGACCTGGTGCGGCCGGGGCCGGGCCGGCGCGCTGCTGATGGAGCTGGAACGCCGGCTGATGATCGCGGCCGGAGCGTCGCATCGCCTGCGTGCTGCCGGAGGAGGAACTCCCCGGCAAGTGGCTGCAGAAGGCCGGTCACACGCCGAGGCCGGCCGTCGCCTGCTTCGAGAAGGTCCTCAGTACGCGTGCCGGTTCGGCTTGTTCGTCCATGAGTCGTAGGCGTGGGAGCCGATTTCGGGATGGAGCTGCTCGACCCTGATCCTTCGCTGGTCGAGCGGCCGCTTGAAGTCCTCGTACTGGTAGGCGTCGTCGAAGCCGATCCGGCGTGTGTCGTCCAGGCTGCAGCTGAAGTACACCGCATCGATCCGGGACCAGTAGATGGCGCTCATGCACATCGGGCAGGGAGCGCCGCTGATGTAGATCGAGCAGCCCTGCAGCATCCGGGCCCGCTCGGGCACGGGATCCGGTGACCCGTCAGCACGGGGCACGTATTCCAGAGTGCTCTCGTTCTGGTGCTCTTCGGAGATCGACGGAGCCTCGGGGTTGAGACACTGCACGGCCTTGCGGATCGATTCGACCTCGGCGTGGGCCGTGGGGTCGCCGGTGAGAAGCACCCGGTTCTGTCCGCGGGCGATGATGTCCCCGTTGCGGGTGATCACCGCGCCGAAGGGGCCGCCCCAGCCCTTTTCCACCGACTCGGTGGCCAGTCGGACCGCCTCGGTGATGAGCTCCTTGTGTTCCATCGCTACGTCTCCGATCGACATCGACAGCCTCTCCGGAACAGAGCGTGCGGAAGGATGATCGACTGTCCGATTTGCCCACAAAATGATGCTTCTAATAAACTACTGTGCGTGAGCCCCCGCGCAAGCCGTGAGCCGCAGGCCGAGAACGCCACCGTTGTGACCTCGCAGAAGGTGTGTGCAGGTCGCGCCGACGAGTATCAGCGCTGGCAGCACAGGATGAACGAAGCGGCCCGCGAATTCGACGGGTTCGAGGGTGCAGAGGTGTACCCACCCGAAGCAGGCGGCGAGAACGAGTGGGTGGCGGTCTTCCGTTTCGCCGGCATCGACCACCTGACCGCCTGGCTGGATTCGGGCAGACGGCGCGAATTGCTCGACGAAGGGCGGGAATTCTTCGAGGAACCTCCGACGCAGGAGGTGCTTCGTGGCGGCACCCCTGCCGAGCAGGCGCCGGAGGTGGTCACGGCCGTCGTCTCCCACGAGGTGAAGCCAGGGCGGGAAGAGGGTTTTCTGCGCTGGCAGGAGAAGGCAATCAAGGCACAGGCGAAATCACCCGGATTCATGGGGTCCGAACTGTTCAAGCCAGTGGAGGGTGTGCAGGAGCACTGGGTCGTCGTCTTCCGGTTCGACTCCCGCGAGCACCTCGACGACTGGCTCGCATCCGATGTCCGCCGGACACTGCTGGAGGAGGGCCGCACCTATTTCACCTCCTACGACGTACGCAAGGTCGGCTCGGCGTTCAGCGGTTGGTTCCGCTTCGGCGAGGGCAAGCAGGACAATGCGCCGCCCAACTGGAAGCAGGCCATGACCGTGGTCCTGGCGCTCTATCCCACGGTGATGGTCCTGAATCTGACCGAAGGCCGCTGGCTGGACGGACTCGGTGTCCCCGGATACATCGGCCTCTTCATCGGGAACGTGCTGAGCGTCAGCGTATTGACCTGGCTGCTGATGCCACTGGTGAACAAGGCACTCGCCTTCTGGCTGGTGCCCGGCCGCGCGAGCAGCTACCGCGTGCATCTGACCGGTGCCGCGGCAGTGGTGCTCTGCTATGCGCTGTTCCTCGCCGTCTTCGGCCTGACCACTCACTGACCGATCCCACCAGCCGGCTTCAGCCGGGCCACGCGAGGAGGTCGTGATGCCTGAACGGACGCCCGCAGGCCCCACCGAGGGGACGCTGATCCGGCGGGGCGACCCCGGCTACGACCGCGCCCGGGCCGGCGCGGTGTGGAACGGGCTCCTGCCGGAACGCTTTCCTGAGGCCATCCTGCAGGCCTCAGCCGAACGGGACGTACCTCTGGCCCTGGCCTGGGCACGCGCCCAGGGACTGCAGGTCTCCACACGCTCCGGCGGGCACAACTGGTCCGGCTCCCAACTCCGCGACGGGGGGCTGCTGATCGACCTGTCGCGGCTACGGCACTGCAGCGTCGCCCCGGCGTCGGCGACTGCCGTGGTGGGGCCCGCCATCACCGGGCAGGGCCTCGTCGAGGCCCTCGCCCCGCATGACCTGGCCTTCCCCGTGGGGCACTGCTCCTCCGTCGCGGTGGGCGGCTTCCTGCTGAGCGGCGGACTCGGCTGGAACTCCCGTGCGTGGGGACCGGCATGTGCCGATGTCCTGGAGATCCGGGCTGTCACCGCCGACGGCCGGACGGTCATCTGCAGCGAGACCGAGAACACCGACCTCTTCTGGGCCGCCCGGGGCGCGGGACCGGGCTTCTTCGCCGTCGTCACCGGCTTCCGGCTCGGGCTGCATCCTCACCCCGCGGCCATCGCGACCACCAGCCTCACCTTCCCGCTGGCCGACGTCGAGCGCGTGACGGGGTGGGCCGTCCGGACCGCGCGTGACCTGCCGTCGATCGTCGAGACGGCTCTTGTCCTGGCAGCCTCCGGTGAGGCCACGGCCACGGCCCCGCCGGGGCCGCGGATCACCGTCGGCGCCACTGCCTTCGCCACGACGCGGGACGAGGCGCTCGCCGCTCTCGAACCCCTGGATGCCTGCCCGTTCCCCTGGCGGGTCCTCTCCCGGCAGCCACCCGAGCCGACGTCCTTCGCCGCGCTGCACGACGGCGCCGGTCAGGTGTGGCCGCGAGCGCATCGCTACGCGGCGGACACGCTGTGGTCGCCGGAGAGCTACGAGACCCTGATGACCCGCATCGCCGGCGCCGTCGCCCAGGCCCCCTCCGGCAAATCCCTGGTGCTCGCGCCGGTGCAGCCCGTCTCCACCGACCCTGCGCTGCTGCGGAACATGGCTTTCTCGGCGCTCGGCGAGTCCTACCTCGTCTGTTACGCGATCTGGGACGATCCGGCCGCGGACGGCGCGAACAGCGGGTGGCTGCGCGAGACGATGGCCGCGGCGGACCCGTCGGGGCGCGGCGGCCACTACATCGCCGAAACGGACCTGGAAGCCGATGCCGGCCGGGCCCGGCGCTCGTACGCCCCCGCCGACTGGGACCGCCTGCAGGAGCTCAAGCTCACGTGGGACCCGGACAACGTCTTCCACTCCTACCTCGCGCCCGTGACATGAGGCGCCTTGCCCGGGCGCCCTTGATTTCTGTGCGGCCGCCGGGGAACACGTCGGCAGGCGGTCCGACGTGCCGCCTCCTTGCGCAGGGTGTGCCACGGCGTGTTGCCCACAGGGGCACAAAAAAACCGC
This sequence comes from Streptomyces sp. NPDC056231, assembly GCF_048270745.1. Classification (NCBI taxonomy): domain Bacteria; kingdom Bacillati; phylum Actinomycetota; class Actinomycetes; order Kitasatosporales; family Streptomycetaceae; genus Streptomyces; species Streptomyces sp. NPDC056231. Next base: position 125,318 of record NZ_JBLVKW010000003.1, on the reverse strand, counting down.
CCCCGATCTGCTTTCACAGGATCAGAGGCGGTCTTCTGAAGCGGTAGCGGAGGGATTTGAACCCTCGGTGAGTTTCCCCACACTCGCTTTCGAGGCGAGCTCCTTCGGCCGCTCGGACACGCTACCGAGAGAGAGCTTAGACCATTCAGGCCGTGGGTTGAAATCCGATTCTCCGGCGTGTGCGGAAGCCGGGTCGGAGGCTGGGCGCGTCGCCGGGTCAGCGGTCGCGGAAGAAGGCCGTCAGCTGGGCGGAACAGGCGTTCTCCAGAACTCCGTGGATCACTTCCGGGCGGTGGTTGAGCCGCCGGTCCCGTACGAGGTCCCAGAGCGAACCGGCCGCGCCCGCCTTCTCGTCCCGTGCCCCGTAGACGACCCGGGCCACCCGGGACTGCACGAGTGCGCCCGCGCACATGGTGCACGGCTCCAGAGTGACCACCAGCGTGCAGCCGGTCAGCCGCCATGCGCCGAGCGCCTCGGCGGCCCGGCGGACGGCGAGGATCTCGGCGTGCGCGGTCGGGTCGCCGGTCGCCTCGCGTTCGTTGTGCCCCGTGGCGAGCAGGGTGCCGTCCGGGCCGAGGACGACGGCGCCGACCGGCACATCACCGGCCTGCGCCGCGTGTGCGGCCTCGTCCAGGGCGCGGCGCATGGCCGCCCGCCATGGGTCCCGTACGGGATCGTCCGTCGGGTTCGTCGGGTCATGGGGTTCTTGCGGTCCGTGCGGGCCCGGTGGTGCGGTCACCCGCGGACCCTAACGGACGGTCTCCAGGACCTCGGCCGCGCCCAGCGCGTCCGCGATCTCCACCAGGGCGTCCGTGCGCAGCATCAGCAGCTCCTTCTCGGCAAGTCCGAGATCGGACAGGATCCCGGTGTCTCCGAGCGGACCCGTCGGTACGGCGTCGGCGTCGAGTCCGTCGTCGTTGTCGTCGTGGTCGGTCTGATTGTCGGTGGTGTGATCCGGCTCGCCGTCCTCCGTACCGTCGAGGCCGACGAGCTCTTCGAGGGCGGCAATCGAGTCCTCGGCCTCGGGTTCGCGGCCGAGCAGTTCATCGGTGAGCAGGATCTCCCCGTAGGAGGAGCGGGCGGCGGAGGACGCGTCCGAGATGTAGATACGGGGGTCCTCCTCACCGTCCACCCGGATGACGCCGAACCAGGCGTCCTCCTGTTCGATGAAGACGAGCACCGTGTCCTCGTCCACCGAGGCCTCACGGGCCAGATCCGTCAGATCGGACAGGGTCTCCACATCGTCGAGCTCTGTGTCGCTCGCTTCCCACCCGTCTTCGGTGCGCGCGAGCAGTGCGGCGAAGTACACCGTGACTCTCCCACTGTTCATAGGGGTGTCGGTCCGGCGGGAGGGCATCCGGTGATCCGGCTGTCCTGCGTCCCGCCCATCGGAATCGTGGCAGAAACCTAGCGTTCGCGAGAGTAGTTCAACCGTTGCGTCGTGGATCAGTTGTCGCGGACACCGCTCGGAAGGCGCCGTCTGGCTGCTCGGAGCGCTACCAGCGGAAGGTCCGCATCCGCATGACTTGGCGCATTCGGGCGGCCCGGGCGCGGCGCGGCTGGACCCGGTCGCGCAGCGCCTTCGCCTCATGAAGCTCGCGGAGGAAGTGGGCGCGCCGTCTGCGGCGCTCCGCTTCGGTCTCGGTCTCCGGCGCGTCCTGCGCGCCTTGCGCGTCGTGCGGGGCCGACTGGTCCCGCTTCCGCTGCTTCCTGTCCGCCATCCGCACATCACCCCAGACCTGGGCCCATATGCCCCCACCTTCCCTCCGAACGTGTGGTTGATGCCAGCGCACAGGTGCGGGGGAGCCCGGTTACTGTTGAACCCATGCGGATCCACGTCGTCGACCACCCGCTGGTCGCGCACAAACTCACCACCCTGCGCGACAAGCGCACCGACTCCCCGACCTTCCGGCGGCTCGCCGACGAGCTGGTCACCCTGCTCGCGTACGAGGCCACCCGGGACGTGCGCACCGAGCAGGTCGACATCGAGACGCCGGTCACACCGACGACCGGCGTCAAGCTGTCGCACCCGCGGCCCCTGGTCGTGCCGATCCTGCGAGCCGGTCTCGGCATGCTCGACGGCATGGTGCGGCTGCTGCCGACCGCCGAGGTGGGCTTCCTGGGCATGATCCGCGACGAGGAGACGCTTCAGGCGTCCACGTACGCGACGCGCATGCCTGAGGACCTCTCCGGCCGACAGGTCTACGTCCTGGACCCGATGCTGGCCACCGGCGGCACGCTGGTCGCGGCGATTCAGGAGCTGATCAAGCGCGGCGCGGACGATGTCACCGCCGTCGTGCTGCTCGCGGCGCCCGAGGGCGTCGAGGTGATGGAGCGCGAGCTGGCGGGTACGCCGGTGACCGTGGTCACCGCCTCGGTCGACGAGCGGCTGAACGAGAACGGCTACATCGTGCCGGGGCTCGGCGACGCGGGCGACCGGATGTACGGAACCGTCGACTGAGACCGACCGGCCAGGGCTTTCGGCCCGGGCGCCCAGAGGATCCTGTCGTCGAACCGGCGCCTGCTGCGCGGCGTGACGACGGGACAGCCTCAGAGCCTGTCGGGTGACCTCCGACCGGGCGGCCACGCCCTGGCACGCACGCTTCCCGCGTTGTCGTCAGTCACCAACGCTCCGCGTTGACTCCCTCCTCCGCCTTGGAATCGCACGCACCAGACCGCGTCCGCTATCCGATCAGAGGTCACCCGACAGGCTCTCAGCGACAGGAGGAGGGCGTCGGGGCCGGCTTGTTGAGGGCGGCGAGGGCCGCGGCGGCCTCCTTCGGGGTGTTCAGCTTCTTGAACGCCGTACCGAGGATCAGATCGACATCCGCCGTTTTGCGCGCGTCGGTCTTCGGCGTGGCGCCCGGCAGCTGCGTACCGAGGACCGGGAACGTGCCGTTCGTGGCCGTCGGCGCCCCCAGCAGTACCCCGGGCCCGGGGACCTTCTTGTCGTACTCGGCCGAGGCATTGCCCACCTTGCCGATGCGGAAACCGCGCTTCTTCAGCTCGTCGGCGGCGGCCTTGGCCAGCCCGCCGCGCGGCGTCGCGTTGTAGACATTGACGGTGATCTTCGCCGGTGCCGGCAGTGCCCTGGCGGGCGTGGACGGCTTGGACGTGGGGCAGTCGGCCCTGCGGTCCGCGGCGTTGGCCTGCTTGTCGCCGCCCGTGAAGACGTCGATGAGCTGCATCGTGCCCCAACCGGCCAGCCCTAGGGCCGCCACGGAGGCAATGGACGCGAGGACCAGTGTGCGGCGGTGCCGGGGGCGGCGCATGCGCGGGTACTTGTCGCCCGTGATGCGGTACTTTCCGCCCATGCCGGGAGGAGTGAGCATGCTCATGGGCGCAGCGTAGTGCGACCCGGTGAAGATGCGTACTAAATGATCAACGGATGGCACCCGTCCGAGTGCGAATGCACCCGAAAGCACCCGGCGCAGCGAAGTGCGCGGACCGCCGGCCCACCGAGCTGCTGGACTGTCAGCCGAGTTCGAGGACGCGGGCGTGCAGCACCTGGCGCTGCTGGAGCGCCGCGCGGACCGCGCGGTGCAGCCCGTCCTCCAGATAGAGGTCGCCCTGCCACTTCACGACGTGGGCGAACAGGTCGCCGTAGAACGTCGAGTCCTCGGCGAGGAGGGTTTCGAGGTCCAGCTGACCCTTGGTCGTCACCAGCTGGTCGAGGCGGACCGGGCGCGGCGCGACATCCGCCCACTGCCGGGTGCTTTCCCGGCCGTGGTCGGGATATGGCCGCCCATTTCCGATGCGCTTGAAGATCACACGGAAAGCCTACCGGTCAAGAGCCTCCGGGCGCAGCCATGGAGCGGTACTGCGATACTTGCCAAAACGTCATGAGTGCAGGCATTTCGGAAAACGGGCCGCGATGAGTGACAGCGACGGCACGGGCGGAGGTACCGAAGCGGGCGCGTAAAGGAGGCCTCGTTGTACGGGCGTTGAGCCCGTGCGGTCGAGGAAGTCCGCTATGTCGCGCTCCAGTTGGGCGGCGCCCTCGGGGCCGGGACCCGAGCCGACCCCGTCCGAGTCGTCACCGTCGAAGACGAGCTGGGCCCCCTTGGCCTGGTCCGCGACCAGCCGCCCACCGTCGCCTTGAGTGACTCCGCCGGTGGGGATCCGCCCGGACGCGACGTCGCCGAGGGCCGCGAACAGTTGTGCAGGACAGTCAGTGATCGCAGTGACGTCTGTGAACAGTTGCGGACACTCCTTCATCTCGTCTTCGCCGCGGCCGCCTTCGCGGCCGCCTTCGCTTCCTGCTTGTGCGCGCGGACCAGGGCGAGCGAGTCGGGGCCGGTGATGTCGGCGACCGAGCGGTGCGAGCCCGCCTCCCCGTACGGACCCGCCGCGGCGCGCCAGCCGGTCGGCCGGACATCCAGCTGCTTGCCGAGCAGCGCGAGGAAGATCTGCGCCTTCTGGACGCCGAACCCCGGCAGCGCCTTGAGCCGTTTCAGGAGCTCGGCACCGGTTGCGGCATCGCTCCAGACGCCACTCGCGTCTCCGTCGTACTCCGCGACCAGGAATTGGCACAATTGCTGCACCCGTTTGGCCATGGAGCCGGGATAGCGGTGCAGAGCGGGTTTCGCGGTGAAGAGTTCGGCGAACGCCTCCGGGTCGTAGACGGCGATCTCATGGGCGTCCAGATCGTCGGAGCCCATCCGCTGCGCCAGGGTGTACGGGCCGGAGAATGCCCACTCCATAGGAACCTGCTGGTCGAGCAGCATGCCGATCATGGCGGCGAGCGGGCTGCGGCCGAGCAGCTCGTCCGCCTCCGGCTGCTGAGCGATCTGCAGGGCGATCGGCTTGCCCTTGCCGTTCGGTCTGTTCTGTGTCATGCCTCCGATCATCGCGACAGTGACGGGGGACGGCGAGTCCGGGAGCCGCCGATGGAGTACCGAAGACGGGAACGAGATCAGCAGCCGGGCGACGTGGTCGCGTGCGTGGGGCCTTGCGCGAAAACGGGGTTGCCTCCACCGTGGGCGGGGTCGGGCCGGTTGACCGACCGGCTCGCTCCGTACGGTGACGGGAGTCAGCATGACCTCATTGCCTCTTCTGCCCCATGGACTGCACGGTGACGGCCCGCACAAGGTGATCGCGGTGCACGGCTGGTTCGCCGACCGCTCCGCCTACGACCCGGTGCTGCCGGATCTCGACCTCGGTTCGTTCCAGTACGCGGTGGTGGATCTACGGGGATACGGGGAGGCCAGGGACGCGAGCGGTGCGTACACCACAGCCGAGGGCGCCGCGGACGTGATCGCGCTGGCCGACCGGCTCGGCTGGGACCGGTTCTCGCTGATCGGCCACTCGATGGGCGGCTGCATCGCTCAGCGGACGCTGGCCCTCGCCCCGCACCGGGTGCGCAGAATCGTCGGTGTGTCGCCGGTACCCGCATCCGGCCTGCCCCTGCCGCCCGAGCAGTGGGAACTCTTCTCCGCTGCGGCGCACACCCCGGAGAACCGTCGGATCATCCTCGACATCACCACCGGAGGCCGACGCCCCGCAGGCTGGCTGGACCGCATGGTGCGTCGTTCGCTCGAACGCAGCGACGCGAAGGCGTTCCGGGCCTGGCTGGATTCCTGGGCGGGCGAGGACTTCCACGACCGGATCGACGGTTTGCCCGTGCCGGCCCTGGCTGTCGTGGGCGCGCTGGACCCGGCGCTGTCGGCCGAGTTGCAGCGCGCCACCTGGATGCGCTGGTTTCCGCAGGCCGAACTGGTTGAGCTGCCCTCATGCGGCCACTACGCGATGGACGAGGCTCCTCTCGACCTGATCCGTGTGATGGAGGACTTCCTGCGAGCCGATACGGAGGACGGCGAGGCGAAGGCATGAGCGGGCCCGCCCCCGAAGCAACGGAGCAAGCGCCCGTACCGGACGTCTTCGACCCGAGGCAGTATGCGCAGGGCATCCCCCACGACCGCTACCGCCACCTGCGCGATCACCGCCCAGTGGCGTGGCAGGAGGAGCCGGAGGTCCTCGGCTGGCCGGCGGGCCCCGGCTTCTGGGCGGTCACCCGGCACGCGGACGCCGTCCACGTACTGAAGGACTCCTCGACATACTCCTCGCACCTGGGCGCCACCCAGATCCGCGACCCCGACCCCGCCGACCTGCCGTTCATCCGCCGCATGATGCTCAACCAGGACCCACCGCACCATCGGCGACTGCGCATGCTCGTCAGCCGTGCGTTCACCCCCAAGCGCGTGGACCGTTTCGCCGCGGTCGTCCGCGAACGAGCCCGCTCCCTGCTCACCCGGGCGGTCGCCGAGGCGCGGGCCACCGACGGCACCTGCGACCTGGTCGCCCGCGTCACCGACGATTACGCGCTGCTCAATCTCACCGACCTGCTGGGCGTACCGGACAGCGACCGGGGCCTCCTCCTGCACTGGACCCGACGCGTCATCGGCTACCAGGACCCGGACGAGGCAGGGACCCCGGTGCCCGGCCCGGACGGCAAGCCGGTCAACCCGAGGTCCCCGGCGTCGCTGCGCGACATGTTCGACTACGCGCACTCACTCGCGGCACACAAGCGCAGGCACCCCGCCGACGACGTGATGACGGCGCTCGCCACCGACCCCGAACTGACCGGTCCCGAACTGGAGATGTTCTTTTTCCTGCTGGTGGTGGCCGGGAACGACACCGTACGCAGCGCAGCCCCCGGTGGCCTGCACCTGCTGGCGGGGAACTCCGACGCCTACCGCCGCCTGTGCAACGGCGAGGTGGAGCTGACCACCACCATCGACGAGCTGCTCCGCCGTCACCCACCGGTCCTGACCTTTCGACGCACCGCCACCCAGGACACGGAACTGGCGGGCACGCGGCTCCGCGCCGGCGACAAGGTGGTCGTCTTCCACGCCTCGGCCAACCACGACGAACGCGTCTTCCCCGACCCGTACGCCCTGGACCTCTCCCGCACCCCCAATCCCCACATCTCCTTCGGCGATGGCCCCCACGTCTGCCTGGGCGCCCACTTCGCCCGTCTTCAGCTCCGAGCCCTGTACGAGGAGACGTGCCGAGCCCTGCCACCCAGCCGACTCCACCTCGCGGCCCCGCCGCGCCGTCTGGTGTCGAACTTCATCAACGGGATGAAGTCGCTGCCGGTGCGGGTGGCCGACAGGTGACGACCGTGTCCAGGCCGGCCTCCAGCCGAGGACGAACGGCGGCTCGCCCAGGAGGGGGAACACGCCTGCCCTGACGGCCACGTCCACCGGGTTGACCGCGCTCATCCGGCGACGGCGGCGAGGGCGCCAAGTACTGGCTCCAGGTGCTGACCGAGATCAAGAACCGCGGCACGGAAGACGTCTGCATGGTCGTCTGCGACGGCCTCAAGGGCCTCCCGGACGCGATCGGAGCGGTCTGGCCGCAGGCGATCACGCAGACTTGCGTCGTTCACCTGCTGCGGGCGTCGTTCCGTTACGCGACCCGGCAGGACTGGGACAAGATCTCGAAGGCGCTCAAGCCGGTCTACACAGCCCCGACCGAGGACGCCGCCACGGAACGGTTCCTGGAGTTCAGTGACGCCTGGGGCGGGAAGTATCCAGCGATCGTGAGGCTGTGGGAGAACGCCTGGGCCGATTTCGCGCCTTTCCTCCAATTCGACACAGAAATAAGGCGAGTTGTCTGCACGACGAACGCCATCGAGTCGGTCAACGCGCGCATCCGCAAGGCCGTCCGCTCCCGCAGACATTTCCCGAACGAGCAGGCAGCGATCAAGTGCGTCTACATGGCCGTCATGAGCCTGGACCCGACGGGGCAGGGCCGCAAACGCTGGTCACAGCGATGGAAGGCCGCACTCAACGCCTTCGAGATCACCTTCGACGGTCGGCTCTCCGCCGCCCGCCGCTAACCCACTAACAACTCCAGAACCACCGTTAACTTTACAGACCCCGGGATGGGCAGCGTCGCTGTTCGTCATGCTCACCTCGGGTGTCGATGACATGGTGACGGGCCGCGGCGACAGGGCGCGTCCCGTCGCCGTGCAGCGAACGTCGAAGGGTCCCACCGCGAGCGGTGGGACCCTTCACAAGGCATCAGATCTGCGAGGTGATCTGCGAGGTGATCCGGACAGAACGGCCTAGTTGGAGAAGTACAGGTACTTCCAGGACCCGTACGTCGTGGTGTTCACGGTGTCACCGGACGACCTGTTGACGTACACCGACCGCATCCGCGCCTTGATCCCGGACTGCCCCGGCGCCTCCAGGCGTACGGCCGACTTTCCGTCCGTGCCGAGCGGGAAGTACTCCGAGCCGGCGGAATACCACTTTCCACCCGAGTAGACCTGGAGGTCGAAGCGCTGCTTACGCCCCTTGTAGTAGGTCATGGTCGTCGTGAGCAGCGGGTCGGTGCTCTTGTGGAACCAGTAGTACGACGTCGAGCCGATCTTGGCCGTCTTGTAGTGCTTGGAGACGGCGGTGGACACCTTGACCCTGGCGTACGCCGTGGACTTCACCGTCCTGGGCGCGGTGCGGGCGTCCCCCTTGAAGACCGCGGTGACATCCGTGTCCCGCGTCATGTCCACCGTCGCGGAGATGTTGCCGCTGGAGTTGACCTTCCCGGTCTTCAGCAGCTTGTTGGGCTTGTCGCTGCCGAAGGGGTTCGCCCATATCTCGACCGTGCGGTTCTTGTACGTCGAACCGAGGTGCGCGGTGAAGGAGACATCGGCGCCGTAGTTGTAGACGTTGCCGTTCTTGTTCAGGGTCAGCGTCGGCTTCGTGCGGGGAACCGCGACCTTGTCGGACGCGCTGACCGCCGTGTGCGTGGCGTCGCCCGCGTAGGCGACCTTGTACGTGACCGTGCCGCCGGCCGGCGGGGTGTCGGTGAAGCTGTACGAGCCGTCCGCCTTCACCGTGGCGGCGGGCAGCGCCTTGCCGCTGGGGCTCTCCAGGTCGGTGCGGGTGACCTGCAGCTTGGCACCACTCGGCAGCGGCACTGTCGCCGACAGCTTCCCGGTCACGGTGAGCTGCTTGCCGCGCGTGGCGGTCGACGGTGCGTTCACCGTCAGGCTCGGGACGTTCAGCGTCGGGTCGGTGAGTGCCTTGAGGGTGTAGCCGCCGCTCGTCCCCACGAGCGCGAAGATCCGTGAGGAATCCGGGGCCCATGTCAGGTCGGCCGTGCCGGACGGGCCGGTGGCGTAGGTGCGGAGCGGCTTGGTGGCGCCGGGCCGGTAGACGGCCACGTTGGTGCCGCCCACTTGGGCGACCAGCCCGTCGGCGGAGATGTCGGCCCGCTGCCCGGAGGGGTAGGCGCCGGCCTTGGCGAACTTCCCGTCCGCATAGGCGTCCCGGTCCGTGCCGTTGACCAGCACCTCCGGGGCGCCGGGCACGAGGTCGATGTCCCCGATGCCCTGGTTCAGCGTGTAGTCGCCGAAGTACCAGGCGGTCAACTGCGGCGCGGTGCCGGAGACGTCGACGACGGCCATCGAGTCCGTGGAAATACCGGTCTGGCCGACGGCCAGCAGGCCGGGCGCGGACGGGTCGGTGTCGAGGAGCGCCGGGCCCCAGATCCCGGGGAACGGCTGCGGGAACAGTCCCATCGTCACCGCGTCGGTCCCGCTCGCCGGGTCCACTGCGGGATCGACCGAGCCCAGGTCGCCGTCCCACTGGTCGCCGTATGTGAACCAGACCTTGCCGCCGGCAAAGGCGACGTGGCGCGGGCCCGTGCCGGTGGCGACGGCATAGCGGGCCTTGACGTCGAGGGTGGCCGCGTCGAGGGCCACGATCTCGTGACTGCCCTCTGCGGCCGCGTACAGGGTGGCGCCGTCGTCGGACACCGCCAGACCGGAGACCCGGCTGACGCCGCTCACCGAGTCGACGAGGGCGCCGGTGTAGTCGGCGGCCAGGATCTTCCCGGCCGAGCGGTCGCCGACGAAGACCCGCTTGAGGGGGCCGTCCGCGACGATGCCGCCGGGCGAGGCGACGGCGGTGGAGGCGGCCGAGGCGGATCCGGCCGCGGCGACGCTCAGTACCGCCGAGCTGAAGAGGACCGCGAGCGCTGTCGCGGTCGAGATGCTGCGCGTGCGCACAGTGTTTTACCCCCACGAGGAAACCCGGTGGACGACCGGGAGTTGAGAGCGCCGCGCAGCACCCGGACGGGACCGCGGAGTGCGGCGATGCGCGGGGCGCGGCTGCTGTCGGGCAGCGTATGGCATGAGAGTGACAAATGAGGGGGGAGTTTCCCGCGCGGAGACGGCGCGATCAGCCGACGGGGGCGGGCGAGGGCGGCCGGGGCGGCCAGCGCGGGGTGTCGAGCCTGGCGGCAGCGAACGCCGTCGGATCGACTGCCCCGCGCCGGACGCCTTTCATGTGCGTCACACGCGACCGGTGTGCTGGTCCAGGATGGCCCGCAGCCGGTCGAGGTCCCCGGCCTCATGCACCCCCCGCTTGGGCATGACATCGACCCACATGATGTTGGGGTCCCGGCTGAGCAGGACGAAGTGGCCGGCCGTCTCCCGGTATCCCCGGAAGACGGACCACTTCTGGACCAACGTGTTGTGGTCGCTGCGGCAGGTGATCCCGGCCGGAGACACGGTGACGCGGTACTCGCCCTGCCATCCGACGATCCGTTGCACCTGGGCGGCCTGGAGCCGCGGGTACCCCCACACCACCAGGACGACGAACAAGACCAGGACGGTCAGGACCACGTCGACACTCCCACGGCCCACCGTGGAGAGCAGCCACTGCCCTACCCACAGTGTGAGGAACACGCTCCGCAGCAGCAGCCCGATCCGCTTGATCCGCGCGCGGACGCGCAGGCCGACCAGTGTGTCGGCAGGCTGGGGCCGGTACACCAGATGGACCGCAGTCTGTTCGTCCACGACGACATCGGAGTTTTCCGCGCCGCTGTCGGTGCCTTCGGCGCTGTGGCCCTCGGCCATGAACCCTCCCCGGTACGACGACCCGCGGATCCTACCGAACCTCAGTGCCGGGGCAGACGGCCGCCGCGGCGGGGCAGGTGGCTGTCGAGTACCAACCGCTGACCTCGGATCACGTTGTGGGCTGTGCTTTCCACAACCGTGCCGAGGCGGAGGGTTCAGGGCTGGGTGAGCCGCTGGAGGAGCGTACCGATGTGGTTCGCGTCGGCGATCAGCGGCAGCGTGTCGAAGGAGAGCTCCCACTCACCCCCGGGGCCGAACCGCTCGACGATCCCGAAGGGGACGTCAGCCCCCTTCTCGCTGGTTACCGTGCCGTGCCACTCGACGTAAGTCGTGGTGTCACCGAAGGCGACCTGGCCCGCCTTCAGCTGGACGGCGGCGTGATCGAAGAACCTCTTGAGGTACGCGGTCTTGCCCGCGTTCGTACCCAGTGGCCGGGCCAGCCCCGGGGCGGTCAGCCGGGCGTTCCTCATCCGGCCGGCCAGTGCGGAGACGTCCCCGCTGTTCCATGCCGCCAACCGAGCCGTGATCTCGTCGGCCCGGAACCGCTCGGGTGCACCGCCGACCCCCTCGCGGGTCGCGGAATCCGCGTCGGCGATCCCCTCGAAGAGGGGCCGCAGTTCGGGGGCGACCGGCTTGAACATCTCGTAGCGGTCGTAGTAGCGCCGCGCCTGAATCGTCTTGCCGTCGTCGGAGAGCACGTTCCGGGCGATCTGGGGAAAGGTCACCCTGTGTCCCTTGATCGTGACCTCGTTCTGCTGGCCGAACATCATCACCGCGCCGTCGGCCACCACGGAGGTGCCCCGGTATCGCAGGTCGGGGGCGAACTGGAGTGTGCGAGTGATGGAGTTGCCGATCGCCGTGTGTCCGCGCTGCGGTTTGCTGCCCGCCTCCCAGAGGGTCGCCTCCTCGTCGAAGATGTCCAGATAGGCCTTGACTCTCGGGTGGTTGAGATCGCCCACCGCCGGCGGCGTGCCGGTCGGTGTCTCACCGAAGGTGATCTGCCGCTTGAGGAACGCGCACGCGTTCGGGGTGATCCGGCCCTCCAACCTTTCGACCTTCTCCCGGACCCCCGTGCATCCGCTGTCCTCCGAGACGGCTGCGGCCGCCGTGGAGGTCGCGGCGGCGGACAAGGACGGGCCGGCCGCCACCGCGCCGAAGGACACCCCGGCGGCCATTGCCGCTGCGAGCAGTCCGGTCTGCCCCAGTAGCGTCTTCTTCGCGCGCTGTGCCCGCTGTATTGCCACCATGGTGATACCCCATTCTTGATCCCTGTTGCCCGCTGAGGCCCGGCCCGGCCTGGGTGCGCAGCGCGCCCCGTCCGGGTGAGGCCACCGTTCCAGCCGGCGCGCGGAGTATCGATTACCTTCCGGGTAATGCCGGGCCGGGGCAGGCCCGGCGGCACGATGCTGATCGGCTTCCCGATCCGGCCGATGCCCGTGTCCGGTACGACTCGTCCGCCTGTCGGGACATCCTCCAGCTGCGTACTGAGGCCGACCGTGAGGTCCGCGGGTCGTGCAGCCCTGGGGACAACTCATCCGGCGTGACGCCGAACTCGCTGTCGTCCAGGCGCCGCCCATAGGCACGCGAGGCCGCCCCACCTATGTGCGCCGCCTCTTCGTCGAGGCGCTCGCGGATGCCGGGTGGGGCGCCGAAGCGGAGGCGTACCCGGACGCTGTCGGCCGCGCGTTCCGTGATAGCCGCCCTGCCCGGCTCGGGCCGCGAAGGCATCAGGAAACGGGGTCGGCCGCGGCCTCCAGGGTCCGCCGGATCACTCGGATCCCCTGGTCGACCATCGCGGCGATGGGCCCCGCCAGGCCGTGCGGCTGGACGTCGGTGATCCGTCTTGCCTAGCTCCGCGTGGGTGCGGAGCCGCAGCGAGAAGCAAGGAACCCCTGATCCGCGTTGTCGCAGATCAGGGGGCCGATGGCGGAGGATACGAGGTTTGAACCCGTAGAGGTTGCCCGCAGATCAGAGGGAGCCACGCCGGCCCTGATCGGTAACGGCCAGAGGCGGTGTCCGGGCCCGCATCGCCTGGACGCGGACCCGGATCCTCGTCCATTCCTGTATTACGGTACTGGAGTGCGTGGGCCTTGCTGGGGGAGAGTTGTTGAACGCTCGAATTCTGGTCGCGGAAGATGACGAAAAGCAGTCTCGACTGATCCGGATCTATCTGGAGCGCGAAAGCCACGCGGTGCAGGTCGTGGCCGACGGCCGTGCGGCGCTGGAACGGGCCCGTTCGATGCAGCCGGATCTCATCGTTCTCGATGTGATGCTGCCCCTGGTCGACGGACTGGATGTGTGCCGCATCCTACGTACCGAATCGGATGTTCCGATTCTGCTGCTCACCGCGCGCTCGACCGAGGAGGACATGCTTCTCGGCCTCGACCTCGGCGCCGATGACTATCTCACCAAGCCGTACAGTCCGCGTGAACTGACCGCACGGGTACGGGCGTTGCTGCGCAGGTCCAAGAGGGGCGGCGGCGCGGTGGAGCCCGCTGTGCTGCGGGTGGGCGAGGTGGAGCTGGACACGGCACGCTTCGAAGTCCGGGTGGCGGGGCGGCCGGTGGCACTGACCGCGAAGGAGTTCGCCGTCCTGGAGACGCTGGCCCGTGAACCGGGCCGGGTCTTCACCCGGGCGCAGATCATCGAGCGCGTCTTCGGTTTCGACCGGGATGTCCTGGAGCGGACCGTCGACGCGCACGTGATGAACCTTCGACGGAAGCTGGAGACGGACCCGAGGCGGCCCCGCCATCTGGAGACGGTGTACGGGCGGGGCTACCGCCTCGCGGACGGTGGCGGCTCAGCCTCCTCCTGACCTGCCGCCATGGCCCGAAGCCGCGGGCAGGGTGATCGTGAACGTCGTACCCAGCCCGACCGTGCTGTGCACGTCGATCCCCCCGTCGTGGTCGGTGACGATCTGACGCGCGATGGACAGCCCCAGCCCGCTGCCGCCGGTCGCCCGCCCCCGTGACGGATCCGCCCGCCAGAAGCGGTCGAAGAGATGCGGCAGGTCCTGTGCCGATATCCCTTTGCCGGTGTCCCGGACTTCTACGACGGCCTGCTCGCCGCGCCGGATCAGAGCCAGGGTCACCGTGCCACCGGGCCCCGTGGCGTGCAGCGCGTTTCCGATGAGGTTGCCGACGACCTGGCGCAGCCGGTCCGGGTCGGCGGTCACGTACACCTGGCACGGCGCCTCCAGCTCCACCGCGACGCCCGCCGTCTCGGCCTGGGCACGATGGGCGGTGCGGCCGGCGTCGAGCAGCTCGCGCAGGTCGACCTCGCGGCGGTGGTACGTGAGCGCCCCGGCCTCGGCCAGGGCCAGGTCCTGCAGGTCGTCCACGATCCGTTGTTGGAGCAGCGCCTCCTCGTGGAGGGAGTCGAGCAGGTCGGGCGTCGGTTCGACGATCCCGTCCCGCAGGGCTTCCAGATAGCCGCGCAGGTTGGCCAGCGGGGTGCGCAGCTCGTGCGCGATGTCCCCGGTGAGGCGGCGCTGGCGCTCCTCGCCGGCCTGGATGGAGTCGGCCATGCGGTTGAAGGCGCGGCCGAGCTGTGCGATCTCGTCCCGCCCGGAGACGGGTACGCGTCGCCCCAGATCGCCCTCACCGAGCCCCTTGGCGGCGTGCGTCATGGCCCGGACCGGGCGAAGGACCGCCCGGCTCAGGAGCAACGCGCCGAGGACGGCTGCAAGGGCGACTCCGATCGCGACGGCGACGGTGGGTGCGGCGGCGAGGCTGGGCGGGGACTCGTTCCGGTAGCCGAGGTGGATTTCCAGGCGGGGCGGGGCGACGGAGGCGGTCCGCTCGTTGAAGACCCGCTGGAGGCAGGGGGTGAGGGGCTGTGCGGAGTCGCAGGCGCGGAGCGCGTCGAGATCCTGCGGGGTGTGCGGGTCGGCCCCGCGGGGCGGCTCTGTGCAGTGCGCGGGCCGGCCATCCGTGCTGATCCGGGGAATGCCCAGGTCGTCCTGCCGGGCCGTCACCTCGGCGCCCACCCGGGTCAGGCAGGCAGCGTACGCGGCCGAGGAGCGGTAGTTGGCGATCGCGGTGGCCGCCAGCTTGACCGAGAGCCGGGGTGTCTGCCCGTCGGGGAACCGCAGGACGGGCCGCGCGTCGACCAGTACCGGGGGCCGGCTGCTCAGTGGGCGGGGCCCGCGGCCCGCGAGGGCGTCGGAGTCGGCGAGCGGGGCGCCGGTCTCGGTCACGACCCGGATGCGCTGCCCGGTGGCCTTGGCGAGTTCGCCCACCGTCGGTGCGAGCCCGTCCCAGGTGCCGTGCGCGAATCCGTACGTGCGGAGTTCACCGGTGATCAGGGAGACCTCCCGCTGTCCGGCGCTGACGGTCTCCTGGACCTGACGGTTCGCCTGACGCAGGGTGAGCCAGGCGGTGGCGGCGGTGGCGGTCAGGGCGACCAGCATGAGCAGGCCCAGGACCCGCAGCCGGAAGCTCATCGCGTTCCCCTTGTCCTGGCTGTCGGGACGCGTGCGCTCAACAGGGCTCCTTCGGTCGGGTTTCCCCAAGTGCGGGATGACGGGATATCTCGGCGTGCGGCTGGGGCCTGCTCGGCAAGAGCGCCGATTCGGCCGGTACGCCGCAGGAATGGCCGATTCCGCCCTGAAAACAATTTTGGTCCCCAATGGAAGGAAAGTGGCCAGTTGGCTGCGGAATGCTTACTTCAGCACTGTCGGCCTGTGAGGGTACTTACACCTCTCGCATCCCGATGGATGCGGTGGCAGCACCATTCGCTCTGGTGCCTCCCGGTACCGGGGTCGCACTGCTAACGAAACGACACATGGGGGTACAACTTGAAGCGCCGACTCGCAGCGATCATTCCCGCCGTCGCCGTGGCTGCCCTGGCCGTCCCGATGGTCACCGCCACCTCGGCCTCCGCGAACGCGTCCTGCGGTACCACGGTCAGCGACAAGGACAGTTCGGCCTGGGGCTACTACGCCGACGGTGCCAACGAGCGCAGCGGCTCCAGCACCGGCTGCGGGATCAACGGCATCGCCTACAGGACCGACAGGCTCGACTACCACTGCTACACCGTGGGCAATGACGGCCACACCTGGACGTACCTGCGCGACGAGAACGGCAATAACCCCGATGTATACGGCTGGGTCCGTGACGACCTGCTGAGCAACGGCGGCAGCTACGTCTACTGCGGCTTCTAGCAGCACCGGGGAACTGCCGGCCGAGCCGGAGCAACAGCACACCAGGGGCGGTCTCGTGCGAGGCCGCCCCTGCCTCGTCCGGCACCGGAACGGACACGGGCCCGCCGCCGTTCCGCCCACACCCGCGGTGGTGGCCCCGCCCATCCCGCTCACCTCTCTCCCCACCCGCCGCGGCCGGGCCTGTGGCCGGCGTTCCCGTGGCCGTACGGCTCAGGAGCTGGACAGCGCCTCCGTCGGCGACAGCCTGCTGGCCCGCACCGCCGGATACAGTCCGGCGGCCATGCCGATGAGCAGGGTCGATCCGATGCCGGCCGCGCTCGCCCAGGCCGGGACGACCGTCGGCCAGCCGCGGCCGACGGCGTACCCCGCCGTGATCAGGGTCCCGAGCACCGTACCGCCGAGCCCACCGATGAGGGACAGCAGCAGTGACTCCGTCACGAACTGCGTGCGGATCTGACCCCGGGTCGCCCCCAGGGCCCGGCGCAGACCGATCTCCGGCCGGCGCTCCAGGACCGAGATGACCATCGTGTTGCCCACACCGACCCCGCCGACCAGCAGAGCCACTGCGCCGAGGCCCAGCAGCAGGCCGGTGAGCGCCGACTCGGTGGCCTCGCGGGCCGCGAGGGCGTCGGAGGGCCGCGAGACCCGGACCTCGCTCGGCTTCTCGGGGTATGCCGTGGCCGGCAACACCGCCCGTACCGCCGCGACCTCACTGTCCTCGGTGCGGACGTAGACCATGGAGGGGTGGCCGTCGAAGCGGAGGTATGTCCGGGCCGCCGACCAGCCGACCAGTGCCGCGCTGTCGAGTTCCGGCGCGAGCGGTACGGGATCGAGGACGCCGATCAGCGAGAACCAGCGGCCGCCGATCAGGACCCGGGTTCCGGAGGTGTACACGTCGAGCCGCTGGGCGGCCGTGGCACCGAGCACGACAGCCGGGTACTTCTGAGTCGCCGCGTCCAGCCAGCGGCCCTCGCGGACCTTGCCGCCGACGGCCGGGAGCAGGCCTTGGTCGGCCGCGAGGACGTCGAGGGAGCCGGTGCGGCCAATGGCGATGTGGTCGTTGCGGTAGATGTGCGCGCCGGTCGCGCCGGTGGCGGCGACCTGCTGCGCGGGCGGGATCCGGCGGATCATCGGCACGGCCTCGTAGGGGAGTCTGGCTTTCTCGCCGGCCAGGCTCTGGCCCGGTGCGACCCGCAGGAGGTTGGTGCCGAGCGCGTCGAGGCGGCGGTTCACCTCGGCCTGCCCGGAGCCGGAGATGCCGACCACCGCGATCATGGCGGCGACGCCGATGGCGATGCCGAGCGCGGAGAGAAAGACCCGCAGGGGCCGGGTCCGCAGTCCGGTGCCGCCGAGGCGTACGACGTCGGCGGGCCCGAGGCGTGCGGCGCGCAGCCGTGACCGCGACCGCTCCGGGACCGGAGCCCCGGCGTCCGAGGACTCGGGGCCCGGGGAACGGAACGGCGGGGTCTCCGGGGCCGGACCCCGGGCGTCCAGGGAGCCAGCCGCTGTGGGACGGGAGTCCGGGGTCTGCCAGGAGGAGTTCGTCGCACGGTCCTTCACCGGGGTGCCCCGATCGTCGTGCTGCGGGCCGTGTCGGCGACCAGGCGTCCGTCGCGCATCTCGATACGGCGGGGGAGTTCGGCCGCGATCTCGCGGTCGTGGGTGATGATCACGACCGTGGTGCCGGCCGCGTGCAACTCGCGTAGCAGGGTCAGTACGGCGGCACCCGACGCGGAGTCGAGGTTGCCGGTCGGCTCGTCCGCCAGCAGGACGGACGGTTCGCCGACCACCGCGCGAGCGACCGCGACCCGCTGCCGCTCGCCGCCGGAAAGCTGCTGCGGCAGGTGGTGGACACGGTGGCTGAGCCCGACCCGGGCCAGCGCGGCAGCCGCCCTGGCCCGGCGGCGGCGCATCGGGACGCCCGCGTAGAGCAGCCCGTCTGCCACCGCGTCCAGCACGGGCACGCCGACCGCCAGGTGGAACTGCTGGAAGACGAAACCGATCCGCGTGGCCCGCAGCGCGGACACCTCCCGGTCGGACAGCTTCGCCACGTCGTGGCCGTCGACCAGCACCCGCCCCGAGGAGGGGCGGTCGAGGCTGCCCATCAGGTTCAGCATGCTGGACTTTCCTGAGCCCGACGGGCCGACGACGGCGACGAGTTCCCCGCGCCCGATCCGCAGACTCACGTCGCGGACCGCGGCAACGCCGCCCGGATACGTCTTGCAGACCGCGTCGAACTCCAGAACCGCCGGGGACACACCGCTCACGCGATCCTCACCTTCATGCCCTCGCGGATCGCCGTGCCGCTCACTTCCACGTTGCCGTCCGCGAACAGTCCCGTCTTCACGGCGAGGAACCGGCCGTCCTCGGTTTCCAGGCCGTACCCGCCCTCGGCGAGGGCGACCAGCGCGGAGACCGGAACGCTCAGTACGTCCTTGGCCTCGCGTCCCACGTACTCGACCGTCACAGGGCCGCTCTCCAGCCGCCCCAGGGCCTTCTGGTCCTGGACGGTGATGGTCACGGGGATCGTCGCGTCGGCCTCTCCCGATCCGCCCTCGCTGCCACCCCCCTCGGGCGTGCTCGCCTGCTTCCCCACCGACGCCACCTTGGCCTGCACGGACTTGCCATTGGGCAGCTTGACCCGGACGTTCGTGCCGCGCACCGCCCAGGCGGCGTCCGCGGCCGAGGCGCTCACGACGACCTTCCGCGACGTACCGGTGTAGGCCAGGGTGTTCTCGCCGGCCGCGGAGCCCAGGCGTGCCCCCGCATGGCCGATCCGCACCTTGCCGGAGGAAGAGATGACGTCCCCGACGCCGACGGTCCCGGTCTGGGGCAGCCCGAGCGACTTCTGCCAGCGCTTGACCGCCTGGGCGGTGGCGGCGGTGAACCTCTCGTCCACGGTGAAGCCGGTGTAGCCCAGAGCCGCCAGGTTGGACTCGAACTGCATGACGTCCATGCCTCTGAGCTCACGCGGGGCCTGAGTCGAGCCGGTGTCCCCGCCGGTTCCGGCGCCCCCCGGCGCCGGTGACCCGGAGGGGCTCGGGGACGTGCCGTCCGCGTTCTTCTGCTGCTGGTCGACGGAGCCCTTCTGCTGCTGGGCGTCCGAGCCCTGGTCACCCTCCTGGGCGGTCAGGCCGAGGTCCCGGTACATCGGCAGCGTCCCGTACATGAGCACGACCGGCCGGTCGTCGACGCGCAGCAGCGTGCCGCCGCGCTCGACCGTCGCGCCCTGCTCGGGCAGCCAGGTCACGGTACCCGTCGCCTTGACCGGCAGCGGGACCTCCGTTCCGTAGCTCAACTTGCCGTCCACCGCAGTCCGTTCGGCCAGTGTGGTCCGGGTCACCGGGACGACGGAACCGGAGCGGGGCGGCGCGCTCGGGCCCTTGCCCTGGCCGCCGCCGAGCCCCAGCGCGCCGACCACGGCGACCGCCGCCACGCCGACCACGGCCGAGGCGATCAGCGCCGTACGCCGGCGGTGCCGGCGGCGCGGCGGAGGCGGCAGGGGGGCCGTCCCGTGCGCGTCATCGATGTGCGTCACCGTCTCGGCCATGATCAGCCCTTGCCGGCCGGCGGGTTGGTCGGTTCACCGATGATCGGGGCGCAGACGCGGGTGGCTCGCCGGGCGCCGGCCGAGCTCTGATCCCATCCGGGTTCACCGGAGTTGTCGTCGCGGCTCCCGTTCGGATCCGGGTCCGGGAAATCGGGGGCGCCGTTCTTCTGCATGCAGGCGGCATAGTCCCGCTGCTTCTTCATCTGCGCGGGAGTGAGTTTGGGCTCGCTGGGCTCCAGGTCCTGGGGGACCGTAGCGTTGAACTTGGCACACTTCTTGCTCGCGTTCATGAACTTCGGGTCCTTCTTCAGGGCAAGGCCCTGGCCGGACATGTCGACCTGTCCCTTGGAGTCCGGGTCGGGGAGGTCGACCCTGTTCGTCCGCATGCACGCGACCCACTTGCGCTGGCTCTCGACGTATGCCGCCACATCGTTCCCGCCACCCTGACCGCCCGTTTTACCAGCCGATGCGGCCGAGCCGCCACCACCGGCCGTCGGGAGCTTCGAACCGCCGTCGTCGCTCCCGCAGCCGGTCAGCGCGAAGACCATGACCGACGCCGCCGAGGCCAGCAGTACCCAGTTCGTCCTCATCGCTTTCCCCGCTCCTCCTGTCGGGCCCGGCCGCGGACACGGCGGGCAGGCCGACCGTAAGCCGGAGATGATGAAGAACCTTTGAAGAACCTGTCAGCCGATCATGCGCACTGCAGCTCTTCCGGATCCCCGGGTGCCGCCGCGTTCGGGAACAGAACTGAGACCAGGGCGCCGGTCATACCCGCGACCGTCGGTACCGCTCGCTCCGGTACCGACTGCCATGCCGGCTTGCTCACGCCTGGCCGTAGAGGCTTGTCAGGTCGACGAGTTGAATGCTCGGTGAGGTCTCATCGGCGGCGTATGCCTTGTCGTTGAAGCCTGCTCGCGTCCGCGATGACCGCGGCGTCCTTCGCGTCCCCTGTCAGTCGGTCGTGGCCGGGATCAGGCAGAAGGGCTTGCCCTGCGGGTCGAGCAGGACGACCCACTGGCCGTCGCCCGGCTGGAAGGCAGGCCGGGTGGCCCCGAGGGCGAGCAGTTCCTCGACCGCGCGGTCCGGGTCGGAGGTGGTGAAGTCGAGGTGCAGGTGCGGGCTCCCCTCGGGCCACTTCGGCGCCTGGTAGCCCTCGACGCGGACGAAAGCCAGTCCCGCCCCCGTGCCGGCCGCGCTGATGGAGGCGAAGTCCTTGTCGCTGTAGGTGAGTTCCCAGCCGGTGGCCTGCTGGTAGAAGGTGGCGAGCGCGACCGGGTCGGCGCAGTCGACGACCACGGTGGTGAGCTGTTCGAGAACGGGCATGAGCGAACTCCAGAATCGTGAACGACCGGAAGCCGAACGGGCTTCGGTGAGGAGCCTCGCCCGGCAGCCCTGCCCGGGTCTTGAACATCCTTGCGCGGCTGTCAGACCCGGCGCGTAGCGTTCGAAGGGTGCTCACCGTCGTTTCTGTCGCCACGGGCGGTTCCGCAGGATGGCCGCCGGCGTTCCCGCCGACATCGACACGACCCTGGCCTACGTGGGCGTTCCGGGCGAGGAGGAGAGCTTCGCTCACCCTGCCGGGGGAGACGTCTGCACAT
Organism: Streptomyces sp. NPDC056231; assembly: GCF_048270745.1. Taxonomy (NCBI): domain Bacteria; kingdom Bacillati; phylum Actinomycetota; class Actinomycetes; order Kitasatosporales; family Streptomycetaceae; genus Streptomyces; species Streptomyces sp. NPDC056231. The sequence continues at coordinate 104,136 of NZ_JBLVKW010000003.1, read as the reverse complement.
CGATCAGCGTGACGCCGCAGCTGTGGCGTTCCCTGGCCGGGGACAGCGCGGGACCGACTGTGCAGACGCTCTCCACCGACCCGAGACTCGACCTGGCCCACCGGCGTCTCCTCGTTGCCGCCCGCTCGGACGACACCGACTACGCGGTCGCCGAGGAGCTGCTGGCCTGCTGTCGAAGGCGATCCGCCGCACTGCCGCCGGACCGACTCCGTCCGGAAATGCGTCAGTCGAGCGCGATCGGAGTCTCGTGGCGGCTGCCCGCGAGGCGATCGCCGAAGGAGACCCGGCCGCGGACACACTGTTCGCGCTGGCCGATTCGCGCGGTGTCTCCCCGTACCGCCTGAGCCGGGCGTTCCCGCGCCAACTCGGCGTCTCGGTGACTCGCTACCGCCACCGCGTTCGCATCGGCCGCGCCCTCGACCGCCTGGAGGCCGGCGAGACCAGTCTCAGCAACCTCGCAGCCGATCTCGGCTACGCCGACCAGGCTCACCTCACCCGGACCATGCGCCAGTACCTCGGCCACACACCGACCACCCTGCGACGGCTTCTGGCTCCCGCCCCCTGACCGCGCGTATCCCGGGGCGACAGCGATGCCCGAGGCGCGGCGGCAGGACGAAGGCCCAAACCGCCGAGCGACCACACGTCCGCCTTGCGGGTGGTGGTGATGTGGTCGGTGGTGTCGAGGACCAGGGCGGCGATCTCGGGGGCGGTGGTGTGGGCCAGGCCCCCGGTGTTCCCCGCGGTCCCCGCACAACCTGGCACGCGTCCGGCACGGCATGGGCGCCTTCTGGTCCGCAGGATCGGGCAGTCCGCAGTGAGGGAGGTGGGCAGGCATTCTGCACTTTTGCGGGCTTCAGCGACCGATGGGGCGAAATCCCCGGAACAGTGCATGTCCGTGTGTACCGAATCTCATCATCACATTTAACGTAACGCTCATGAGAACTAACTTTCTGTCACCAGTGGTGCGAGGGCTGTCCGCGTTGACAGCCGCCGTAGCCATCGGAGTAACGGCTGCGGCAGGTACTGCCGCAGCCGGCGGGACGTTCCTCGGCCGCCTGCACACCGTGCGCGAGATCTCCTCCACGGTCCCCGCGAACGGCGACGAGAACCCCTATGGCACGGCCGTGGTCCCGCGCGACTCCGGGAAGCTCCACAAAGGCAACGTGCTGGTCAGCAACTTCAACAACAACCAGAACCTGCAGGGCACGGGCACCACCCTGGTCCAGATCAGCCCGCGCGGCACCGCCAAGCTGTTCGCCCAGATCGACCCGGACCATCTGCCCGGCCCATGCCCCGGCGGTGTGGGGCTCACCACCGCCCTGAGCATCCTGCCCGGCGGGTGGGTGGTGGTCGGCAGTCTGCCGACCACCGACGGCACCTCCGCAACCGCTCAGGCAGGCTGCCTGCTGGTGCTGGACAGCCACGGCAGGGTCCGCAGGACACTCGCCGGAGGCGGCATCAACGGACCGTGGGACATGACCGCCACGAGCCGCGGCGACCGTACCGACCTGTTTGTCACCAACGTGCTCAACGGCACCGTGGCGGGCGGCGGCGACGAGGTGGACCGGGGCACCGTCCTGCGCATCACCCTCAAGCGTCATGGCAACCAGCCGCCGAAGCGGGTGAAGACCACCATGATCGGATCGGGCTTCGCCCAGAAGACCGACCCCGCCGCCCTGGTGATCGGCCCGACCGGCGTCGGCCTCGCCAAGGACGGCTCGCTCTATGTCGCCGACACGGTCAAGAACCGCATCACCGTCATCCCGCGCGCGCTGACCCGGAAATCCAGCGCCGGCACCGGCCGGGTCGTCAGCAGCGACTGCAAACTCAACGGCCCCCTCGGCCTTGCCATCGCCCCCAACGGCCACATCCTGACCGTCAACAGCGGTGACGGCAACATCGTCGAGACCACACCCAGGGGCCGCCAAGTGGCCTTCCGGCAACTCGACAAGAGCGGCTCCCCGCCCGGCGCGGGTGCGTTGTTCGGCCTGGCGGTGGACCTGGACCGTGACGCCGTGTACTTCGTCAACGACGCCACCAACTTCCTCAACGTCCTTAAGTGATCCACGAACCCGCACACGCACCGGGCCGACCCTGCTGTGCGCCGTGAAACGCCTGCACCAGGAAGCCCAGGAGCGAGACGGGTCGCGGCCGGCGCCGACGGCGAGGGCAAAGGCTACGTCTTCGCCTCGCCGATCGGCGGGCCGCTGAGTCCGAACGCCTGATTCCACGTCAGGAAGCGGCTTCTCCGGAACGCGGGCGTACGAGACGGCCGCCTGCATGACGTTCGGCACACCGCGGCCACCGTGCTCCTGATCCTCGGCGTCCCGGACGTGGTGATCGACTCGATCACGGGTTGGGCGCCTGGGGCAGCGGCGCGGATGCGCGCCCGGTACATGCATGTGACGGGAACCATGCTCCGCAAGGTCGCTCAGCAAGCCGGGGACGCGCTCTGGGCGCCGCCCGGCACCGAAGAAAAACTGAGACGGACAACGTCGAAGGGCCCTACTGCGAGGGCGGACTCCAGGGGCCCTTCGGCATCGTGCCTGGTGAGGTACTGGCGGAGGATACGAGGTTCGAACTCGCGAGGGGTTGCCCCCAACACGCTTTCCAAAGGTTCGCCCGGTGGTTCGGCAACGGTCACGGGCGTCCCGACAGGCTCTGAGGCGGAGCCGGCGGCTACAGACTCGCCGAACCGTGGTGTACGCCTGCGAATGAGACCAGAACTGAGACCGGGCGCGCGTTCATTTGCCGGCCGCCGGGCCGTACCACTGCATGGCTTGACCGGTGACTGCGGCGATGCATTCGAAGTCGTGGTCGCGGTGCAGGAGGGTCAGTCCTTGAAGTTCCGCGGTGGCGGCAACGACGAGGTCCACCGCGCCCGCACTGCGGTGCTGACCACGCTGGGTCAGCAGTTCCTGGACCTGCCAGGCGCGGTCGTACGCGCGGTCACCGACGGGCACCCGGCCGAACAGCAGCCGCATGTCCTCGACGCCCTGTGCGCGATCTGCCGCGGAGCGGGCGCTGTAGAAGAACTCCAGTTCGGTGATCGGGCAGGTTGCGATGAGCCCTGCCGCGGCGGCCTGGTCCCAGCCGTACTGTTCGGCGTCGCCGCGGAGGAACCGGGCGAGCGCGCTGGTGTCGATCAGGAACTGCGCCGCGCTCACCGTCGGTAGTCCCTCTTGTCCTCGAAGAGATCCAGGTCGAAGCCTCCGTCGCCCGCTGCCGCCCGCAGCCTGGTGAGAGCGAGGGCCCGTCGGCGGTTCTCGAGCACCTCACGCAGAGCAGTGTTGACCGTCTCCTTCTTGGTGCCGGTCCCGAGCGCCTGAGCCACGTCGGCCAGTAGCTCGTCATCGAGGTCGATCACTGTTCGGCTCATTCGGACACCTCCTGAGATATCAACTTGCACAGCAAGTATATCGCGATGGATACCGAAGCATCCGCGAGAGCGGACCGCGGAATGGATCAAGAGCCGCGCCGAGAAGGCCCCGGCCCCCTCAACTGCTCTCTGCCGCTGACGCGGCCCGGGCTCAGGCTGGCCGCCGGTTGGCCCCCGGCCGCGCGACCCGTCGGTTGGCAGGGCAACCGGGTGTTCGCATGCCCACGCCGGGTCATACAGGCCGGTGCGGCACGCCCCGGGTGTCGGTCTTGGGCTGCGCGGATGGGTAGGTACCTGACGCTGTCAGAGGCATCCGCACGGTCCGTAACGGGCGGCGAGGCGGTACGCGCCGCGCCACTCCGGGCGTTGCGGCGTGCGTCGAGGAAGGGGGTGATGGGCGGTCGAAGGGGACTGACAGATCCTCAGCGCGGTGCCTATGATGCCGAGGATGAAGAACAACTCCTCGTACGGATCGGGGGAATCGTTCGCGCAAGGTGAGTGCTGATGGCACATCACTTCGCGAACACGATTCCGGCCCACCTGTTGATGTGGCAGCGCGTGCGCGAGTACGCCGTGCCGCCGTCCATGATCGAGACCGCGACCGCACGGCGTGCGGTCGGTGACTGGGCGGGTGCCTGCGCCGCTGCCCGGGTCGACACCGATCTCGATCTGCGCGCCGTGCGCGACCGCCACGGCACCGAGCTCGTCACCCGCCTTCGTGCGGATCTGCGTCGGCTGGCGCCGGATCTGCTTCGCTGGCACATGCCCCGGATCGCCCCCGACGGACGGCTCCGGCCCGGCCTGACCATCTCCCTGAGCCGTTACCGGAGTTCCGGAGCCACGCCGTTGCAGCTAGTGGTGCGGACACCGCCGGCCTGGGCGGACGCCGGACAGCGGATGTCCCTGGCTCTGTGGGAGGAGTCCGGGATCGGCGCTCCGAGGCACCATCCGCACCCGCATCCCGACCGGCGTTTCCGGCTCGACCTGCACCAGCATCTCTGGGACTCCGGGCGGTGCGGCGAACTGGCGTGGCGGTGTGGTGCGGGCGGGGCGCCGTTCCTGGCGCCGCCCGACCGGCCCTACACGCTCGCCCGGCCGGACGTGCCAGACCTGCCCGATCGGTCCGCCGTCCACGACTGCTCGTGGGCGACGGCACGGTGGGCCGCCGAGGCCGAGCTGCTGCTGGGAGCCGAGGGCCGCCCTCGCGGTGCCTTCACCGTGCGGCTCGGTACGCGGAGCCGCGCCGTGCTCGAACTCGTCGCCCCCGACGACAGCCATGCCCCGACGTTTCGGCCGCTCCGGGAGGCGCTGCCGCCGCAGGAGGTCGCAGCGCTTCCGGTGCTGCCGGAGGCGGCGGCCAGGGTCCTTCCGGATCTGGAGTTGCTGCGGGCCGGGCTGGTCGCGTCCGATCGGCTGCATCCGCTCGTCGCCACAGCATTGGCGGTGGCTGCCTCGGTGGCGGCGGCCGGTTCGGGACCGGCGGCTGGCTCCGCCCCCCAGCCCGGCGACCCGCACCGGGTGGAGTGCCGGGGCGAGGTCCACCGGATCGCGCTGCGGGACGGGGCACTGACGGCGATCGATCATGCCCCGGCACAATTGCGCCGGGAGGAGCTGCTGGTGGCGCTCGGCGGGCCCTCGCTGCCCTGCCTGCGGGCGATCGACGCGGTGCACCGCGAACCCGAGGCACTGCCCGCGGTCCGGGAGCGGCTCGGCCACGGTGACGTCACCGGGGCGCTGAACGTGGTCGAGGGGTTGCTCGGTCCCGGTGCGGTCCTGCGCGACGGGCCGCTCCGGGAGGAGCTGGAGTCGGCTGCGGCCCGCCGCATCGACCACGGACTTTTCCGCTCGGGGCTGGTCGCCGTGCACCCCGCTGCCGGTGCGGTCGGGGGCGGGAACGCCTCAGGCTTGGGGCACGCGGAGACGGGCCACCGGCCCCGGCTCGATCGCCGTACGCCTGCCGCAATGGGCCTCAAGCGGAGCAGCCGGGCACGGCCCCGTACCGGCCTGACCTGAACCTGATTACCGGGCGATCGTCTGACCGGCTGCCCCACCTACGTCCCGCGCTCGCACTGCGCGTTCCGCGCCGCACAACCCCACCACCTTTGGGACGCGCCGTCCCGTTCCGTTCCCTCATCCCACCCCAGGTGATGCCCATGACCTCCAGTACCCTCCTGCCCGCTCCGCTCCCGGCCGTCGGTGCGCCCGTACCCACTCCCGCCGACGCATCCGGAACCGGAACCGGCGCCCACCTCGCCCTCGCCGATGACCTCCTGGCCCTGCTGCGGACGACCACCACCGAGCCGCGCCCCGACGAGCAGCTCGAAGCGCTCACCCTGGCTGTCGCGGCCGATCTACCCGTGCTGCTGTGGGGCGAGCCGGGCATCGGCAAGACCGCGGCCCTGACGCAGCTCGCCGCGTCCCTCAACCTGCCGCTGACGACCGTGATCGCCAGCGTCCACGAGCCGACCGACTTCTCCGGGCTGCCCATCGTCGGCGACGACCCGACGGTGCAGGGGGTGCCGATGGCGCCGCCGCAGTGGGCCGTTGAACTCGTCCGGGCCGGGCGGGGGTTGCTTTTCCTGGACGAACTCTCCACCGCCACCCCGGCCGTCCAGGCCGCGCTGCTCCGGGTTGTTCTGGAGCGGAGGGTTGGTGCGCTGCAACTGCCGCCGGGAGTACGGATCGTGGCCGCCGCCAATCCGCGCGCGTCGGCGGCGGACGGGTGGGAGCTGAGCCCGCCGCTGGCGAACCGGTTCGTGCATCTGTACTGGGTGCACGACCGGGAAGTGGTGGTGCGCGGACTGGGCGGGATCTGGCCCCGGGCGGAGCTTCCCCGGCTGGTGCCGGAGCGGCTGCCAGAGGCGGTGGCTTACGCCCGGCGCGCAGTCTGCGGTTTCCTGCAAGCCCGGCCGACGCTGATCCACCGGCTGCCGAGCACCGAGACGCGGCGCGGCGGTGCTTGGCCCTCGCCCCGGAGCTGGGAGGCCGCGTTGACCCTCCTGGCCTTCGGCACGGCGGCCTCCGTCTCCCGGGAAGTGCTGGCGCTGCTGGTGAGAGGCGCGGTGGGGGACGGGCCAGGGCTCGAACTCCTCGCCCATCTGGACCGTATGGAACTGCCGGACCCGGAGTCGTTGCTGGCCGATCCGGCCTCCGCCGAGCTGCCGGTGCGGGGCGATCTACGGCAGGCCGCGCTGGAAGCGGTGGTGGCCGCCGTAGGGGCGCGGCCGCAGCAGGCGCGGTGGGAGGCGGCCTGGGCGGTGCTGGTCCGGGCACTGGAGACCGGCGTCCCGGACCTGCTGGTCGCCCCGGCGACGGCGCTGGCCGCGCTGCGGCGCGACGACTGGGAGGTGCCGGAGGCGGTGGAGCGGCTGGCCGGGGTGATCGGTCTCGCCCGGCTGGCGGACCAGTCGGTGGGGCGGGCCGCGGCGATGGCCGACGCCGAGCGTACGACGGGGGCGCGCCGATGACGGGGGCCGCAAAGCGCCCAGGCCCGCACCCAGTGCCGCGCCCGATGTCCCGGCCCTCGCCGCCGCGCCCGGTGCGGGCCACTGTGCCGAGGCCGCCGGCCGGCTCCGGTGGGCCGTACGGCCGGCCCGGACTCCCTCTGGACATGGAGAAGTTGCTGGCCGCTCGGCTGCATGCGGTGAAGGTCCGCCCCTACCTGGCCGGCGCACTCTTCGCGCTGCACGTGATGGAGGACCGTTCAGTGCCGACGATGGCGGTGGACGCGCACTGGCGCTGCTACGTCTCCCCCGGCTTCGTGGCGGGCACCCCGGTGGAGGAGCTGGCGGGCGTCTGGGTGCACGAGGTCTCCCACCTGCTCCGAGACCACCACGGGCGCAGCGAGCGGTATGCGCGGGAGCACGAGGAGCACGGGCCTGGCGAGCGGCTGCGGCGGAACATCGCGGCCGACTTCGAGATCAACGACGACATCTACGGTGACGGTCTGCCCCTGCCTGCCGGGGCGGTGCTCCCATCGCTGCTGCGGCTGCCCGACGGGCTGCTGATGGAGGAGTACCTGCGGACGGCCTCGATGTCCGGGCCCTCCGCGGACCTGGCCTGGCTGGACTGCGGAAGTGGTGCCGACGGGCAGGACCGGCCGTGGGAGCTGGGGCCCGACGGGGCATACGGGCTGAGCAGGCAGCAGCGGGACGCGGTCCGCTTCCGGGTCGCCGAGGGGATCAAGGGCCGGCCGGGCGACGCTCCGGAGGGATGGCGCCGGTGGGCGGACGAGGCGTTCCATCCACCGCAGCCGTGGCGGCAGTTGCTGGCGGCGGCGGTCCGCTCCGCGGCGGGTGCGTCGGGAGTGGGCGAGGACCACAGTTACCGGCGTCCGTCCCGCCGATCGGCCGCTGTTCCCGGGGCGCTGCTGCCGAGCCTGCGCCGTATGCCGCCCCGGGTCTGCATCGTGATCGACACCTCCGGGTCGGTGAGCGACGCCGAGTTGGGCAGCGCGCTGCTGGAGGTGGCGGCGATCTCGCGGGCGGTGGGCGGGCGGCGCGACCTGGTGTCGGTGATCTCCTGCGACGCGGCGGCCGGGGTCGCCGTTCCGCTCTGCCGCGCCGAGAACATCGCACTGGTCGGCGGCGGGGGAACGGATCTGCGCTCCGGTTTCGCCCGGGCGCTCCGCTCCCGGCCCCGACCGGACGTGATCGTCGCTCTGACGGATGGTCAGACGCCCTGGCCCTCCGCACAGCCACCCTGCCGCACCGTCGTCGGTCTCTTCCCCCGTCCGGCGAGCGCAGTGGACGAGGAAAACCCCGACTACGCCCCGGACGCTCCGCCGCACTGGGCCCGCGTCGTCACCATCAGCTGAGAGAGCGCAGTGGCGCGGCACCACGACCGGGCGCTGTTCGCGCGGGCACCTGCCTGCTCATCGGCCCACCCTTATCAGGTCGATCCTTGGAGACTCCTGACGCTGCAGGTTCATCGCTGGAGCACCTGTCGGCGACGGGTGAGTCGTGGTCGCAGGACGGTGTCGGCCTGGTGCCACGGGCGGGGGGTGCTGGTACCGGCGGCGGTGGGCTGGTCGGAGACGTCGTGGGCGGCGAGGCGTTCGCGGTTGATGTCAACGCTGGATGTCAGGCGTTGCTCTGCCGGGCCATCGGACTCGGCGGTATCGGTGCCGCTGTCACGCCGAGTCTCTGATGGCATTCCGGCAGGCCATGCCACACGGTTTTCCGCCGAATCGGCAATCCAAAAGGGCGCCGCTTACGTAACCGAATTACGGCTGCAACCTGGGATACGTCCCTGGTCGGCTGGTTCCCGTGCAGCGGGGATCTTGGATGCGAGACGTGCTCCTCGCCCGCGCGGGAGGCGACGCCCACGACCGTGCCGCTCCCTTGCGGCCGCGGTCATCCGTTCCGTGCCGACAGGACCGCGTCGGCCCGGCCGCACGGGCCGACGCAGCGGAAGGAAGAGTGCATTCATCATGTGAGCAAAAGGCGCTAGGCGTCTCGTTGCGACGTCAGCCGCCATTCTGATGGCCGGCGGCGCTGCGATCGGCGCGGCCGGCACGGCAGCGGCAGCAGCCCCTGCCGTGCACACCCATGTGACCACCAGCCGGTGCTTCGGCGACGACTGGGGCTGCTTCGACCACGGCGGGTTCCGCTTCGGCCACCGCTTCGACCACCGATTCGACGGCGGATTTGTTGTGATCATCGTGCGCCTGTAGTGGTCGCCGCCGGCACCCAAGGGGGCGCGCTCATCGCGGGCTCGCCCCAATCGCGGTGCTCGCCCCTCGCCCGGTCTCATGCTGCGTCGAACCACGCGCCAACGGCGTGGCCCAGGACCCCTCGGAACCAGGAACTGCCTGCGGGCGGTGAGCCGGCGGGAGGCAGACCGCGGCCTGCAGGACTTCCGCGATCTCGAGGGGGTGCTCGCCATCGATCAGTGGCTCGGCGCCTGGTCCGGACTGGGGAAGCACACCGATCACGTGCTCACCGGAGCATCCCATGGATACGAAGAGTTACATAGCGAAGGTTTACAGGCACCCGGCTTCTGCCCCTGCGGAAACGGCAGAGCGAACCACCGCCGTGCTGGGGTCCTCCCCCGCCGACTGGGGACTTCTGCTCATCCGGCTGACATTCGGACTGCTGATGGCCGGGCACGGCGCTCAGAAATTGTTTGGGATTTTCGGTGGCACGGGCCTGACGGCGACTGGCACAGGATTCGCCGCCCTCGGCTACCGACCGGGGAAGATCTTCGCCGCGATCTGCGGTCTGTCCGAATTCCTCGGCGGTCTCGGTCTGGCCGCAGGGCTGCTCACCCCGCTCGCGGCCGCCGCCCTGATCGGCGTGATGATCAACGCCATGGCAACCGTGACCGGTGCCCACGGCCTGTGGGAGACCAGCGGCGGTGTGGAGTACAGCGTCTGCATCGCTGTCGTCGCCTTGGCCATCGCCACCATCGGTCCCGGGCGCCTGGCCCTGGACCGGTTCTTCCGTTGGGGTGCCGGCGGCTGGGCCGAGGGGGCTTTTGCCCTGGGCCTCGGCGGAATCGCCGCCGCCATTGCCCTGAGTCTCTGAATCTTCGGGAAACCACCGCCACCTGCAACCGGGCAGGTTCCAGTGGCTGCTCTGACACCCTCGGCCGGAGAGACTCGACCTGATGGAGATGTGGATGCCCGAAGCCCCCCAGGATCACTCTGGGGGGCTTCGGGGTCGTGTGTGCCGACGTTGATGTCAGACGCTGATGTCACCGGGCCGCCAGCCCGCGACACCGAGCCGCCGCACGAGGGGCGGTTCCTCTGGGGCGCCGTGATCAGGCTGTCCCGGCGCCTGGCCGCAGACGCTCCGCGCTGGCCGGAGAAATGCCCCGGCCGACTGCCCCGGGCGCGGGCATGAACCGCCCGTCCTTCGCCCGCACCAGCCAGCCCCGCTTCTCCAGCACGTAGGCACGGTGACGGATCTTCTCCACCTCGTTCTTGATCTCCGCTTCCCGGCCCACCGCCCGCGTCAGCTCCACCCCGTTCACCGGGCCCGAAGCGGCCACCACAGCGGCGAACACCTCCTGATACACGCCGCTGAGCACCTCCTCGTCCATGCCCGACCGCCACACCGGCGGCCTCTCGCCATGCCCCGCGCCCAAGCCGCTCGAACCCACGGCGGCAGCCATCTCACCACCAGACGGCACGGAAACCGGCGTATTCACCGGGCTTTCCTCGGCCAGCACTGACATGAGCTCCCCACGCCCCACCCGGGCCCGCTCGACTCGCTCCCGCGCGGCATCCACCTCCGCGTGAGCCTGCTCCAGAATCTCCGTCCAGGACTCCAGATGCAGCGGGACCACCTCCCGCCAGCTCCTTCGGCGTGATCCCGAGATCCTCGGCGACCCTGGGGCGGGGGTTGTTCCATTCTGATCGGTTGGTCCCACGGTGGTCGCGGCCACCACAGGGTCCAGTCGGCGCAACGTGGCCAGCAGGCAGAGCTGGAGGCGGGAGAGCCCGCAGTGCTTCATACGCAGGTTTGACACATGGAACTTCACAGTACGGGTCGCGATACCCAGGTGGGTGGCGATCTCCGCATTGGTCGGCCCACCCCGCAGCAGGTCAAGGACCTTCTCCTCGGTCCCGGTGAGTGGTGGATCGAGGGCGAGCGCGCGGAGGAGTAAGTCCCCCGCTGCCGAGGCACCACCGTCCCCGTCCAGCAAGCAGTCCCCGCCCACCCGGTCAACAGAACACATGAATCCCCCGGATTTCAAGAGCCGCACGGGCGGCCAGAGCCCGCGCAATCCTGATGTGCCTGGATCGTAACTGACCCGATCAGCTGTTGAGTTGTGCTGCGAGGCGGAGCCGGTCCTGGGTCTGTTGCTTGAACAGGGCGAGGGTCTCGGCGTGCTCTTCCACCAGAGAATTCTCGTACGCGGTCTGCACGGCGTAGCGGATGCCGATGTAGTTGACCTTCGTCTTGCAGGCGACGTCCGCTTTGGCGATCGTGATGGCCTCGGGGCTGGAGAGCTTGCCCCCCTCCAGGCCCAGGTCCGACTGGACGTTGTCGGGACTGGAGGTGGTGAAGCCCGAATCAGCCATGCACTGCGACCACTTGGTCGTGACCTTCCTCACCCGGGAGTCCCTCAGCGCCCTGGACTCGGCCTCACCGCCCAGATTGAAGACGTAGAGGATGTCGAGGGATCCGGGAGTCGGGGAGTACAGCTTAAGAGCCGACTCGCGACCGCAGCCGCCGACGGGCACCTCCTTGCCGTTGACGATGACGCCGGTGCCCGGCGCCTTCTCCGCCTCGGCCTGCGACATGGGTTGGTTGGTGGGGGCAGCTGCCTTGCCCTTTGCCTTCGCCGCAGCCTCGGCAACGGGGTCCACCCCGTTGAGCACCGTCTGGCCGGTTCTGCTGAGAGCGGCCTGCGACTGTCTCTTGACGGGTGCCGGGTCGGTTGCCCGGTCAGGGCTCGCGTAGCCGAACTGGGCGGCGTCCTCCGCGTTGGCCAGCCCGAAGACCCGTGAGTTCGAGTCATCCCCGCTCGGAGGTGTCGGGGCGGGGAGGACGTAATCGAAGCCGAAGCGCTTCATGCATTGCTCGATCAGGCGATTCTGGGCCTTTTTCAGCTGCAACTGCTGATCGGGGGTGGCCGCGTATGCCGCGATGGGGAATTCCAGGCCTTCGGTGCTGCTCAATTTCTCGAAGCTTCCGATGGCCGGCTCCTTTCCCGCAGCGCCGGCTGCGGTCTCCTTGCCTGCGCAGCCGCTGAGGGTCAGGGCGGCAACGCTCATCAGACAGGTGGCGGCCAGGAATCGGCCTGGGAGAGCCATGCGGGGATCCTCGCGGTCGTCGTGCGGGTAGCGTGGGGGAACCGCTCCCACCTGCCTGATAACGGCAGGTGGGACAGCGGGCTGAGAGAGCTCGGGCATGTGCCGCCCGGCGCGATCAGTAGTTTCCGCAGTTCGGGACCACCCAGCAGGCCGACTCGATGTTGTTCTTGAAGTTGGCGCTCGCGTTACCGATGTAATAGGCGGGAATCGAGCCCTCGTACGTACCTCCGGCGTTGGGGCCGGTGTGGACCCACCATTGGTCTCCACTGCGGTTCCAGTAGGAGGCCGTGTTGTTGCCGACGACCTGTCCCTTGCCGTTGCACGAGGCGGAGGTCGGGTAGGCCTTGAAATAGTCGTTGTTGAAGTTGAGGTCCTTGTCGTACAGGTCGAAGACGCAGCCGGCTTGGTTCGAGTTGTAGAAGAAGCCGATCTCCTCAGCGTCCAGATAGCCGTCGTAGGCGACCTGAGCTGCTGCCGCTGTGCCGGCGGTAGCCAGACCGAAGCCGCCGAGGGCGGAGATGGCCAGCGCGACTGTGGCTACGCGGCGGGTGAGGTGGGTCATCGAGAACTCCTTAATACACAGGTGCTGTTGCGCGTGCAGTTGTTTCGATGCGTGCCGAGTTATTACAGATCGACAGGCAAGCTCCGTCTACTGTCCCTTGGGCCAGTAGACGGCGGCTCTCGCCACGTGGTGGGGTCAGTCGCGGTTGGACCCGTCCTGCGGCGGACGATCCCGGGGGAAGACGGCTGGGCGTGACGTGCCGCGGAGCGGCTACGCCGCCACCCCCCTCTCTTCAGCAAAACGGAGTTACTCATGCCCTCCCCCACCCGCGTCACGCAATCACTGTGCGCAGCACTGCTCGCAGCCGCTGTCCTGGCCGGATGTGGCGGTGCCGAGGGGGACAACGCGGGCAGTGGGAGCGATTCCAGCACGAGGCCCGCGGCAAGTGGGGAGCCCTCGGCGGCGAGCGACTCCGAGCGTGACTACTACGGGTGCCTGGAGAAGAACGGGGTCAAGATCGAGACCACCCCCGACGGTGAACTCCGTGTGGTCAAGGCCGGCGGGGACGGGGCGGTGCTGACCAAGGCCGAGAGCAAGTGTGCGGCTCTCCTGCCGGCGCCGGAGACCTCCGAGGACGACGGCGAGACAGCGAAGGCAGACCCGGCCTTCGTCGCGTGCATGAAGGCCGAGGGCTTCACCACGTACAACAGGGCCAAGAACAGCGACAACGACGCCCTCAAAGCGGCCCTGAAGAAGTGCAGCCCTGGCCCGGACGACGACGCCGTCGTCGGCGGCTGACCGACCCCGGCAGGACACGGTGAAGCAGGTCTGCAGGGTGCGACGAGGAAATGTGACGAAGTGACCGCACAACCGGATGCTGGGGACGAACCCGTTGTAAAGACGACGCAGGAGGTCGGGGAGACCGCCGCCGCAGGCGGAGGTCCGGCCGGCGGGCTTGCGCGTAGGCGCCGTTGGATCGCCGCTGTCGCGGGTGGGGCGGTGTTGCTCGCGGGGGCCGGAGTGGTGGCCTCCACGCTGATCAAGTCGCCTTCGCAGGCGGCGGCGGAGGCGAGGCCGCCGGAGCGGTCGGTGCTGACGTCAACGGTGGAATACCGGGTGTTGACGTCGTCGGTGATCGTGCGCGGGCAGGTCGTCGCCGGACAGAGTGTGGATGTGGCGCCGCAGGTGGCCGGCGGGGAGGACGGTGCCGCACCCGTCGTGACCAAGTTGCCGGTCAAGCAGGGCGATCGGCTGAAGGCCGGGCAGGTCTTGCTCGAGGTCTCGGGGCGGCCGGTGTTCGCCCTGCCCGGGCGGATACCCGTCTACCGCGATCTCAAGCCCGGCGCGGAAGGCGACGACGTGAAGCAGCTGCAGGAGGCGCTGCAGGCCCTGGGACACAGCACGGGCGGCGATACCGCCGGGACCTTCGGAGCAGGGACCAAGGCCGCCCTCAACGCCTTCTACGCCGCGATAGGTTACGACCCGCTGCCGGCTGTGGGCGACGACGGGAAAGGGCTGAAGTCGGCCGAGAGTGCGGTAACGGCGGCTGAGCGGGCGCTGGAGGAGGCCAAGGACGCCGAGGGCAAGGGGTCGGCGCATGCGGTGCAGTACGCGCAGGATGATCTGGATGAGGCGCGGGATGAGCTGGCTGCCGCGCAGGCCGCGTCGGGTCCTCGGCTGCCGGCCGGCGAAGTGGTCTTCCTGCAGGGCTTTCCCGCCCGGGTGGACGCGGTGCCGGGACACGTGGGTGCGCCCGTGGACGGGACGATGCTGACGGTGTCCGGCGGGAAGCTCGCGGTACAGGCCTATCTGCAGGAGCACCAGAAGGGCCTGGTGCGCAAGGGGCAGCGGGTGCAGATCTACTCGGAGCTGACCGGCATCGAGGCACAGGCGAAGGTGGGTTCGCTGGCCGATTCGCTGACTGCGCCGGACAGCGGCAGCGGGGGTGGCGGCGGCGAGGGCGAGCCGGACGGCGGGGCGTCGGCGGCGCCGGGACAGAGCGGTTATCTGCTGCGGGTCGATCCGGACAAGGCGTTGGATGCCCGGTTGGCCGGGCAGGATGTGCGGCTGACCATCGAAGCGGCCCGTACCGACGGCAAGGCCCTGGTCGTGCCGATCACCGCGCTCACCGCGGGCGCCGACGGCCGGACCACGGTCACGGTGCTCCAGCCGGACAACGAGCGGCGTCGGGTGGAGGTGCGCACGGGCACCGCGGGCGACGGCTTCGTCGCCGTGGAGCCGGTGGGGGCTGCCCGGCTGGCCAAGGGCGAGCAGGTCATCGTGGGTGTGAAGAAGGGGGCGGCGGGGCAGTGACGCCGGTCATCGAGTTCCGCCAGGTCGGCCTCACCTACCCGGGGCCGCCGCCCGTGCCTGCCCTCAAGCCATGTGAACTGCTCGTCGAGCCGGGGGATTTCGTTACCGTCGTCGGGCCTTCGGGCTCGGGCAAGTCCACCTTCCTCAACATAGCCGGGCTGCTGGACGCCCCCACCCATGGCACGTACCTCCTCGACGGCTACGACACCGGCGCGCTGTGTGACGCCGATCGAACCGCGCTGCGCGGTCGTCGCATCGGCTTCGTCTTCCAGGCCTTTCATCTGCTGCCGCACCGCTCGGCGTTGGAGAACGTCACTCTGGCCATGGTCTACAACGGCGTCCCCCACGCCGAGCGGGCCCCGCGCGCCCGCGACGCCCTGGTCCGCGTGGGCCTCGGCCACCGCATCGACTCGCTGCCCACCCGGCTCTCGGGCGGTGAGCGCCAACGCGTCGCCATCGCCCGGGCACTGGCCGCCGGCCCCTCTCTGCTGCTGTGCGATGAGCCCACCGGCAATCTCGACACTGCCAACGCCGGGGCGGTCCTGGAGCTGCTGGACGAACTGCACACCGACGGGATGACCATTTTGCTGATCACGCACGATCCGGAGGTGGCCGCCCGCGGTGCCCGCACCGTAGCCATCCGCGACGGTGTCCTTCGTGAGCAGCAGGTGGCCGTGTGAAGCTGCGCATCCGGCGTGCACGCGCCGCCACCGGCGTCATACCCTCCGTCTTCACCCCCCGCGACCTGCTCGCCGAGGCCACGGCCGGGATGCTGCAGCGGCCCGCCCGCTCCGCGCTGACCGCGCTCGGCACGGTGCTCGGCGTCGGCACGTTCGTGGCGATCCTCGGACTGACCGCGACCACCTCGTCCCAGATCGACGCCCGGTTCAACGCCCTGACCGCCACAGAGGTGACGATCGAGGAGACGGTGGACGACCCCGACCAGCTCACCGGGCCCGCCTTCCCCGAGGATGCCGACGCCCGGATGCGCAGGGTGAACGGGGTCAAGGCCGCGGGGGTCTACTGGACCGTACGGGACGACCGGGCGGGCAGCGTCCGCTCCGCGCCCATCGGCGACAGTGCCGGAGGCGAGCGGATCGATGTCGTCGCAGCCTCGCCCGGCGTCCTGAAGGCCGCCGTGCCGACCCTGGCCGAGGGGCGGCTGTACGACGAGCGGATGGCCAAGGCCGGCCGGGTCGCCGTGATCGGCGCGGGAACCGCGAGCCGACTGGGCATCACCACCCTGGAGACCCATCCCGCGCTGTTCATCGGCGAGGAGTCGTTCACCGTCGTCGGTATCGTCGACGATGTGGAGCGCAAGGCCGACCTGCTGCTCTCCGTCGCCGTCCCGCGCACCACCGCCGAGCAGATCTGGGGCGCCCCCGACCCCACCGAGTCCGGCATGCTGATCGCCACCGACCTGGGCGCCGCCCAGCAGGTCGCCACCGAAGCGGCCACCGCGCTGCGCCCCGACCACCCCGAGTACTTCAAGGCCATCCCGCCCCCGGACCCCAAGGCCCTGCGCTCGACCGTGGGCTCCGACCTGAATCAGCTCTTTCTGCTGCTGGCCGGGATCTGCCTGATCATCGGCGCGGTCGGCATCGCCAACACCACTCTGGTCGCGGTGCTGGAGCGGACCGGCGAGATCGGGCTGCGCCGCGCCTTGGGCGCCCGCGCCCGGCACATCACCGCCCAGTTCCTGGCCGAGTCCGGAGCCCTCGGCACCCTTGGCGGCCTGGTGGGCACCAGCCTGGGCACCGTGACGGTGGTCGCCGTCGCTGTGGCCCGGGACTGGACGCCGGTCGTGCACCCCGCAACCGTCGCCGCCGCCCCGCTGGTCGGGCTGGTCACCGGCGTGCTGGCTGGCCTCTATCCGGCCTGGCGGGCCTCGCGCATCCAGCCGGTGGAGGCCCTTCGGCGCTGACAGGTGAGGTCTGCGGGGCCTATCGGAATGCCGACCGCGCCCCTGAAGGTTCTGCCCTTGGGCGCGGCTTCTTTTTCCGGCGCTCCTGGGTCACACCGGCCCATGGCCGGCCCCGCCGCCCCTGCGGCACCCCGGCGCCACGTCAAGCGCAAGACCCGCGCCGAGACCACCAAGGCGGTCCGCGAACCGGAGCGCAAGCGCGACTCCGGCACCGTCGGCAAGGCCGGGCAGACCTGGACCGTCACCACCTGGCTGACCCACTGGGCCGAGAACATCGCCGCACCACACGTGGGGGAGAACACCATCGACGGCTACCGCGTCGCCGTCTACCACCACCTCATCCCCGGCCTCGGCGCGCACCGTCTCGCCAAGCTGGAGCCCGAGCACCTGGAGCGCTTCTACGCCAAGATGCAGAAGGCGGGCAGCGCCGCCGGCGAGCCGCAAGATCGAGAGGGCGGGCGTCAACGCCCTGCGCGCGCTCCTTGAGGAGCATGAGCACATCGTCCAAGAGATCGACGGCGGAAACGATCACGGCGAGGACATGATCGTAAACTTCACGCGCGACGGTAAGAGGACGCCGTATTGGATCGCCATTCAGGTGAAGAGCGGCAAGAAGTACAAGCGAGTTAATGGATACGCCATTCCCATCGAAGACCACTTTGACGATTGGAGGCAGAGTCGCATTCCCATTCTTGGTGTCGTGTACGACATGAAGAAGCGGGAGTTGTTTTGGGTTAACCTCACGGAGCAGTTGAAGTCTGCAGCGGAAAGCCCGGGATGGGTGCAAGTGGCGAACACTTGCCCTCTGAACTCGGAAACGATCGAGCATTTCTATGCGGAAGTCGCTACCTACGCTGGCGACGCGAGAATGCGTATCCGTGCGGCGACTGAAGAAGAAGCCCTCAGTGAAGCGGTTCGTGCAAGGCAGGGGCTGGATCCTGAAATCGCCCCGAACCCCCTGTTTGAGGGGCTCGCGGACATCGCACTTAAGTATGAAGAGCGACTAAAGGTAATACGAAGGAACCTCATTGCGGCTTTGCCGATGATGATTCTAATATTGCTAATGTTGTGGGTGTGGCCCTATCAAATTCGCTTCGTCGAGGGCTCATCGGACATGCCTGCATGGCTGTGGGTTTCCAACATCTATCTGTTCATGTTCATCATGTCGCTGGTCATGTTTTTCGAGCTCAGGGTGGGTAGGTTCCCGATTGAGACCGGAAAGTGGCTGTGGTTGATCGCGGGCAACTTCTTCTGGCTGCCCGTAATGGACTCCGACGGTGACCACGGGTGGTGGGGAACATTCTGGATTACTGTCGGCGTAATCGTTCCTTCCTTCGGTCTGAAGTTGTTGTTTGTTACGTTTATTCGCTTTGCGATGGATCGCATCAGGAAGAGGCGTGGACTGGAAATGGGATAGGCGCGGCTACGTAGTGGCCTGCGCCGGCTGGCCGCTGCCGCTGGTTGCCAGGAAGCCACCGCTTTAGGAGTTCGATCCGAGTCCGCTCCGGCTGCCGTCATCGACTGGTGCGGCGGCCAGACAGAGGTACTGGTGTACGCCCCTGTCCGGCGTCGTTGATGTCAGCCGTGGATGTCAGAAGCCTTCTGGCCCGTAGCTCTATTGCCGCGCGATGGGATCTAGATCCACTCCTTCATGCCCAGCTGCTAGCGTCCGGCACCATGTGGGCTCAAGAGATCGTGGCTGGCCGACCGGCTTGGCGGCACACCCCCTCCGGAGTGGTCTTCCGGGCTGTTCCCGGTGGGACGTTCCGGATGGGCTTGTCCGACGCGGAACTGGATGCCGTTCGTGCCATCGAGCGGGCCGACGACGCCGATGACGACCTCGAAGCGTTCTTCGCTGGTGCTATCCGAGCCCGGCCGGTGCGGGAAGTGCGGGTCGAGCCATTCCTGATCGCCCGGCATCCGCTTACGGTTGCGCAAGTACGGCACTGGCTGCCCGAGTACGAGGACAACTTCGTCGATTCGGCTTCGAGCACCGCCCGGTTCGAGGACGACTTGGATGACCTGCTTGGGACGTTGCCATTCCGGCTGCCCAGCGAGGCGGAGTGGGAGTATGCGGCTCGGGCGGGCACAACCACCCTGACCTTCCGCGGGGATGGGAGGCCGGACGAGGACCAGGTGCTCGACGACTTTGCCGACGAGGAGCGCACTGCCGCGGCTGAGAACGCCTTCGGGCTGGCGGCGATGGGATCGGCAAACGAAATCTGCGCTGACGTGTGGATCCCGCATTTCACGGACGCACCGGTGGACGCACGCCCCCGCACCGGAGACGGACCGCGGGTGGTGCGCGGAGGCGCCGGCGACCTCTATCCGTGGCAGGGCTGCGACGAGTGGCTGCTGTTGCTCTCCGCCACCCGCTACGAGTTCCAGGACTTCACCGCAGTCCGTCCGGTTGCACCTGTGCCAACCAGCTAGGGGCATGCCGAGCACAGAGGCAACGCGTAGTCAGGACGCGCGCCAGCACGCATAGGAACAATCCCGGACCCCACCTACCGTGCGGCCATGTCGCCAGTTTGGAAGACGCCGTATGCGGATGGCCGCTGACCTGGCGACTCCCTGACCTGGTCCGGAGCGAGGTTGGCGCCGCTGTTCCCCGTGAGTCCCCGCTGCGTCCCCTGCGAACGGGCACGCAGCGGGCACGATGAACCTCTCGATGCGAACTACGGGCGGGGCGGTCGTTGGAGTCTCCTCGCCTGCTCATCCGGGCCGTGAGGACCGACTATGGACGATCGCGGTCGGCACGGTTGCTGTACTTCTCTGCTGTATCGCACGAGCATCAGTGATCTGCGCCCTCAGTATCTGCTCGGCTGCGCTGATAGCTGACAGAGGCCGGGATGGTCCAACACGGCAAGACCGCAGCACTGATTATCCCGGACCACGGCTGTGGCACGTTGTGCTGATTAATGACGTTCAGAGCGATTAGAACCGCACCCCAGCCAATCAGCAGAGGCTTCTTTCCTACGTGGCGCATGACGCTGGTGAACGTCCCGAACCGCTGTTGCCGCTTACCGTGTTGAGGCTTCATGGCGGGACCGTACCGACGAGGGCCACTGTTCCGGCAGAGGTCGGTGGAGCGGCTTTGGGCTGGAGCTGCTTTGGGGCGAGTGATCATGGCCCCGTAAGCTTCCGGCGCGTCGGGCAGTCTGTGGACCTGCCCGTTACCGGCTGGGACATCTCCGTGCCCGACCCACGGGAGGTGTGCTGGCGGCGCACCCAGCTCACCGGAGAACTCCCGTTGCCCGCCAAGGACACCGACGGCAAGGGCATCGACCTTCTGTTCAGGCTGACGAACTTCACCAACGCGGAGACCGAATGCCTGGCCATCGCCTGGCTGGTCGGCTGTCTGGGGCCATCTGTGCCCGTCCCCGCCCCGTTCCTCACCGGCCCGCAGGGCGCGGGGAAGTCCACGGCCGGCCGGATGCTCGTCCGGATCATCGAGGGCATGAGCGGCGACCTGCGCCGGGCACCGAAGGATGAGGAGAACCTGATCGCGGCCGTGGCGGCGGGGTGGGTCACGGCGTTGGACAACGTCTCCCACATGACACCGGACCTGTCCGACGCCATGTGCTGCATTGTCACCGGGGCCGAGAGCGTCAAGCGCGCCCTGTTCACCGACGGGGACGTACACCGGGCCCGCTACCGCCGCCCCCTGCTCCTGACCGGCATCGACGTCGGTGTCATCCGGCCCGACCTCGCAGAACGGCTCCTGCCCTTGCGACTGGAGCGCCCCCGCGTGAGGCGTACCGAGGCCGAGCTGTGGGCGGAGTTCGAGGACGCTTTGCCCGTCATCCTCGGCTCGCTCCTGGACCTCACGGTCAAGGTCCGCGCCGCTGAGGCGGAGACCCCCACCGATCTGCGGATGGACGACTTCGCCCACCTGTGCGCGCAGTTCGACGCGGCCACCAGCCTCGGAGCTCTCAACGCCTACCGGGCCAGCCTGGACGACCTGAACGACGACGTGATCGAAGGCGACCTGCTCGCGCAGACCGTCCTCGCGCACACCGACAGCATCGAACCGGGCGGCGAGCAGCGGATGACGTCCACCGAGTGGCTGCACTGCCTCAGCCGCGTCTACAGCAGCGACGAGCTGCGGCCCCTGCCCAAGGGGTGGCCGACCACCGGCAAAGTCCTCTCCGACCGCCTCAAGCGGCTCCAGCCCACTTTGGCCGCCCGTGGGGTCCTTATCGACTCGGGCCGCACCCGGGAAGGCCGCTACCTCGAAATGACCCGCCGCTCCACCAGCCCGCCCCCAGACGAGCAGACGGAAGCGTTCTGACCCGCAGCCCGTTCGCCCGGACAAGTGTCCTACGACGGCGAAGATAGATTCATTGCCAACGAAGTTTGACTGCAAGGCGAGGGTTGATGAGCCGCCGCATATCCCAAGGTGTCCTGGTCGTCGGGTCGATCGGCGTTCTGATCAACATCGTGGACGCGATCGGGACGGGGCGTCTGGAGCCGCACGATGCCTTCGCCGCGCTGGTCGCGCTCGGTGCGGGTGGTGAACTGCTCAAAGAGCGGCGGCCCAGGGCCGCGAAGGCGCTGTACGCCGTGGCGTCGGTGCTGCTGGTGGTTGCCGGATCCGTCGCGGGGGCCAGGGCGTGGGCCTCGTTCTTCAGGGGCGCGGCCTATGACTGGCTCGACCTCGGACTCGGGGTTGCGGTCGTGCTCTACGTGGCCGCCGGCGCGGGTCAGCTGCTCGCGCACCTATCCCGCAGAGCATCGAAGTCCCGTGGAAATGCCGGCATGCTCAGCGAGTAGCACCGACACCGGTCAAACTTCGGTGGCAATGGATCAATCTTCACTGTCACAGGTCAACAAGCAAGAAGAGCACCAGCTCCGCGGGGCGTGCTCTTCTTGCTGTTCGGCGGAACGCCGCCCGATGGTCGCGCCGCGCAGCGGCCCCTCATTCACGCTCTGAGAGGCCACCGGACTACTAAAGACACCCCTTCTTTTTCCTAAGTAGGGAAGCTCTGCGTCACCTGCGTCACGCAGGTCGGAAAACGGCCCCTGGCCTGCGGCTAAGGGCGTGACGCAGACGGCAGGCTCTGCGTCATCCTGCGTCACCTGCGTCACGCGGTGACGCAGCCCGTGACGCAGCGATGACGCACCCCCACATCACTGCGTCACGGGAAACCGCAGGTCAGAAGCCCGCATGACGCTGGTGACGCTGTGACGCAGAAATCCGCACCTAGGACAGGCGCAGCCCCCGGAAGCCCAGACCGAAGGCTCCGTCACCGAAGCGATGAACGACAAAAGGAGCGTCACATGGAGACCGCCCGAATCGCTCAGGGCGATGACAGCACCCTCGTTCTCCTCACCGTTGAAGAAGCTGCGCGTCGCCTTCAGATCGGCCGCACCACCTGCTTCACCCTCATTCGCTCGGGGGTGGAGTCCCTGATGATCGGTCGACTCCGCCGGGTGCCTGCCGACGCCCCGGCCGCGTACATCGCGCGTCGCCGCGCTGAGGGCTTCGCAGCCTGACCTGTTCAACGCCGGAGCGCCGCCCACCTACCGGGGGCGGCGCTCCGGTCGTTTCACTCCACCGACTTGAAGGAGATCCCGCCCGTGGCGGAGAAGAAGCGCACTCGCCGGGCGAACGGCGAAACGGCCGTCTACTTCGGCAAGGACGGCCGTTGGCACGCCCGGGTGCCGATGGGCTACAAGGACAACGGCTCGCCCTACCGCAGGCACATCACCCGTCCGACCGAGGACGCCCTGACCGCGGAGGTCAAGCGGCTGGAGAAGCAGCGTGACCAGGGAACGGCGCAGCAGCCCGGCAAGCTGTGGACGGTCGAGAAGTGGTTGTGGCACTGGGTCGAGAACATCGCCAAGGACGTCGTCAGCGAGAACACCTACGACGGGTACGAGGTGGCGGTTCGCGTGCACCTCGTACCCGGCATCGGCAAGCACCGCATTGACCGTCTGGAGCCAGAACATCTGGAGAGCCTGTACCGCCGGATGCAGAAGAACGGCAGCAAGCCCGCCACGGCACACCAGGCCCATCGCACCGCCCGTACCGCTTTCGGTGAGGCGGTGCGCCGTGGCCACGCCGCGAAGAACGCCGCCGCCCTGGCCAAGCCACCACGGGTGGAGGAGCCGGAGGAGGAAATCGAGCCCTACTCGGTCGAGGAGGTGCAGAGCCTGCTGATCGAGGTGAACAAGCGCCGCAACAGCGCTCGTTGGATGCTGGCACTGGCGCTCGGCCTGCGGCAGGGGGAGACGCTGGGGCTGCGATGGGTCGACGTGGACCTGGACCATGAGTACCTGAAGCTGCGCCGGAACCGGCTGCGCCCGAAGTACGAGCACGGATGCAAGGAGGCAGATCCATGTGGGCGGAAGGCCGGGTACTGCCCGGATCGCAAGCAGGTACGGCGCGAGACGAAGAACACCAAGTCTCGCGCCGGCCGCCGTGCGGTTCCCCTGCCGGGCCCCCTGGTCGTCATGCTGCGCAAGCACAGGGAAACCCAGGCCCGCGAGCGCAAGGCTGCTGGCAACCTGTGGACCGAGTCGGACTACGTGTTCACGAAGACGCTCGGTGGCCCGCTCAGCCCGAACACGGACTACCACGACTGGAAGAGGCTGCTGGAGGACGCTGAGGACGCGTGACGCGCGGCTGCATGATGCCCGTCACACCGCTGCCACCGTCCTCATGCTGCTCGGCATCCCGGACCGCGTGATCGACCAGATCATGGGCTGGGAGGCAGGCACGTCCTCACGGATGCGCGCGCTACCTGCACGTCCCCGACGCCATGCTGAAGGCGGTGGCGCAGAAGCTCGCGGACGCCATCTGGGGGCCCGCACCGAGCGCCCCTGTGGACAAAGACCAGAACAACGAGGGCTGAGACAACGTCGAAGGGCCCCACCGCAAGCGGTGGGGCCCTTCGACGTATTGCCCGGTGAGAGCAATGGCGGAGGATACGAGATTCGAACTCGTGAGGGGTTGCCCCCAACACGCTTTCCAAGCGTGCGCCCTAGGCCACTAGGCGAATCCTCCGCGGCAAACAATACAAGACGTTGAGCAGTGCTCGCGAACCCGTTCCCCGGAGAGGGGTCGGGAGGGGGGCGGGTGGACTTGACCGGGTGGGGATCGGCTAAGGTGGGCATCAGCCCCTCACGTGGCGCTATCTGACTGAACTCCCCCAGGGCCGGAAGGCAGCAAGGGTAGGTTGGCTCTGGCGGGTGCGTGGGGGGCCCTTGCGTGTTCGAGCCCGTGGCGTCGATTCCCGCGGCTTCCGAGTCTCCGCGGCCGCTCCTTCCCCGGTGGTGTCCCCGGTCCGGGGCCGGTTGTCGGTCCGCCCCGATAACCTCGTATGTGTGTCGTCCCTTGCGCTGTACCGCCGCTACCGCCCCGAGTCGTTCGCCGAGGTCATCGGGCAGGAGCATGTCACCGACCCGCTGCAGCAGGCCCTGCGGAACAACCGGGTCAATCACGCGTACCTGTTCAGCGGTCCGCGCGGTTGCGGGAAGACGACCAGCGCGCGGATCCTCGCCCGCTGTCTGAACTGTGAGCAGGGCCCCACGCCGACGCCGTGCGGGGGGTGCCAGTCCTGCCGGGACCTCGCGCGCAACGGGCCGGGATCGATCGATGTCATCGAGATCGACGCCGCGTCGCACGGTGGCGTGGACGACGCCCGTGATCTGCGGGAGAAAGCGTTCTTCGGGCCCGCCTCGAGTCGTTACAAGATCTACATCATCGACGAGGCGCACATGGTCACATCGGCGGGGTTCAACGCCCTGCTGAAGGTGGTCGAGGAGCCGCCGGAGCATCTCAAGTTCATCTTCGCGACCACCGAGCCCGAGAAGGTCATCGGCACGATCCGGTCGCGTACGCACCATTACCCGTTCCGCCTCGTACCGCCGGGGACGCTGCGCGAATATCTGGCCGAGGTCTGCGGCAAGGAGAACAGCTTCGTCGAGGACGGCGTCCTGCCGCTGGTCGTGCGGGCCGGCGCCGGTTCCGTGCGTGACTCGATGTCCGTCATGGACCAGTTGCTGGCCGGCGCGGGCGACGACGGTGTGACCTATGCCATGGCGACCTCGCTGCTCGGTTATACGGACGGCTCGCTGCTCGACTCCATCGTGGACGCGTTCGCGGCGGGCGACGGGGCCGCGGCCTTCGAGGTCGTGGACCGGGTGATCGAGGGCGGCAATGACCCGCGGCGCTTCGTCGCCGACCTCCTGGAGCGGCTGCGCGACCTGGTGATCCTGGCCGCCGTGCCGGACGCCGGGGAGAAGGGGCTGATCGACGCGCCCGCCGACGTGGTCGAGCGGATGCAGGCCCAGGCGTCCGTCTTCGGCGCCGCAGAGCTGAGCCGCGCCGCCGACCTCGTCAACGAGGGGCTTACCGAGATGCGCGGGGCCACCTCGCCGCGTCTCCAGGTCGAGCTGATCTGCGCCCGGGTGCTGCTGCCCGCCGCCTTCGACGACGAGCGTTCGCTGCAGGCCCGGCTGGACCGGCTGGAGCGCGGTGCTTCGTTCGCGACCGCCGGAGCCGGGCCCGCCATGGGGTACGTGCCGGGCCGGGAGGCGGAGGCGCATGCGCCCGTGGCCATGGTTCCGCCGGGCGGCGGCGTCGCTGCGGCGCGGGCCGCGGTACGGGGGGACGTACCCGAGGCCGCGCCCGTGCCCGCCGCGCCCGCAGCACCGGTCGCGCCTGCGCAGTACGCGGCGCCCGCCGCCCCCGCACCGCAGCCGCCCGCCGAGGCTCCCTCCGGCGGTCAGCGTCCCGGGGCCTGGCCCGGCGCGGCCGCGCCGGAGCAGGGGCGCCGTCCCGGTGGCTGGCCGACCGCTTCTGCCCCCGGTCAGGCACCCGCTCCCGTCATGCCTGCGGCCCCCGCTCCCGTGCCTGCCGCCGCGCCCGCTCCCGGTGCGGCCGAGCCGAGTCCGGGGATGGCTCAGGGCGCCGCGCAGGTGCGGAACATGTGGCCCGACATCCTGGAGGCCGTGAAGAACCGGCGCCGGTTCACCTGGATCCTGCTCAGCCAGAACGCGCAGGTCACCGGGTTCGACGGCACCACCCTGCAGATCGGCTTCCTCAACGCGGGCGCCCGCGACAACTTCGCGAGCAGCGGAAGCGAGGACGTGCTGAAGCAGGCACTCGCCGAGCAGTTCAACGCGCAGTGGAAGGTCGAGGCGATCGTCGACCCGTCGGGCGGCGCGGGGCAGCCTGCGCAGACCGGCGGCGGACGGCCCTCCGCCGCAGCCGCACCGCAGCGTCCGGCCGCCCCCGCCCCGCAGCAGTACGAGTCCCGGCCCGCGCCCGCGCCGGCCCTGCACCAGCAGCCGGGCACCGGTCCCGCACCCGCCGCGGCGCCCGCACCCCAGCCGCACCATGTCCCCGAGCCGCCGCGTTCGGTCGCGCCGGAGGACGACACCCCCGAGGCGGACGACCCGGACCTGGTCGATTCCGCCCTCTCCGGCCATGACCTGATCGTCCGGGAGCTGGGCGCCACGGTCGTCGAGGAGTTCACCAACGAGTAGCGGTCCGGAAGCTGCTCCACGGGGTGTCCACGGAGCGGCGCCCGTCAAGACGGCTGTGCCCCGGCGGCTAGGCTGCACCCCGTGAAGGTCCTCGTCATCGGCGGCGGCGCCCGCGAACACGCCCTGTGCCGCTCTCTCTCCCTCGACCCCGACGTCACCGATCTGTACTGCGCTCCCGGCAACGCCGGCATCGCAGAGGTGGCTGAACTGCACCCGGTCGACGCACTCGACGGCGCCGCCGTCGCGCGCCTCGCCACCGAACTGGGCGCCGAGCTGGTGGTCGTCGGCCCGGAGGCGCCGCTTGTCGCCGGGGTCGCCGACGCCGTCCGCGCCGCGGGCATCCCCTGCTTCGGTCCGTCCGGTGAGGCGGCCCAGCTGGAGGGCTCCAAGGCGTTCGCCAAGGACGTGATGGCCGAGGCCGGCGTCCCCACCGCCCGCAGCTATGTCTGCAGCACCCCCTCCGAGATCGACGCGGCCCTCGATGCCTTCGGCGCCCCGTACGTCGTCAAGGACGACGGGCTCGCCGCGGGCAAGGGCGTCGTCGTCACGGACGATGTCGAGGCGGCCCGCGCCCACGCGCTGGCCTGCGACCGCGTGATCGTCGAGGAGTTCCTCGACGGCCCCGAGGTGAGCCTCTTCGCGATCACGGACGGCACCACCGTGCTGCCGCTCCAGCCCGCCCAGGACTTCAAGCGGGCCCTCGACAACGACGAGGGCCCGAACACCGGCGGGATGGGCGCCTACTCCCCGCTGCCGTGGGCCGACCCCAAGCTGGTCGACGAGGTCATGGAGTCGGTCCTTCAGCCGACCGTCGACGAGCTCCGCCGCCGTGGCACCCCGTTCTCCGGGTTGCTGTACGCGGGTCTCGCGATCACCTCGCGGGGCGTCCGGGTCATCGAGTTCAACGCGCGCTTCGGCGACCCGGAGACCCAGGTGGTCCTGGCCCGGCTGAAGACCCCGCTGGCCGGTGTTCTGCTGGCCTCCGCCAACGGCACCCTGGACGAGCTGCCCCCGCTCAGGTGGCGCGACGCCGCCGCGGTCACCGTGGTCATCGCCTCGCACAACTACCCGGACACGCCGAGGACGGGTGACCCGATCGGCGGCCTCGACGACGTTGCGGCGCAGGACGCTCCGCACGCATACGTCCTGCACGCCGGGACCAGGCGGGACGGCGACACCATCGTCAGCGCGGGCGGCCGGGTGCTGTCCGTGACCGCGACGGGCGAGGACCTCGCCACCGCCCGGGAGCGGGCCTACACTGCGGCCGCCCGGATCCGGCTCGACGGCTCGCAGCTCCGTACGGACATCGCCCGAAAGGCCGCCGAAGCCTGATCGGCCGGTCCGGTACCTCCATTTCGCCCCCTCGCGCCTCGGGCCCGAGGGGGCGACGTCATGCCCCTGCCCCATGGGTACCGGCACGTCAGCACCTTTACCCAAAGCCATTCCATCGAGTGACGGCTGGGCTATCCGGATGACGTCCGCCGAGGCCCCAACTAGGGTGCGGCGCAAGCGTTCCGGCACTTGGCCCACCGGCATTGCGATGTCTGTGACGGGTGCCACAGTGGGGGAGTGAGCAATACCGCCGCGGGGGCAAAGGGGGTGACGTCCGGCCGTGTCCGGTACCAGTGCTGGTGAGGAGCTGGGCGCGCAGGCTGCGCGCACCCGAGCTCTCGCCCTGCTGCGCATTCGCAGCAGGGCAATGGCTGCGGCCCTGCTGCCGGCGGCGGTCGCCGTCGTGCTGCTCGTCGCGGGTGCGCAGGGCCGTATCGGCGGTGGCGTCTTCTACGCCGTGCGCTGGGCGGTGACGGCCTGCGCCGTGCTCGTGCTGCTGGGCGCCGTCGCGGTCTCGGTCGCGATCGTGCGGGCGAGACCTGCGGTCAGTCCTACGGTCCCGCTCAGCGAGCAGGCCGCCCCCGATCTCTACCGGCTGGTCCGGGACCTCGCCGACCGGCTCGGCGTCCCCGCGCCGTCGGCCATAGCCCTCACGCCCGACTGCGACAGCTGGCTGGAGGACCGCAGCCACCCCGCCGCGCAGCCCGCCGGGGGCTCCGCGGGCCGGCCCGCCGTCTCCGGCGGCCGCCGGCATGGCGTGCAGACGCCGCCCGTGCTCGTCATCGGTTCGCCGTTCCTGTGGTGGATGCGGGTCGCGGAGCTACGGGCGGTGCTCGCCCCGGTCGTCGCGGGCACGGGCCCTTCCGCCCATCCCGACATAGCCGCCGCCCGCCGCTTCGTACGGGGCCTGGACGGCGCGGTCGCCGACGCGGACACCCCCGTGCCCGGACCGCTCGCGACACTGCGCAGGGTGCCGCGCCGCGCCGTCGGCTGGATCGCACGGCTGCTGCTCCGCACCTGTCGTGGTCATGCGGCAGCGATGGAGCGGGCTGTCGCCGCCGCCGCGTCCGAGCGTGCACAGGCTGTGGACTACGGGCTGCGGATCGTCGCCCAGGAGCAGGTCGGACTTGCCTACGCCGGCTGGGACCGGCTGCTCACCCGGGTCGCGCTGCCCGCCTGGCGGATGGGCCGCTGGCCGTCCCGGCTCGACGCCGGGGTCGTCTCCGCCCTCACTGAGCTCTCCCGGCGCGACCGGCTCGCGGAGAGCTTCGCCTCCCGGCTCGGTGAGCGCCCGGCCTGCGACCTTCTGGAGGAGCCCGGAGCGGCCGACGAAGCTGCCTCGCTGCTGGCCGCCAGGCTCTTCCACGGCGGCCCGGCGGAGACCGGTCCCGACTGGTCCCCGGTCGACTGGCAGCAGTACCCGGAAGAAGTCGTCGACCGGAAGTGGCGCACCGAAGCGGCCCGTCTGCACCGCGTCCTGGACGCGCTGGGCGTACGGCATGGGCCGACGGCCGCGGAGGAGGACGTGGCCCACGCGACGCACGGATCGCACGGCGCCGATCCCGTGGATGTCGCCGTGCCCACACTGGCCCGGGTCGTCGAGCATCTGGCCGGCCGGAGCGGCCGCAGCGAGGAGCTCGCCGCCGGGATCAGTGCCGCGGTGGCCCGCGAGGAGGCAGCAGCCCCGCCGGGCCCCCCGGCAGCCGGTGTCTCCGGCACCTGCCCTGCCTCCGGCGGCGATGTCCTGGACTTCTGGGGACCCGACCCGCTGCCGCTCTTCCCGCTCCAGCCGCCCCGTACGGGTGCGGAGCTGCTCGCCGACCATGTCGCGGCGATGGTCTGCTGCGCCGCCGTGGACACGGCGGGTGCGGCGCCCGGCCTGGACTGGCTCGACGGACCCGCGCTGCTGGTCGACGGCGAGCGCCGGGCCGATCTGGGCAGCCCGGTCCTCAGCCTGGTCGAGGACGGCGACGCCGGACCGCTGCGTTCGTGGCTCGCCTCGGTGGGCGTCCGCACCGACAAACCCGTCCGCCTCGTCTGACCCACGGGTGCGCCTCCGTGGGTCATGGGGGCATGGGCTCGTCGGTCCCGCGATCCGGAGAAAAGCGTTCCGTTCACGTCAATTCACGACGAACGGTGACGAGGTGCATGCGTTATGTGATGTGCTGGGGATCGACGCCGACGGTCAACGCACCACTGTTGTCCCGGGGTACTCGAGGGAGGGGAGCGCCATGGGGGCGGAGCAGATTCGCCGATGGGAATCGGGTGCCCTCGCGCATGCCGTCTCCGATCCGTTCGGCCAGGGCCCCCTGCCCTGGCTCCGGGGCAGCGAGAACTACTTCGACGACACCGGCCAGGTCGTCCCCTGGTACGCCGATCCCACCCTGGCCCGCGGCTCCACCGGCGGAGGTACCCGTACCGCCGACGACGTCCACCGCCAGATCAAGGGTTTCGCCTCGACCGGCGCCGCGGCCCCCGGCGAGGCGATCGACTTCCACATCACCGTGGACCCGCCGCAGCAGTTCACCGTGGACATCTACCGGATCGGTCATTACGGGGGCGACGGCGCCGCCAAGATCACCACGAGCCCGCGGCTCTCCGGCATCGTCCAGCCCGCCCCGCTCACCGCCGACCGCACGGTCTCCTGCCACCACTGGTGGCAGTCCTGGCGGCTGCAGATCCCCGCCTACTGGTCGATCGGCGCCTACGTCGCCGTGCTCACCACGGTCGACGGCTACCGCTCCCACATCCCGTTCACCGTCCGCGACGACCACCCGGCCGATCTGCTCCTCGTCCTGCCGGACATCACCTGGCAGGCGTACAACCTCTACCCGGAGGACGGCCGCACCGGCGCCAGCCTCTACCACGCCTGGGACGAACAGGGCCGGCTGCTCGGCGAGGAGGACGCGGCGGTCACCGTCTCCTTCGACCGCCCGTACGCGGGCGCCGGGCTGCCTCTCCACGTCGGTCATGCCTACGACTTCATCCGCTGGGCCGAGCGGTACGGCTACGACATCGGGTACGCCGACACCCGCGATCTGCACGCCGGCCGGATCGATGCCGGTCGGTACCGGGGCCTGATCTTCCCGGGCCACGACGAGTACTGGTCGGTCCCGATGCGCCGCACCGTGGAAGCGGCGCGCGACGGCGGCACCTCGCTCGTCTTCCTCTCCGCCAACACCATGTACTGGCAGGTCAGCCTCTCCCCGTCGCCGTCCGGTGTCCCGGACCGGCTGCTCACCTGCCGCAAACGCCGCGGCCCGGGCAGGCCCGCACTCTGGCGCGAGGTCGACCGGGCCGAGCAGCAGGTCCTCGGCATTCAGTACGCGGGCCGGGTTCCCGACCCGCACCCCCTGGTCGTACGGAACTCGGAGCACTGGCTCTGGGACGCGACCGGGGCGGACGAGGGCGACGAGATCGACGGACTGGTCGCCGGCGAGGCCGACCGCTACTTCCCGCGCACCGCCCTCCCGGAGCACGACAGCCGCATTCTGCTCGCCCACTCCCCGTACCAGGACAGCGAAGGCACGACGCGCCACCAGGAGACGTCCCTCTACCGCGCCCCGTCCGGCGCCCTCGTCTTCGCCTCCGGCACCTTCGCCTGGTCCCCGGCCCTGGACCGCCCCGGCCATGTGGACACCCGTATCCAGCGCGCCACTGCCAATCTCCTCGACCGGATCTGCAAACACGGCTGAGAAGGGCCGTCCGGAGTCACCTGCGGGGTCCTCAACCCCCCGCTCTGCCCCATCCCACCGGATACGGGAGAATCGGAACGACTCCTGGATCAACCTACGCGGAGGCAGCGTGTCCGGATTTGTAGAAAAGCCCGAGCCGGTGATGGTCCCCGGACTCACCCACCTCCACACCGGCAAGGTGCGCGAGCTGTACCGGAACGAGGCGGGCGACCTCGTCATGGTCGCCAGCGACCGGATGTCCGCGTACGACTGGGTCCTGCCCACCGAGATCCCCGACAAGGGCCGCGTCCTCACCCAGCTTTCGCTGTGGTGGTTCGACCAGCTGTCCGATCTTGTCCCGAATCACGTCCTGTCCACCGAGCTCCCCGCCGGAGCCCCCGCCGACTGGGCCGGGCGGACGCTGATCTGCAAATCGCTGCGGATGGTTCCCGTCGAGTGCGTCGCTCGCGGCTATCTCACCGGCTCGGGCCTCGTCGAGTACAACGAGTCCCGTACGGTCTGTGGACTCGCTCTCCCCGAGGGGCTCGTCGACGGTTCCGAACTCCCGGCACCGATCTTCACCCCCGCCACCAAGGCGGCCGTCGGTGACCACGACGAGAACGTGTCGTACGAGGAGGTGGCCCGCGAGGTCGGTGCGGAGACCGCAGCCCTGCTGCGCCGCGCCACCCTCGACGTCTACGCCCGGGCCCGCGACATCGCCCGCGGGCGCGGCATCATCCTCGCCGACACCAAGTTCGAGTTCGGCTTTACCGCCGCAGGTGAAGGAGGTGCGGACCTGATCATCGCGGACGAGGTGCTGACCCCGGACTCGTCCCGCTTCTGGCCGGCTGCTGCCTGGGAGCCGGGCAAGGCGCAGCCCTCGTACGACAAGCAGTTCGTGCGCGACTGGCTGACCTCACCTGCCTCCGGCTGGGACCGGAAGAGCGAGCAGCCGCCCCCGGCACTGCCGCAGGAGATCGTCGACGCGACCCGGGCGAAGTACGTGGAAGCGTACGAGCTCCTCACCGGCCACAGCTGGCAGTAGGACACGAAGAAGGCCCCGGTCACAGGACCGGGGCCTTCTTGCATGGAGCGAACGACGAGGTTCGAACTCGCGACCTCAACCTTGGCAAGGTTGCGCTCTACCAACTGAGCTACGTTCGCACTGCGCCGAAGCGCGATGCCTACTATACCCATCCGCGCTCCCGTGCGAGACGCACCGCCGCGTGACGGTTCTCCGCGCCGAGCTTCGAGGCGGCCGCGGAGAGGTGATTCCGAACGGTTGCCTGCGGCAGTGATGCCCGCTCCGCGATCTCGGCGACAGGCGCCCCGTCCGCCGCCAGTTCCAGCACCTCGGCCTCGCGCACCGTCAGTGGCGAGTCCCCGGCGGAGATCGCGTCGGCAGCCAACTCCGGATCCACATAACGGTTTCCGGCGTGGACGGTACGAATGATGTCGGCCGGCTGCCGGGCGCTGACCGTCTTCGGGACGAACGCCCGCACGCCCGCCGCGAGCGCCTGTTTCAGATGTCCGGGGCGGCCATGACTCGTCACGATCATGGTCCGGCAGCCGGGCAGTTCAGCCCGTGGAGATGTGGCCACACTCACACCGTCCGCACCCGGCATCTCCGGATCGAGGACCGCGGCATCGGGGCGGTGGGCGCGCGCCAGGGCGAGCGCCTCCGGACCGGTCGCCGCCTCCGCGACCACGACGAGGTCGTCCTCCAGCGCGGCCGGCGCGCCCCGGATCAGATGCTTGTCGTCGGCGAGCGGCACCCGTCCGCGCGCCACGGAGAAGGAGATCCGGCTCGCAGCCTCGAAGCCGCCGGCATGGCGCCGCCGCACGCCGTCCGCCTCGATCACGCATTCATGGTCATGCCCTCAGACTTCCGCCGGATCACGGCGGCGAGCAGTGCGAGCTGTCACCACTGCCCATGACAAACGTCATGCGGGACCGGGGGCGACGGGTGTCGGAATACGACGAAGGCCCTGGTCGGTATCGACCAGGGCCTTCGATCAAGAGCGGACGACGAGATTCGAACTCGCGACCCTCACCTTGGCAAGGTGATGCTCTACCAACTGAGCCACGTCCGCATTGCTGCCGCTCAGCTTTCACTGGGCGGTGCGAACACCACTCTACCCGATCCACCGGAGTGGTGGTTAAGAGCGATGCAGAGCGGGTGACAGGAATTGCACACTGCGCCTTCCCCCTGGAAGGGGGATGTTCTGCTACTGAACTACACCCGCACGCTGCGTGAGGTTCGGCTTTTCGGCCTTGCCCCTCGGCGTGCTCCAGACTCTAGCCGAACTGATGGGGTGTCGCGCAAGTCGGTGCCGCGGGGTGTCGCCGCGGAGGTTGCGCCGGGTGTCGTTCAACTGGCCTCGCGGAACGCCTCGTAGACCTTCTTGGGGATCCGGCCGCGGGCCGGCACCTCCATCCGGTGCGAGCGGGCCCAGGCGCGCACGGCCGCCGGGTCGGGTTCCAGCGAGGTGTGCCGGTACGAGGCGGGAGTCCTGCCGCGCTTGCCGGCGTTTGTCTGCTTACGGCCGGCCGCCATGTACGGCGCGAGGACCTTGCGCAGTTTCTTTGCATTCGACGGATTCAGGTCGATCTCGTACGACTTCCCGTCCAGGGCGAAGGTGACCGTTTCCGCCGCTGCTCCCCCGTCGATGTCGTCGGAGAGGGTGACCACTACGCGCTGAGCCACGGATATCGGTCCTTTCCTACGGCACCGGCGCGTCTGGCATGCGCTGATGACCGGCCTTTCGGCTGCTAGGCGGATGCGGGTCGACCGGTGTCGACTGTTTAGGGGCAATCCTGCTTTCCCCGGTAATCATTTGTACAGCGACAGGCGCCGCATTGTGAAGCCCGGCCAATTGCCTCCGCGTGTCCGCCTTCTATGTATGTGCTGTGAGGATTTCTCTTCGCGGGACTTTTCCTGCCCGTTGTCACGGCCGATATCTCCATGTGATCGAGCCTGTTTGATATCTACCCGCGTAGAATTTCTGGGCAGGTAGGCTGAGGGGACCTGCGGGGGTCTGGGGAGCCCCCCGGAGAAACAGCCGCACCACACCACCACCGGGAGTGCCAGTGGCACGCGTCGTAGTCGACGTCATGCTCAAGCCGGAGATCCTCGACCCGCAGGGACAGGCGGTGCAGCGTGCACTGCCCCGTCTCGGCTTCGAGGGAATCGCGGACGTACGTCAGGGAAAGCGTTTCGAGCTCGAGGTCGAGGGGCCGGTCGATGATGCCGCGCTCGGTCGCATTCACGAGATGGCCGAGACGTTCCTCGCCAACACCGTCATCGAGGACTTCACCGTGAAGGTGGAGAAGGCCGAGGAGTCGAAGTGACTGCTCGTATCGGAGTCGTCACCTTTCCGGGCACGCTCGACGACCAGGACAGCCTGAGGGCCGTACGGGTCGCGGGCGCCGAACCCGTATCGCTGTGGCACCGCGACAAGGACCTGCACCAGGTCGACGCGGTCATCCTGGCGGGCGGCTTCTCCTACGGCGACTATCTGCGGGCCGGAGCCATCTCCCGGTTCTCGCCGGTCATGGAGACCGTCATCGAGCAGGCCAGGGCGGGGATGCCGGTCCTCGGCATCTGTAACGGCTTCCAGATCCTGACCGAGGCTCACCTGCTGCCCGGCGCGATGCTGCGCAACAACCACCTGCACTTCATCTGCCGCGACCAGAAGCTGCGCGTCGAGAACGCGGAGACCGCCTGGACCTCGGACTACTCCGCGGGCCAGGAGATCTCCGTACCGCTCAAGAACATGGACGGGCGTTACGTCGCCGATGAGCGCGTCCTCGACGAGCTGGAGGCGGAGGGCCGTGTCGCCTTCCGCTACCTGGACGTGAACCCCAACGGCTCGCTCCGCGACATCGCCGGCATCACCAATGCCGCGGGCAATGTCGTCGGTCTGATGCCGCACCCGGAGCACGCCGTCGAGCCGCTGATCGGAACCGGTCGCACCGACGGTCTCGGTTTCTTCACCTCGATCATCAAGAAGCTGGTCAACGCATGAGCCTGGATACGGTCAAGCACGCGGCCGAGACCCCGGACGTCGAGCAGCCCTGGAAGGAGCTCGGCCTCAAGGAGGACGAGTACGCCCGGATCCGCGAGATCCTGGGCCGCCGTCCCACCGGCGCCGAGCTCGCCATGTACTCCGTGATGTGGTCCGAGCACTGCTCGTACAAGAGCAGCAAGGTCCACCTCAAGCAGTTCGGCGAGAAGGTCCCCGTCAACGACGCGATGCTCGTCGGCATCGGCGAGAACGCCGGTGTGGTCGACGTCGGTCAGGGTTACGCGGTCACCTTCAAGGTCGAGTCGCACAACCACCCCTCGTACATCGAGCCCTACCAGGGCGCGGCCACCGGCGTCGGTGGCATCGTCCGCGACATCCTCGCCATGGGTGCCCGTCCGGTCGCGGTCGTCGACCCGCTGCGGTTCGGAGCGGCCGACCACCCCGACACCAAGCGGGTCCTCCCGGGTGTCGTCGCGGGTATCGGCGGGTACGGCAACTGCCTGGGTCTGCCCAACATCGGCGGCGAGGTCGTCTTCGACGCCTGCTACCAGGGCAACCCGCTCGTCAACGCCGGCTGCATCGGCGTGATGAAGCACGAGGACATCCACCTGGCCCAGGCCTCCGGCCCCGGCAACAAGGTGATCCTGTACGGCGCCCGCACCGGCGGCGACGGCATCGGCGGCGTCTCGGTCCTGGCCTCGGAGACCTTCGAGTCGACCGGTCCGGCGAAGCGCCCGGCCGTCCAGGTCGGCGACCCGTTCCAGGAGAAGCTCCTCATCGAGTGCACCCTGGAGATCTTCGGCGAGAAGCTCGTCGCGGGCATCCAGGACCTCGGCGGTGCGGGTCTCTCCTGCGCCACCTCGGAGCTGGCCTCCGCCGGTTCCGGCGGCATGCGTGTCGAGCTGGACACCGTTCCGCTGCGCGACTCCTCCCTCTCGCCCGAGGAAATCCTCATGAGCGAGTCGCAGGAGCGTATGTGCGCGATCGTCGAGCCGCAGCACGTGGACCGCTTCATGGAGATCTGCGAGAAGTGGGATGTCATCGCCACCGTCATCGGTGAGGTGACCGAGGGCTCGCAGCTGGAGATCTTCTGGCACGGCGAGCAGATCGTCGACGTGCCGCCGCGGTCCGTCGCCCACGAGGGCCCGACGTACCACCGCCCGTTCGCCCGCCCGTCCTGGCAGGACGCGCTGCAGGCCGACGACGCGAACAAGCTGCCCCGCCCGGCGAACGCCGCCGAGCTGCGCGAGCAGGTGCTGAAGCTGGTCGCCTCCCCGAACCAGGCCTCGAAGGCGTGGATCACGGACCAGTACGACCGGTTCGTGCAGGGCAACACCGTGCTTGCGATGCCCGAGGACGCCGGCATGGTCCGGATCGACGAGAAGTCGAACCTGGGCGTGGCCATGGCGACCGACGGCAACGGCCGGTACGCGAAGCTCGACCCGTACACGGGTGCGCAGCTCGCGCTGGCGGAGGCGTACCGCAATGTCGCCACCTCCGGCGCCAAGCCGCTCGCCATCTCGGACTGCCTGAACTTCGGTTCGCCCGAGGACCCGGACGTCATGTGGCAGTTCGCCGAGGTCACCCGTGGTCTCGCGGACGGCTGCCTGGAGCTGGGCACCCCGGTCACCGGCGGCAATGTGTCGCTGTACAACCAGACCGGTGAGACGGCGATCCACCCGACGCCGGTCGTGGCCGTGCTCGGTGTGATCGACGACGTGACGCGGCGTACCCCGGTCGCCTTCAAGGACGAGGGCCAGCTCCTCTACCTGCTCGGCGACACGCGTGAGGAGTTCGGCGGCTCGGCCTGGTCCGAGGTCGTCCACAACCACCTCGGCGGGCTGCCGCCCAAGGTCGACCTGGGCCGCGAGAAGCTGCTCGGCGAGATCCTGATCTCGGCGTCCCGCGACGGCATGGTCGACGCGGCGCACGACCTCTCCGACGGCGGCCTGATCCAGGCGGTCACCGAGTCCTGCCTCCGCGGCGGGAAGGGTGCCCGGCTGGTCGTGCCGGACGGTCTGGACGCGTTCACGTTCCTCTTCTCCGAGTCTGCGGGCCGAGCGGTTGTCTCGATTCCGCGCAGCGAAGAGCTCCGCTTCAACGACATGTGCGGGGCGCGGGGTCTGCCCGTCACCCGGATCGGTGTCGTGGACGGCGAGGAGATCGAGGTCCAGGGCGAGTTCAGCATCCCGCTGAGCGAGCTCCGCACCGCCCACGAGGCGACGATCCCCGGTCTGCTCGCCTGAGCCGGACGCGCTGCTCGATTGCGTGACGTCTGAGCCCCCGCCCGGTCCGCCGGGCGGGGGCTTCGTCGTGGGGACACCCCGTAGGCTCCCTCCCATGCCGCCGTCCCAGAAGCGCGCCCGCCGCTACGACCTTGCCCGGACCCGCGCCGCCGTACAGGCGCAGTTCGCCCATGTCCGGTCAGCGGTCAGCACACTGACGCCCGATCAGCTCGCCCTGCCGACCCGGCTCGGGGAGTGGACGGTGCGGGAGCTGGCCGCCCATCTGGCCATGGCGGTTTCGAACGTCTGCCGGAACCTGGAGCTGCCCGAGCCGCCCGGGGACAAGCCCGAGGTGTCCCTGCTGGAGTGGCCGTTCTCGACCGCGGGGCGGGCCGTCCGGATCGCCGACGCCACCAGGGCGCTCGCCGCGGACCGTCCCGACCTCGACGCGTTGTACGCGGAGGTCGCCGACCGGTTCGACGCGCTGGTGCCGGGCGTGGGCGAGGACCGGCTGCTGCCGACCCGGGTCGGCGTGATGCGGCTGGGCGACTTCCTCGTCACCCGCACTGTCGAACTCGTCGTGCACACGGACGACCTGAGCGCGGCGACCGGGCTCGACGTCCCGTACGACCGGCAGGCACTCGCCGCCTGCAGCCGGCTGCTCGCCGACGCCCTCGCGGAGAAGGCGCCCGGCGGCTCGGTGGAGGTGCGCGTTCCGCCGTTCGCCGTCGTCCAGTGTGTCCCGGGCCCGAAGCACACGCGCGGTACGCCGCCCAACGTCGTCGAGACCGATCCGCTGACCTGGATCCGGCTCGCGACCGGGCGTACGCAGTGGCGGGCGGCACTCGATGCGGCAGAGGTCAGTGCCAGCGGCGAGCGGGCCGATCTCGGCGACCTGCTGCCGCTGCTCCGCTGAGAGGAACCGGATCGGTCCTTCGTGCCGTCACGTGGCCATGCTCGGACACCGTATGCCTGTCAGCGCCGGTGGCACCGCCGGTGCGGAGAAGCCGCATACCGCCCTCGGCGGCCCGCACCCGGTGTGAGGCTCGCCACGAAACGAGCGTTCGACCAGCGCCTCCGGCGCCCTGTCGGCGGACTCACCGAGCGCCACCACCGGGCCCGGCACCCCCGGGGGCACCCCGTGGCTTGAACTAGCCGGTAAACGGCCGGTAGGCCGGGCGTCAGCCGCCCTGCAGCGGATCCTGCCCCGCCTCCGCGCCCCCGCCGACAGCCGAATTCCGTCACTGCCCGTGACCGCGCACGTGGCCCCCGGAACGGCGTTTCGGGCCTCTTCCCCGGTGCTCCGACGGGGCATCCCCAATTCGGACCAGTGGTCGACCTCGCCTACACTCGGTGGTGTGCCTCGTGGTGATGGACGACTCAACCACGACCTGCTCCCCGGAGAGAAGGGCCCCCAGGACGCTTGCGGCGTCTTCGGTGTCTGGGCTCCGGGTGAAGAGGTCGCCAAGCTCACCTATTTCGGACTGTATGCCCTGCAGCACCGTGGACAGGAGTCCGCGGGCATCGCAGTGAGCAACGGGTCCCAGATCCTGGTCTTCAAGGACATGGGACTGGTCTCGCAGGTCTTCGACGAAACGTCTCTGGGATCTCTCCAGGGCCATATCGCGGTCGGTCA
This sequence comes from Streptomyces sp. NPDC056231, assembly GCF_048270745.1. Classification (NCBI taxonomy): domain Bacteria; kingdom Bacillati; phylum Actinomycetota; class Actinomycetes; order Kitasatosporales; family Streptomycetaceae; genus Streptomyces; species Streptomyces sp. NPDC056231. The sequence goes on along the minus strand of NZ_JBLVKW010000003.1, from coordinate 64,861 downwards.
TGCCCGCTACTCCACCACCGGTGCCTCGGTGTGGGAGAACGCGCAGCCGACGTTCCGTGCGACCGCGCACGGCTCGATCGCCCTGGGTCACAACGGCAATCTGGTCAATACGGCCCAGCTCGCCGAGATGGTTGCCGACCTTCCCCGCAAGGACGGCCGCGCCACCCAGGTCGCCGCGACGAACGACACCGATCTGGTGACCGCTCTGCTCGCCGGCCAGACCGACGACGACGGCAAGCCGCTCACCATCGAGGAGGCCGCTGCCGCGGTGCTTCCCGAGGTGAAGGGCGCCTTCTCGCTCGTCTTCATGGATGAGCACACCCTCTACGCAGCCCGTGACCCGCAGGGCATCCGTCCGCTGGTCCTCGGCAGGCTGGAGCGTGGCTGGGTGGTGGCCTCCGAGTCCGCCGCCCTCGACATCTGCGGTGCCAGCTTCGTCCGCGAGATCGAGCCGGGCGAGCTCGTCGCCATCGACGAGAACGGCCTGCGCACCTCGCGCTTCGCGGAAGCGAAGCCCAAGGGCTGTGTCTTCGAGTACGTCTATCTGGCCCGCCCCGACACCGACATCGCCGGGCGCAACGTGTACCTCTCCCGCGTGGAGATGGGCCGCAGGCTGGCCGCCGAGGCCCCGGTCGAGGCCGATCTGGTCATAGCGACTCCGGAGTCCGGCACGCCCGCCGCCATCGGCTACGCGGAAGCAAGCGGTATCCCGTTCGGCGCCGGTCTGGTCAAGAACGCGTACGTCGGCCGGACCTTCATCCAGCCCTCCCAGACCATTCGCCAGCTGGGAATCCGCCTCAAGCTGAACCCGCTCAAGGAAGTCATCAAGGGCAAGCGCCTGGTGGTCGTCGACGACTCGATCGTCCGCGGCAACACCCAGCGCGCACTGGTCCGGATGCTCCGCGAGGCCGGTGCCGCCGAGATCCACATCCGGATCTCGTCCCCGCCGGTGAAGTGGCCCTGCTTCTTCGGCATCGACTTCGCGACCCGTGCGGAGCTGATCGCCAACGGCATGACGGTCGACGAGATCTCCACGTCCATGGGGGCCGACTCGCTCGCGTACATCTCGCTCGACGCGATGGTCGAGGCGACCACGATCGCCAAGCCGAACCTGTGCCGCGCCTGCTTCGACGGTGAGTACCCGATGGAGCTCCCGGACCCGGAGCTGCTCGGCAAGCAGCTGCTGGAGACCGAGCTGGCGGCAGGCCCTGCGGCGACCGCCGCGGCCGACGCACTGCGTCGTCCGTGACCGGCCACGCACGCCAGCCCTGCCACCAGCCCCGTATTTCCACACGAAAGATCCCAGGCAATGTCTGAGACAACAGGTGCTTCCTACGCGGCAGCGGGCGTCGACATCGAGGCCGGCGACCGTGCCGTCGAGCTGATGAAGGAGTGGGTGAAGAAGACGCAGCGCGCAGAGGTCGCGGGCCTTGGCGGCCTCGGCGGATTCGCCGGCCTCTTCGACGCCTCGGCCCTCAAGCGCTACGAGCGTCCGCTGCTCGCCTCCGCCACCGACGGCGTCGGCACGAAGGTCGACCTCGCCCGCAAGATGGGCGTGTACGACACCATCGGCCACGACCTCGTCGGCATGGTCGTCGACGACCTGGTCGTCTGCGGCGCCGAGCCGCTCTTCATGACCGACTACATCTGTGTCGGCAAAGTGCACCCCGAGCGTGTCGCGTCCATCGTGAAGGGCATCGCCGAAGGCTGCGTGCTGGCCGGCTGCGCTCTGGTCGGCGGCGAGACCGCCGAACATCCGGGCCTCCTCGGCCCCGACGACTTCGATGTCGCGGGCGCCGGTACGGGCGTGGTCGAGGCCGATCGGCTGCTCGGCCCGGATCGTATCCGTAAGGGTGACGCGGTCATCGCGATGGCCTCGTCCGGACTTCACTCCAACGGGTACTCGCTCGTCCGCCACGTCTTCTTCGACCGGGCCGGCTGGGCGCTGGACCGCGATGTCGAGGAGTTCGGCCGCACGCTCGGCGAGGAGCTCCTGGAGCCCACCAGGATCTACTCGCTGGACTGCCTGGCGCTGACCCGCACGACCGAGGTGCACGGCTTCAGCCACGTCACCGGCGGCGGTCTCGCCAACAACCTGGCCCGGGTCATCCCGGACGACCTGCACGCCACCGTCGACCGCTCCACATGGACGCCCGGCGCGGTCTTCGATCTGGTCGGCAAGGCCGGTCAGGTCGAGCAGCTGGAGCTGGAGAAGACGCTCAACATGGGCGTCGGCATGATCGCGATCGTCCCGGCGGAATCCGTGGATGCCGCTCTGACGACGCTGGCCGACCGCGGGGTCGACTCCTGGGTGGCCGGCGAGATCACGGACCGCGGTACGCACGGTTCGGGCGCCGAGCTGGTCGGCGCTTACGCGCGCTAGTGCCGCGACCTGCAGTGTGTGCCCCAGGAGAAGGGGCGTCCGGTGCGTGCGATCGCAGGCGGCCGGACGTCCTGGGGTGGGTTCCTCCCTGCTCGACACTCGACCGAAGCTGAGAGCTCGGGGAAGGAACTACCGGGGCTTGTGGCCGACGCGGCGAGCGGGCGTGCCGGGCGGTGCGACAGGGCAGAGTCTGCCGGGAGGGGTACGGGGACACGCGATGGGGACGGGGCACACGGGTACCGTCCGGTGACCGTCCTGCTCCTGGTCGCCGGGCAGGTTCAAGCTGCCGATCGGCCCCGAAAAGCGCAACACAGAACCCGGTCCGGGCAGGCCCGGACCGGGTTGATGTGTCAGCGCGAGGTCAAGCGCCGCGGCGCTGTGACGACGGACCGGACTGGTCGTCCTCGTCCTCATCGTCGTCGTCGTTGTACAGATCCGCGTACTGTGCGTACGGGTCATCTTCCTTGTCGTCGTCCTCGAACGGCTCTGCGTTCGGTGGCTGACTCGAAGGCGATGCGCCCAGCTCATTGGCCAGACGCGACAGGTCAGTCCCGCCGCTGCTGTACTTCAGCTGGCGGGCGACCTTTGTCTGCTTGGCCTTTGCCCGGCCGCGCCCCATGGCTCGACCCCCTCGGTGACGGGGCTCGACGGCCCCAGAGTCTTGACACGCGTTCATGTTTCAGGACGGACTCTCGGCAGAGAGACCGTGCCCGTAGGGCTTTAACGGTACCTGCTTCCGTGGCCATACGGTACGCCGCCCGCATCACACGCCCCGGAACAGGACCAACGAGAAGCCCCGTCCTCGCTGGTCAACTGCGATTTTAACCTCTTCTTGGCATGCGACCCGCCGACCGGCGTGAGTCTTGTCTCGCCGGTCGGCGGGTCAGCGGTCCGAGGCACGACCGCGACGCCCGGTGAGGGCTCCGCGGCCGTCAGTGACGAGCGGTCAGGCGCGCCGCGCCTCGGCCATCCGCTGCTCGGCGATCCGGTCGGCCGCAGCGGCCGGCGGAATGCCGTCTTCCTTCGCGCGTGCGAATATTGCCAGCGTGGTGTCGAAGATCTTCGACGCCTTCGCCTTGCACCGGTCGAAGTCGAAGCCGTGCAGCTCGTCGGCGACCTGGATGACGCCGCCCGCGTTCACCACGTAGTCGGGGGCGTACAGGATCGAACGGTCCGCGAGATCCTTCTCGACGCCCGGATGTGCCAGCTGGTTGTTGGCCGCGCCGCACACCACCTTGGCCGTGAGCACCGGGACGGTCTCGTCGTTCAGCGCACCGCCCAGCGCGCACGGGGCGTAGATGTCGAGGCCTTCGGTACGGATCAGCGCGGCGGTGTCCGCGGCGACGGCCACCTCGGGGTGGAGATCGGTGATCCGGCGGACCGATTCCTCCCGGACGTCCGTGACCACGACCTCGGCGCCGTCCGACAGCAGGTGTTCGACGAGGTGGTGGCCGACCTTGCCGACGCCCGCGACCGCCACTTTTCGGCCACGCAGCGTCGGGTCGCCCCAGAGGTGCTGGGCCGAGGCCCGCATGCCCTGGAAGACACCGAACGCGGTGAGGACGGAGGAGTCGCCGGCGCCGCCGTTCTCCGGGGAGCGGCCGGTGGTCCACCGGCACTCGCGGGCGACGACGTCCATGTCGGAGACGTACGTGCCGACGTCGCAGGCGGTCACGTAGCGCCCGCCGAGCGAGGCCACGGCCCGGCCGTAGGCCAGCAGCAGTTCCTCGGTCTTGATCTTCTCGGGGTCGCCGATGATGACGGCCTTGCCGCCGCCGTGGTCGAGACCCGCCATGGCGTTCTTGTACGACATGCCGCGCGCCAGGTTCAGCGCATCCGCGACGGCCGCCTCCTCGGAGGCGTACGGATAGAAGCGGGTGCCGCCGAGGGCCGGGCCCAGGGCGGTGGAGTGGATGGCGATGACGGCCTTGAGGCCGCTGGCACGGTCCTGACAGAGCACGACTTGCTCGTGCCCCCCCTGATCCGAGTGGAACAGGGTGTGCAGGACGCCGTCGGTCACATCGGTCACGGTGGTGACTCCCAAGTACGAAGCGGCGGAAGACCCTCCTGAAGGTGGGGAGGGCCCCGGACCGACCGGCACGGACGGTCCGACTGGGCATGAGCGTAAGTCCTACGCGGGCGTAGATCTGTTCCAGTGCCAAGGATCACCCCCCGGCGGAGTACCGGCGTGACACGATCTGAGGCATGTCGGTGGTGTCTTCGGTGCTCGTCCCTTACGCGTCCTACCTCCGGGTGTACGAACCGCTGGCCGCTTTTCCGGAGCCGGAGCGGGCCCACTGGGCCAGCTACGCGGGGCGCGACCGCATCCCCACGGCGCAGGACGAACTCCGGCGTTCGCTGGCCGACTTGGCGGCCACCCCGCCGGTCGGGGTGCCGGTGCACGAGAGCAGGGACGCGTTCGTCGCCGAGGTGGACGGCGTGGTGTGCGTCTGTCCGTGGCGGACCCGGCTGCGCGGCTGGCTGGCGCTGGGGGAGCTGGCGGAGATGTTCCCGGCCCCGGTGCTCGACGCGGTGCTGCCGCCGGTGGTGCGCGGGCAGGCGCTCGCGGACCACGAGCAGTGGGCGGAGCGCAATCCGGACGCCCGGCCGTGGATCCGGACCGCGGTGTGGCAGGTACCTGTGCGCTGGTTCGTGCTCTTCTCGGACGAGGAGCGGGAGCACACGGAGGCGGCCGACGGCGGGGGAGCGCCGGTGCTGCGCTACCGGACCCCGATGGTGCAGGCGCGCCGTCGGCTGGCCAGGTCGCTGAGGACGCTGAGGGAGACCGTCGACGAGGGGTCGCTGACCGAGGGCCTGGTGGACGTCGGCCGGTGGCTGGAGGAGTTCCATCCGCGCGCGCTGGTCGAGCTCGACTACGGCGGACTGGTGCACGCACTGTCGGCCGAGCAGCTCGCCGGCGACCGGTCGGCCGCGGATGTCGCCGAGGGCATCGCGGCGCTGCGGGCCGGTGACACCGAAGGGGCGAGTGCGGCATACGGGCGGCTGGCGGAGCGCTGGCGGGTCGTGAGGGACCGTCAGTTCGCCAGCTGAGTCCGGCGGCGCGGGGTCGGGAACCGGCCTTCCTGCGGCTCGTCCGTGTGACTCACGGGAGTGGTGAGGGCAAAGTGGCAGGAGCGTACTCCTGCGGCGCTAGGACCTACGTCCCGAACCGGGCCTTTGTATCAAGGGTGACGGATAGCACTAACGGGGCCCTTGCGCCCTTCCCCACTCCTCGTGCCAAAATAGGACAAGGAGTCCGGGGAGGACTCCATCCGTCCAAGTAAGGGCGGATTGCTCTGCATTGCACGCTATGGGGGGTCTGATGGCTCCTGATCGCTCTGTGACTGATCGTCACGGTGGAGTGACTGTCCGCTATGGCATGGTCCATCGGCTTCCGTCGCTGATGAACACCTGGGAGGGCAATTCCATCGGTTTGGCCGACGCGGCTGGACGGATGGTGTAGTTGTAGTGCCGAGGACAAGCCGTTCGTCCTATAACCGACTCGGCCCGCGTCCGCCATTTCGGGCAACGTGGGTCAAGGTGCAGAATTTAGAGGAAAGAACCGAGATGGTTCGGTTCTCCCGAGGAGGCCGCTCATGACCGCTCGCACCCCTGATGCCGAGCCGCTGCTGACCCCGGCTGAGGTTGCCACGATGTTCCGCGTGGACCCGAAGACGGTCACCCGTTGGGCCAAGGCAGGCAAGCTCACGTCCATCCGCACGCTCGGTGGACACCGCCGGTACCGCGAGGCAGAGGTCCGCGCACTGCTTGCGGGTATTCCGCAGCAGCGCAGCGAGGCCTGACACACCCCTGTCGCCGCGTCATAACCGGGCTGCCCGGGTCCCCCAACCCGTGTCCGCCCACCCATAGCTCCACACGACGGGCGCCTGCCCCAACGGGCGCCATACCTGTGCAATGCGGGATATGTCGTTCGATCGCGCTGGACTCCGCCGGGTCCAGCGCGATCTTTTTGTGCCCGCGGGGCGGCCGGCGGGCCGGGGCTCCGGCTTCGCGTGGAGTGCGGTGCGGGCACATCCGACTCGGGCGCGCTGGTCCCCCGAGGGGCGCCCGGGGCTCGTGGGCCGCTCCTGGGCCTCCCCGCGGAAGCGTCTTCCGGGGAGTGCAATTGCACATATTAAATTCGCCAGTTGTAGGAAGGGTGTAAAGTCACGCTTTCTCAAAACTCGTTCAGTGACACCCGTCACACGGCCTGAGTCTTGCCAAGGCCGAGCCTGCCACTGCCGGGAAGTGGGCGCCCTCGCCATCGGTCACGTGGCGGCAGGGCTTTCGCCCTCGGTCCGGTCGGCGCGGTTCTGTTCTTCGGGGGCGGCCAAGGGGGCGGCCGTGGGGGCGGCGACCGCCGCGGACTCCTGAACGGCCGCTGGAGCCCTGTCGGATGACGCGGGCGGTTCCGGAGGCGGGACGGGCCCGGAGGTCGTCACGGGCTCCATGGCGAGCCTCAGGAGCAGGTGGCAGATCGGGCAGTGCCGGGTGAGGTGCCGGTAGCCGGAAGCGGCCGCCAGATGGGCGCGCAGCAGCGCGCGGGTCTCGTGCCTCGCCGTGGACGCCGCCATCCGCGCCACCTCCCGGTGGACCGCGCCGCCCCGCGCCGAGGAACAGGGGCGGCCCCTGCTGTCTGAGTACCCGTTGGCAGTTGCCGGAGTCAAGGCACGCGAAAGCCCGGATCCAGAAGGATCCGGGCTTTCGTTACTGCGGTCCTGACGGGATTTGAACCCGCGGCCTCCACCTTGACAGGGTGGCGAGCACTCCAAACTGCTCCACAGGACCAGGTTTTCGCGGCTTCCTTGCGGCTGCCTGCGAAACCAGACTGTACAGGAGATTGGCGGCTCCAGTCGACTTCACTCCTGGTGGTGGCTCCCTTACGGCCTGCCCCGCGACAGGGAATGGGCGAGTCACGCCCGAAGGGGGCGCCCGATCACGGAGCCGCGGCGTCGATCGCCTTCACGATCCGCTTGTCCGAGACGGGGTACGCGGTGCCCAGGGCGTGCGCGAAATAGCTCACCCGGAGCTCCTCGATCATCCAGCGGATGTCCAGGACCTCCTGCGGAACGGGCCTGCCCTGCGGCATCTGTTCGAGCAGCCAGGCGTACTCGTCCTGCATCTCGTGGACCTTCTCCATGCGCGTGGTGTCGCGCTGGACGGCCGTCGGCATCTGCTGGAGCCGGCGGTCCGCGGCGACCAGGTAGCGCATCAGGTCGGGGAGCCTGCGCAGCCCGGTCCTCGTGACGAAGCCCGGCGGTACGAGGGCGGCGAGCTGGTTCCGTACATCGGTGACGTTGTTGACCAGGACCAGGCTGTTGGTGGCCTTGAGGCGTCGCTCGCAGGATTGCCAGGCAGCCAGCACCTGCTGCACCTGGGCGACCGTGTGCTCGGTCAGCGCGACGAGATCGGCGCGGACCTTGTCGTACAGCTTCCGGAACGACTCCTCGTCCCAGGCAGGCCCGCCGTGGGCGCCGATCAGCCGGTCCGCGGCAGCGGTCGCGCAGTCCTCGAACAGCGCCTGGACGGAGCCGTGCGGGTTGCGGGACAGGGCGAGCTTCTGCTGGTTCGTCAGCTTGTCCGAGACGAATTTCGCCGGGTTCACCGGGATGTTCAGCAGGATCAGCTTCCGGGTGCCGCGCCACATCGCCTGCTGCTGCTCGGCCTCGGTGTCGAAGAGCCGTACGGCCACGGTGCCCGCCGCGGCTCCCTCCTGCTCCACGAGCGCCGGGTAGGCCTTGACCGGCTGGCCGGCCCGCCGGGTCTCGAAGACCCGGTTCAGCGTGCCGATCGTCCAGTCCGTGAGGCCCGAACGCTCGATGGACTCGCCCGAGGGCCCCACGGTGGCCGCAGCGGCCTTGGAGAGGGCCTGACGGGCCTTGGGGCGCAGCTGGAGCTTCAGCGCCTCCAGGTCCTTGTCCTCGGCCACCCTGCGGCGCCGCTCATCGACGATCCGGAACGTGATCTTGAGGTGGTCAGGGATCCGGGAGAGGTCGAAGTCGTCGGCTGAGACCGGGACCCCGACCATCTGCTGGAGCTCACGCGCGAGGGTGGCCGGCAGCGGCTCCTGCAGCGGCACCGCCCGGTCCAGGAACCGGTCGGCGTAGTTCGGCGCGGGGACGTAGTGCCGGCGGATCGGCTTGGGCAGGGAGCGGATCAGCTCGGTGACCACGTCCTCGCGCAGGCCGGGGATCTGCCAGTCGAAGCCCTCGGCGGTGACCTGGTTGAGCACCTGGAGCGGGATGTGGACGGTCACACCGTCCGCGTCCGCACCGGGCTCGAACTGGTAGGTCACCTTGAACTTGAGCTTCCCCTGCCGCCAGGAGTCCGGGTAGTCGTCCTTGGTGACGGCCCCGGCCTTCTCGTTGATGAGCATCGAGCGCTCGAAGTCGAGCGCGTCCGGCTCGTCGCGGCGCTTGTGCTTCCACCAGGAGTCGAAGTGCGCGCCGGAGACGACGTGCTCCGGGATCCGCTGGTCGTAGAAGTCGAAGAGCGTCTCGTCGTCCACGAGGATGTCGCGGCGCCGCGCCCGGTGCTCCAGCTCCTCGACCTCGCCGAGAAGTTTGCGGTTGTCATGGAAGAACTGGTGGTGCGTCCGCCAGTCGCCCTCGACCAGTGCGTTCCGGATGAAGAGATCGCGGGACGTCTCGGCGTCGATCCGGCCGAAATTGATCTTGCGCTGGGCGACGATCGGTACGCCGTACAGCGTGACCCGCTCGTACGCCATCACCGCCGCCTGGTCCTTCTCCCAGTGCGGCTCGCTGTAGGTGCGTTTCAGCAGATGCTGGGCCAGCGGTTCGATCCACTCCGGCTCGACCTTGGCGTTGACCCGCGCCCACAGCCGGGACGTCTCGACCAGCTCGGCCGACATCACGAAGCGCGGCTGCTTCTTGAAGAGCGCCGACCCGGGGAAGATCGCGAATTTGGCGCTGCGCGCGCCCAGGTACTCGTTCTTCTCGGTGTCCTTCAGCCCGATGTGCGACAGCAGGCCGGCCAGCAGCGAGGTGTGCACCGCCTGCTCGGGCGCATCCTCCTCGTTGAGATGGATCCCCATCTGCTTGGCGACGGTACGCAGCTGCGCATAGATGTCCTGCCATTCGCGGATGCGCAGGAAGTTCAGATACTCCTGCTTGCACATCCGGCGGAAGCTGGACGAGCCGCGCTCCTTCTGCTGCTCGCGGATGTACCGCCACAGATTCAGGAACGCCAGGAAGTCCGACGTCTCGTCCTTGAAGCGGGCATGCTGCTGATCGGCCTGCGTCTGCTTGTCCGAGGGCCGCTCGCGCGGGTCCTGGATGGAGAGCGCGGCGGCGATCACCATGACCTCGCGCGTGCAGCCGTTGCGGTCGGCCTCGATGACCATGCGGGCGAGGCGAGGGTCGACGGGCAGCTGCGAGAGTTTCCGCCCCAGCTGCGTCAGCCGTTGCCCCTTCTTCCCCTCCTGGGGGGACTGCTCCTCCAGGTCGAGCGCGCCGAGCTCCTGGAGCAGTTGCACACCGTCGCGGATGTTGCGGTGGTCCGGCGGGTCGATGAAGGGGAACTTCTCGACGTCGCCGAGTCCGGCCGCGGTCATCTGGAGGATGACGGACGCCAGGTTCGTACGGAGGATCTCCGCGTCCGTGAACTCCGGGCGGGTCAGGAAGTCGTCCTCGGAGTACAGCCGGATGCAGATGCCGTCCGAGGTGCGGCCGCAGCGCCCCTTGCGCTGGTTGGCGCTGGCCTGCGAGATCCGCTCGATCGGCAGCCGCTGGACCTTGGTGCGGTGGCTGTAGCGGGAGATGCGGGCGTTGCCCGGGTCGATCACGTACTTGATGCCGGGAACGGTCAGCGAGGTCTCGGCGACGTTCGTCGCCAGCACGATCCTGCGGCCGGTGTGGCGCTGGAACACCCGGTGCTGCTCGGCGTGCGACAGGCGCGCGTAGAGAGGAAGCACCTCGGTGTGGCGGAGGTTCTTCTTGTTCAGGGCGTCCGCGGTGTCGCGGATCTCGCGCTCGCCGGAGAGGAAGACCAGGACATCGCCGGGGCCCTCCGCCTGGAGCTCGTCGACGGCGTCGCAGATCGCGGTGATCTGGTCGCGGTCGGAGTCGTCCGTGTCCTCCTCCAGCAGGGGCCGGTAGCGCACCTCGACCGGGTATGTACGCCCGCTGACCTCGACGATCGGCGCATCACCGAAGTGCCGGGCGAAGCGCTCCGGGTCGATGGTCGCCGAGGTGATGACGACCTTCAGGTCGGGGCGCTTGGGCAGCAGCCGGGCCAGATAGCCCAGCAGGAAGTCGATGTTCAGCGACCGCTCGTGGGCCTCGTCGATGATGATCGTGTCGTACGCGAGCAGCTCGCGGTCCGTCTGGATCTCGGCCAGCAGGATGCCGTCCGTCATCAGCTTCAGATACGTCGCGTCCGGGTTCACCTGGTCGGTGAAGCGGACCTTCCAGCCGACCGCCTCGCCGAGCGGGGTCTTCAGCTCGTCGGCGACGCGCTCGGCGACCGTACGGGCCGCGATCCGGCGCGGCTGGGTGTGCCCGATCATTCCCCGGAGGCCGCGCCCCAGCTCCATGCAGATCTTCGGGATCTGCGTGGTCTTTCCGGAGCCGGTCTCACCGGCGACGATCACGACCTGGTGGTCGCGTATCGCCTCCAGGATCTCGTCCTTCTTCTGGCTGACCGGAAGTTCTTCCGGGTACGAGAGCGCGGGCATCCGTTCGGCGCGCCCCGCGAGCCGCTCGGCTGCCTTCCCGGCCTGGGTGGCGATCTCGTCCAGCACGGTCTGCCGGGCCTCGGGCTTACGGATCCGGCGCGCCCCTTCGAGGCGGCGGCCGAGCCGGTGTGCGTCGCGGAGCGAGACGTGTCCGAGCTGGGACTGGAGATCGGCAAAGGAAGTAGACATACGGGTCCCAGGATCGCACCCGGGCCCGAGGAACGGCGAACCTATTTTGCGCGGTCTGCGTCACGGCCGCGCTGACTGCGGGGTAGGTCCTGATCACAGCACGTACCATTTCGGGCAACCGATCTTCGTACCGCAGTGGAAAGGTCCTCGTCCGTGTCCCGTACGCAGTGGTACTGCCTGGTGGCGGTGCTCGCGGTCGTGCTGGGGCTGTTCTGCGGGCCCGCCAAGGCGGTGACGGCGGCGACCGCGTCCGGGGATTCCGGCACCGTGGTGGCCGCCCCGGCCGTCGGCGGTCAGGGGGTGCCCGGCTGCGGCAAGGGCAAGACGCGCGGCGGCATAGAGCCCGGCGTACCCGTCCAGGCCCGCGCCGCGCACGACCAGGCGCCCGGTGTCGCCGAATGGGGTCCGAGCGCCGCTCCCGGCCAGGGGCCCGCGGAGCCACGCGTACGCGTCAGGCCGCTCGGGCCGGAGCCTGCCGCGCCATCCCCGGTGGAACTCTCCGTACTGCGGGTTTAGGAGCTGTCCGGCGGACACGCCCCAGGGCGCTCGCCATCCGGTCGTCTCCTTCCCCTCTCCCGCACCACGAGCACGGAGTTTTGCCATGCCCACACCCACAACCTCCTCCTCCAGGAAGCCGCTGCTCTACGGCACCGGTGTCGTCCTCGCCGCCGCGCTGCTCGGCTTCGTCTCCTACCGCGCCACCGCCCCCGCCGACCGCTCCTCCTCGACTTCGGTCGCCGATCTCACCGTCGATCCGGACGCCGGTGTCTTCCCGGAACTGGCGAAACTGGCCCGCCGCGACCCTGCCGACAAACTCGCGCAGGGCCCGGCCGACGCGCCCGTGGTCCTCATCGAGTACGCCGACTTCAAGTGCGGCTACTGCGGCAAGTTCGCCCGGGACACCGAACCCGGCCTGGTGAAGAAGTACGTCGACAACGGCACCCTGCGCATCGAGTGGCGCAACTTCCCGATCTTCGGCGCCGAATCCGAGGCCGCCGCGCGCGCCGCCTGGGCCGCCGGGCAGCAGGGCCGCTTCTGGCAGTTCCACGCAGCCGCCTACACCGAGGGGGCCAAGGAGAAGGGCTTCGGCAAGGACCGGCTGAAGGCGCTCGCCAAGGAGGCGGGGGTGCGGGACATCGGCCGGTTCGTACGCGACGCGGACGGCGCGGCTGCTTCCGCCGCGGTGAGCAGGGATCAGGAGGAGGGGTACGGGATCGGCGCGAGCTCCACTCCGTCCTTCCTGATCAACGGCCGCCCGCTGGCCGGAGCGCAGCCGGCGGAGGTCTTCGAGCAGGCCATCCAGGCGGCGGCCGACAAGGCCGCCAGCACCAAGGACGCCAAGGGAGAGAGCGGCTCCAAGGGCTCCGGCGGCTCCAGGGGCGCTGACAAGTGACGGCGGACATCGGCTACTTCGCCGCCTTCCTCGGCGGGCTGCTGGCCCTGGTCAGCCCCTGCAGCGCCCTGTTGCTGCCCGCCTTCTTCGCCTACTCCATCGACTCGGCCTCGCGGCTACTGGCCCGTACCGGCATCTTCTACGCCGGTCTGGCCACCACCCTCGTGCCGCTCGGCGCCGCGGGCTCGTACGCCGGACGGCTCTTCTACAGCCACCGTGACCAGCTGGTCCTCGGCGCCGGCTGGCTGATCATCGGGCTCGGCGTGGCCCAGATCGTGGGCCTCGGCTTCACCTCACGCCGGATCGCGGCCCTCAGCGGGCGGATCCGGCCGACGACCGCCATGTCGGTCTACGCCCTCGGCGCCGTCTACGGGCTGGCCGGGTTCTGCGCCGGACCGATCCTCGGCAGCGTCCTGACGGTGGCGGCGGTCAGCGCCAGCCCGGTGTACGGCGGACTGCTGCTCGCCGTCTACGCCCTGGGCATGGCGGTTCCGCTGTTCCTGCTGGCGCTGGTCTGGGAGCGCTTCGACCTCGGGCGCCGCGCCTGGCTGCGCGGCCGCGCCTTCCGGCTCGGCCGCTTCGAACTGCACACCACCACTGCGCTCTCGGGGCTTTTCTTCATCGGTCTTGGCGCACTGTTCCTCGCGTACGACGGGACCACCGCGCTGCCCGGACTGCTGGACGTGGACGATTCGTTCGCCGTCGAGCAGTGGGCGCAGCGGATCGGCGAGCAGGTGCCGGACGTGGCCGCGCTGGTGGCGGTGGTGGCGGTGGCGCTGCTGGTTCTCGGGGTGCGGGCCCGGCGCCGTCGGGGTGCGAACTCTGCGGAGCGGGAAGAGGCCTGATACGACGAAAGCCCCGTCCGACGGACGGGGCTTTCGGGTGGTGGCTGGGGCCGGGATCGAACCGGCGACCTATCGCTTTTCAGGCGATCGCTCGTACCAACTGAGCTACCCAGCCACGCAGCACTTTCGAGCTGCAGCGGTCCTGACGGGATTTGAACCCGCGGCCTCCACCTTGACAGGGTGGCGAGCACTCCAAACTGCTCCACAGGACCAAGCAATGTGCGAGACAAGTCTCGCACACCTTAATGCGTGCCCCCAACGGGATTCGAACCCGTGCTACCGCCTTGAAAGGGCGGCGTCCTGGGCCACTAGACGATGAGGGCTAAGGGCCCACCTGCGCGCTTTCCAGCGCGTCGGGGACGTCAGAAGCATATGGGATGGGTGGAGGTATCGCCAAAACGGTTTACGGCGAGGGCGCGGGAACGGTCGGCGACGAGCTCCCGCCGACCGGGTTCTCCGCCGGGAGATGGCGGCTGACCTCGGCCGTCGTCAGGCCGAGCCCGCCGGGCGTGATCTCGTCCCAGGCCTGCGGACGGCGAGTCGCGCGGAGACGGGGGCGGTTGAGCGGGAGCAGCAGTGGTGGCGGATGCGGGCGACTGCGGCGCGCAAGGAGGCGCGGGCCATGGTGCGCGTATGCCCGGGTTCGGGGCGGCCATGTGCGGGGGCGGGATTGCGGGACAGAGCGGGGAGTGGCGGTCCGGGGCCGGTCCGGCGGGGGTACGTGACAATGGCGGGGTGCTGGAGATGACGCGCGAAGAGTTCGAGGAACTGGTCGCCGAGGCCCTGGACCGGATTCCGCCGGAGCTGACGCGGCTGATGGACAACGTCGCGGTGTTCGTCGAGGACGAACCGGACCCCGGCGATCCGGAGCTGCTCGGGCTGTACGAGGGCACGCCGCTGACCGATCGCGGCGAGTGGTACGCCGGGGTGCTGCCGGACCGGATCACGATCTACCGCGGGCCGACGCTGCGGATGTGCGAGTCGCGTGAGGACGTCGTGGCCGAGACGGAAATCACGGTCGTCCATGAGATCGCCCACCACTTCGGCATCGACGACGAGCGGCTGCACGCGCTCGGTTACGGCTGAGTACACCCGGGAGAGCGGCGGCGGAGGGGCCGGCGGCGAAACGGCCGGTGGTGCGTGGGGCGTGTCCCATGCGGGGGAACGGGAGTTGGGCACAGTGCCCCGGTCCGTTCCCGCCCTGCTTCGCTCCCTGCCTCCCGGAGGTGCCCGCCGTGCGTCAGTTGCCGTCCCCTGTCCGATGGGCAGCCGTCACCGCAGTGACGATTGCCGCGTCCACCGGCTGCATGAGCATCAGCGACGACGCCGGGAAGCCGGCCCCGTCCCGGTCGGCCGGGCAGAAGGGCTCGTCGGGTGAACCGGACGGCTCCACGGTGGCGGGTACGGGACGGGCCCGCACCCGAGGGAGCGCGGAGGCGCACTCCGACCGGGAGGCCGCCGAATCGCCGAGCCCGAGCGCGTCGGCGCGTGCGTCGGCCGTACCCGGTGGCGCGCATGCGGGTGCGGGGTCCGGTGGTCCGTTGCCGACCCGTGGCGGACATCCGCCGGTGCCGTCCCCGCCTGGGGGCGGGGGGTCGCAGCAGCCGGTGCCGTCCGCGGAGCCGTCGGTGTCCTCCGGGCCGTCCGCGCCGGGCACCCCGGAGCCGTCGAGCTCACCCGACCCGGAACCTTCAAGTCCGCCTCCGGTGCCCTCCACGTCTCCGACCGCGCAGTTCCGCAGTGACGCCATGAGCGTGCCGGACGACCTGGAGGCGCTGCGGACTCCCGAGGCATCGCCGCAGGTCGGGCCGGTGTAGCGGGTGGTCCGGCGCGTGTGGTTTGCGCGATGCGGGTGAGAGTGCGTATGGTGGTAGATCGCTTGATCCCATTGCCCGGCGCCGACACAGAAGAGCGCCGTGTGGCGCGTACTCTCCCTTGCCGTGGCTGGACCGCATTGAGGCGGTCGAAATTGCGAATCACGGAGTTATGGGCGCGTGCCGAGACTCCGGAAGGTTTCGCATTTCGCATGTCCAATTTCAGCTCTGACAACACCGTCGTGCCCGAGAACGACGAGATTGTCACCGAAGCCGAGGCCGTAGTGGCCGAGGCCGCCGAGGTGTCCGAGCCGGTCGAGACCGTCGACTTCGCCGGTTCCACCGAGGCCACCACCGACGCCGAGCCGACCGTCACCTTCGCCGACCTGGGCCTGCCCGAGGGCATCGTCCGCAAGCTCGCGCAGAACGGTGTGACCGCGCCCTTCCCGATCCAGGCCGCGACCATTCCGGACGCGCTGGCCGGCAAGGACATCCTGGGCCGCGGCCGTACCGGATCCGGCAAGACGCTCTCCTTCGGTCTGCCGACCCTGGCCACGCTGGCCGGCGGTCACACCGAGAAGAAGAAGCCGCGCGCGGTCATCCTCACCCCGACCCGTGAGCTCGCGATGCAGGTCGCGGACGCGCTGCAGCCCTACGGCGATGTGCTCGGCCTCAAGATGAAGGTCGTCTGCGGCGGTACGTCGATGGGCAACCAGATCTACGCGCTGGAGCGCGGTGTCGACATCCTCGTCGCCACCCCGGGCCGACTGCGCGACATCATCAACCGGGGCGCCTGCTCCCTGGAGAACGTCCAGGTCGCCGTCCTCGACGAGGCCGACCAGATGTCCGACCTGGGCTTCCTGCCCGAGGTCACCGAGCTGCTCGACCAGGTTCCGGTCGGCGGTCAGCGCATGCTCTTCTCCGCCACCATGGAGAACGAGATCGGCACGCTGGTCAAGCGCTACCTGAGCAACCCGGTGAGCCACGAGGTCGACAGCGCCCAGGGCAACGTCACGACCATGACGCACCACGTCCTCGTCGTGAAGCCGAAGGACAAGGCGCCGGTCACCTCCGCCATCGCTGCCCGCAAGGGCCGCACGATCATCTTCGTCCGCACCCAGCTGGGCGCCGACCGCATCGCCGAGCAGCTCGTCGAGGCGGGCGTGAAGGCGGACGCGCTGCACGGCGGCATGACGCAGGGTGCCCGTACCCGCGTGCTCGCCGACTTCAAGGACGGTTACGTCAACGCGCTCGTCGCGACCGACGTCGCCGCCCGCGGTATCCACGTCGACGGCATCGACCTGGTGCTGAACGTGGACCCCGCCGGTGACCACAAGGACTACCTGCACCGCTCGGGCCGTACCGCCCGTGCCGGCAAGTCCGGTGTCGTCGTCTCCCTGGCGCTGCCGCACCAGCGTCGCCAGATCTTCCGCCTGATGGAGGACGCGGGCGTCGATGCCTCGCGCCACATCGTCGGCGGCGCGGGCGCCTTCGACCCGGAGGTCGCCGAGATCACCGGTGCCCGTTCGCTGACCGAGGTCCAGGCCGACTCCGCGAACAACGCCGCCAAGCAGGCGGAGCGCGAGGTCGCCGACCTGACCAGGCAGCTGGAGCGCGTCCAGCGCCGCGCCGGCGAGCTCCGCGAGGAGGCCGACCGCCTGGTCGCCCGTGCCGCGCGCGAGCGGGGCGACGACCCCGAGGCAGCACTCGCCGAGGTCGCCGCCGAGGCGGAGGCCGCGATCGAGGCCGCCGTCTCCGTACCGGAGCAGCCCACGGCGCGCGACGACCGTCGTGACGACCGCGGCAACTTCGACCGCCGGGACAGCCGCGGCAACTTCGACCGCCGGGACGACCGGGGCGGCGACCGCGGTGGGTACCGCGGTGGCGACCGTGGTGGTTTCCAGCGTCGTGACGACCGTCCGTCGGGTGGTTTCCGCCGGGACAACGACCGTCCGTCGTTCAACCGTGACCGTCGTGACGACCGCGGTGGCGACCGTGGTGGTTTCCAGCGTCGTGACGACCGTCCGTCGGGTGGTTTCCGCCGCGACAACGACCGTCCGTCCTTCAACCGCGACAACGACCGCCCGTCGTTCAACCGCGACCGTCGTGACGACCGCCCGTCCGGTGGCTTCCGCTCCGGTGGCAGCGACCGTCCGTTCAACCGCGACCGTCGTGACGACCGTCCCTCGGGCGGCTTCCGCTCCGGTGGCAGCGACCGGCCGACCGGCCGCCGCGACGACCACCGTGGCTCCGGCACCAACACCGGTTCCTTCGGGCGCCGCGACGACAAGCCGCGCTGGAAGCGCAACGGCTGAATCCGGTGAGGACCTGCTGAAGGTCCGCTGAAGGTCCATGGAAAGCGGGCCCGCTCTTCACGAGTGGGCCCGCTTTTCTTTTCGCTTCCCTCGGGAGGGGCGTGGCCTGCGGGCCGTGCCCCTCCTGTCCTGTTGCGAGGCATGTTTTCCCATTCGTGACCACGACGACCGCATGCGTGCATCGGGCCGAGGGCATCGCTGGGGTCATGACAACAGACGAGCTCGAAAGCAAGCCGCCGGGCGTCTCCGACGAGGAGCGTCTCGCGCAGCTCGGATACACGCAGACGCTGGCCCGCAGGATGTCTGCCTTCGCCAACTACGCCGTCTCGTTCACGATCATCTCGGTGCTCTCCGGCTGCCTGACGCTGTATCTGTTCGGCATGAACACCGGCGGCCCGGCCGTCATCACCTGGGGCTGGGTCGGCGTCGGCCTGATGACGCTGTTCGTCGGCCTGGCGATGGCCGAGATCTGTTCGGCGTACCCGACCTCCGCGGGGCTCTACTTCTGGGCGCACCGGCTGGCCCCGCCGCGCTCGGCGGCGGCCTGGGCCTGGTTCACGGGCTGGTTCAACGTCCTCGGCCAGGTCGCGGTGACCGCAGGGATCGACTTCGGCGCGGCGTCCTTCCTGGGGGCCTACCTGAACCTCCAGTTCGACTTCGAGGTGACGCCCGGCCGGACGATCCTGCTGTTCGCCGCGATCCTGCTGCTGCACGGGCTCCTGAACACGTTCGGGGTCCGCATCGTCGCGATCCTGAACAGCGTGAGCGTGTGGTGGCACGTCCTCGGGGTCGCCGTCATCGTCGGCGCCCTCACCTTCGCACCGGACTCGCACCAGTCGGTGTCGTTCGTCTTCACCGAGTTCGTCAACAACACCGGCTGGGGCAGCGGCTTCTACGTCGTGATGATCGGCCTGCTGATGGCCCAGTACACCTTCACCGGCTACGACGCCTCCGCCCATATGACGGAGGAGACCCACGACGCGGCGACGGCGGGCCCGCGCGGCATCGTCCAGTCGATCTGGACCTCCTGGATCGCCGGCTTCGTCCTCCTGCTCGGCTTCACCTTCGCCATCCAGTCGTACGACGGAGCCCTGAACTCACCGACCGGTGCCCCGCCCGCCCAGATCCTCCTGGACGCCCTCGGCGCCACCGCAGGCAAGCTCCTGCTGCTGGTCGTGATCGGCGCGCAGCTGTTCTGCGGGATGGCGTCGGTGACCGCCAACAGCCGCATGATCTACGCGTTCTCGCGGGACGGCGCACTCCCGTTCTCCCACGTCTGGCACACGGTCAGCCCCCGCACCCGCACCCCCGTTGCCGCGGTCTGGCTCGCCGCCCTCGGCGCGCTCGCCCTCGGCCTCCCGTACCTGATCAACGTCACCGCGTACGCCGCAGTGACCTCGATCGCGGTGATCGGTCTCTACATCGCGTACGTCATCCCCACCCTGCTCCGCCTCCTGCGCGGCGACGAATTCACCCCGGGTCCCTGGCACCTCGGCCGCTGGTCCCGGCCCATCGGGATCGTCGCGGTGGTGTGGGTGGGGGTCATCACGGTCCTCTTCATGCTGCCGCAGCTGTCCCCCGTCACCTGGGAGACGTTCAACTACGCCCCGATCGCCGTCCTGACCGTCCTGGGTTTCGCGGCGACGTGGTGGGTCGTGTCGGCCCGCCACTGGTTCCTCAAACCGGATCACAAGCGCACGAGTGCGGACATCACCGCCGAATGACGACCCCCGGAGAGGGCTCGACAGGCCCGGCAGCCGATACCCGATCGGCGGCCGGGCTTCGGCGGGCTATGCTCAGGGGTGATGCGCCGAGGGCCGTTAGCTCAATTGGCAGAGCAGCGGACTTTTAATCCGTTGGTTGTGGGTTCGAGTCCCACACGGCCTACCGCTCAGCCCCAGGTCAGAGAGGGTTTCTGGTCTGGGGCCGACTCTTGTTCGCGTTCCTTTCGGGCAGTTGCTCCATCGATGCTCCACCGAAGTGCGGACGATCACGACATGACAGAGCCCCGACCGCGAGTGCGGCCGGGGCTCAACAGCCGGTGTTACCGGTCCCAGTGCCGGTCGTCGGACTCGGACGGCAGCGCGCCGTGCCCTTCGGACCAGTGGTTCACCCAGCCGCACAGTACGCACGCATAGCGTCCGTCGATGCCGTGCACTTCGGTGCGGCATTGCCTGCAATCCGTGCGCGTGATCTCGTTGCGCGTCGCGGTGACGGCCGTGGACTTCGCTTCGGGGCGCCGGGTCATGGTGGGAACGTACCCCGGGCGCCGCTTCCCCACCGGGTGAAGTGATGCTCGGTGCCGTCGGCGCCCGAGGCTGTACCACCGACAGCGCAGCGGTCACCCCGGACTGCCGGCCGCAGTTCCCGTACAGCCACCCCGCGCTGGGGCCTTGCTGGATACGGGGTGCGTCGTGTCCGTCAGCCTGCCGTAGTGGTGGCGACCCGCCGTTCGAAGGCCGCGAACGCGGCTTCCTGGCGCCACTGGACCCGCGCCTTGGCGCTGGCGTCCAGAAGGCGTCGGCACTGCTGCCCGGGGTTGTGCGTACCGGGGATGTCGTGGCGGCAGGGGCCGGCGAGACGGTAGCCGTCCCGGGTCGGGTTGCCCTGCCAGAGGCTGGTGCCCGGCAGGAAGGCGTACTCCAGGGAGGCCCGCGCTAGGTTCTTCAGATCGCGGTAGCCGAGGTGGTACGTCGTGGCGGCGTACTGGTACTCGTGGCTGATGTCGATCCGGGAGACGCCGGGGTCGTCGGTGGCCAGCACGACGGGCACACCGTAGGAGCGGTAGGTGGTGAAGGGGTGGTCGGCGCCCTTGACCCCGAGGATCTGCGCGTTGCTGCTGAACGGGACCTCGACCGCGATCTGCCCGGCGGCCATGGTGCGGGCGAGCTGCTGCCAGTTGTCCTCGTGGACCAGGTCGACACCGTGGCCGATGCGCTCGGCGTGGGCGATGTTCACGGCCTCATTGATGTGGAAGGTCAGGTCCTCGGGCTTGACCAGGCCGGGCACCAACTCGCCCGCGTGCAGGGTGATGTGCGCCTTGGGGTACACGCGGTGCAGGTAGTCGAGCATCCGCATCTGGAGGCTGTAGTTCTGTAGGGAGCTGTCCCAGTCCTCCGGCTGCACCAGATTCACGGCGACGAACCGCTTGTCCCGTTCGGCGAGGCGCAGTCCCAGGGCCATCTGCGTGAAGACCCGCACGGGCGAACTGCCACGCGACACCTGGGAGATCCACCGCACCGGCAGCCGGCAGCCGGCCTCCGCGCGGGGAGTTCCGCACTGTGCTGCCGTGCGGAACTCCGCGTCGGACTCGTCAGTCTCCCGGCTCGCCTCGGCGACCAGCTTGTCCAGCCTGCCGTCGGCCAGCAGTTTGCCGTGCAGCTTTGCCAGGTCGGGGTCCCAGCCGACCTCGTCGGCCAGTTTCTTGGCGTCGTCCGACGCCGGGGTCACCATGGTTTCCAGATAGAACTGGTTCTGCCTCGCGACGGTGTCGGCCACTTCGGCGAGCAGCTTGCCCCGGTGGCGCCAGGTCACCTCGCCGAACTTCCCGAACGTGTCGAAGAAGTGGTCGTGCCCGGACTGCCCCGGCGGGAAGTCCTGCATCGACCACGCCTCCAGTACCGCGCGGCGGAAAGCGGCATCGGTCAGGGCGTCGGACGCCGGTCGCCGGCCCGGACCGCACGGCGGCACCACCGCGGTCAGCGTCGTCTCTTCGATGCACAGACCGTCTTCCGCGGCGAGCGAGATCAGGTACTCGGTCGAGACGGCGCCGGACAGGTGGTTGTGCAGGTCCCCTCCCTTCGGCAGTGCCGTGAAGAAGGCCTTCAGCGCGGCCGGATCGTGCCGGATCGCGGCGAGCCGCGCGGAGGCCAGGCTCTCCCCGCGGGTGGGCGAGGGCAGCGGTGCGGCAGCGGGGGACCGAGTGGCGGCCACCGGCTGCGCGGCGGCGGGCAGCGAGCCCGACAGCAGGGACAGGACGGCGAGGGCGCCGAGACCGATCGGGGCCAGCAGGCCACGCGGGCGGCGCACGGAGCGGCGGTTCACGGAGATCACCTGCGCATGATCCCGAGTTCCCCCGACGCTGAACGCGCGACGGGCGGTCACCCGTCAGGGACCACCCGGCCGAGTGATCACGCCAGACGTCCTGCCGATTCTTCCCGGCGGTCCACGGGCGTCCGGCGCACGCACCTGTTCGCCGGCCGCCTGCTTTTCGGCCGGCACGGGTCCGGTACGGCCTGTTCCCTCACGGGCGGCCGTCCGACCGCCCTCCGGAGGGACGGCCGGCCGGGCGGCTCACGCGTGACCGGCGGCGGTGCGGCCGGACCGGACGCGGGGAATCCGGCGAGAGGACGGCGCGGGCGGGTGTGGCGCCCCGTGCGGAACGGAGCGCCACACCCACGTACGCCTGTCGGCCCTCAGTCCTCGCCCTCCAGGTCCCCCTCCGTCTCCAGGAACGCCTGGCGCAGCGCCTCCAGTACCGCTGGGTCCGGCTTGGCCCACATGCCGCGGGACTCGGCCTCCAGGAGCCGTTCGGCGATGCCGTGCAGGGCCCAGGGGTTGGCCTGCTGCAGGAATTCGCGGTTGGTCGGGTCCAGGACGTACGTCTCGGTGAGCTTGTCGTACATCCAGTCGGCGACCACGCCCGTCGTCGCGTCGTAGCCGAAGAGGTAGTCGACCGTCGCGGCGAGTTCGAAAGCGCCCTTGTAGCCGTGGCGGCGCATCGCCTCGATCCACTTGGGGTTGACCACGCGGGCGCGGAAGACGCGGGACGTCTCCTCGACGAGGGTGCGGGTGCGGACCGTCTCCGGGCGGGTGGAGTCGCCGATGTACGCCTCCGGGGCGGTGCCGCGCAGGGCGCGGACCGTGGCCACCATGCCGCCGTGGTACTGAAAGTAGTCGTCCGAGTCCGCGATGTCGTGCTCGCGGGTGTCCGTGTTCTTGGCGGCCACGGCGATGCGCTTGTACGCCGTCTCCATCTCGTCGCGGGCCGGGCGCCCGTCGAGTTCGCGGCCGTAGGCGTAACCGCCCCAGACGGTGTAGACCTCGGCGAGGTCGGCGTCGGTGCGCCAGTCGCGGCTGTCGATGAGCTGGAGGAGACCCGCTCCGTAGGTGCCGGGGCGGGATCCGAAGATGCGGGTGGTGGCCCGGCGTTCGTCGCCGTGTTCGGCGAGGTCGGCCTGGGCGTGCGCCCGGATGTGGTTCTGCTCGGCCGGTTCGTCGAGGGAAGCGGCGAGACGTACCGCGTCGTCGAGCAGGCCGATGGTGTGCGGGAACGCGTCCCGGAAGAAGCCGGAGATGCGCAGCGTCACATCGATGCGCGGACGGCCCAGCTCGGCGAGGTCGATCGGTTCCAGGCCGGTGACGCGGCGTGAGGCGTCGTCCCAGACCGGGCGGATGCCGAGCAGCGCCAGTGCCTCGGCGACGTCGTCGCCGGAGGTGCGCATCGCGCTGGTGCCCCAGAGGGAGAGGCCGACCGAGGTGGGCCACTCGCCGTTGTCGGTGCGGTAGCGCTCCAGGAGCGAGTCGGCCAGGGCCTGGCCGGTCTCCCAGGCGAGGCGGGACGGGACCGCCTTCGGGTCGACGGAGTAGAAGTTGCGGCCGGTCGGCAGGACGTTGACCAGGCCGCGCAGCGGGGATCCGGAGGGGCCCGCCGGGACGAAGCCGCCGTTCAGGGCGTGGACCGTGTGGTCGAGTTCGGCGGTGGTGGCGGACAGCCGGGGGACCACCTCGCGGGCGGCGAAGTCGAGGATGTCCGCGACCGGTCGGGGATGCGATGCCGTGACGGTCGCGACCGCCGCCGGGTCCCAGTCCGCGTCCTCCATCGCCTGGACCAGGGCGCGTGCCTGCTCCTCGGCCTCGTCGGCGGTGGTGCGGGTGGCAGCGGACTCGTCCAGCCCGAGTGCCTCGCGCAGGCCGGGCAGCGACGCCGTACCGCCCCAGATCTGGCGGGCGCGCAGGATCGCCAGGACCAGGTTGACCCGGTCCGCACCGGCCGGGGCACCGCCCAGGACGTGCAGGCCGTCGCGGATCTGGGCGTCCTTGATCTCACAGAGCCAGCCGTCCAGATGCATGATGAACTCGTCGAAACCCTCGTCGTCCGGGCGGTCGTCGAGCCCGAGGTCGTGGTCGAGCTTGGCGGCCTGGATCAGGGTCCAGATCTGGGCGCGGATCGCGGGCAGTTTCGCCGGGTCCATCGCGGCGATCTGGGCGTGCTCGTCCAGGAGTTGCTCCAGGCGCGCGATGTCGCCGTAGCTGTCCGCACGGGCCATCGGCGGCACGAGGTGGTCGATCAGCGTGGCGTGGACGCGGCGCTTGGCCTGCGTGCCCTCGCCCGGGTCGTTCACCAGGAACGGGTAGACGAGCGGGAGATCGCCCAGTGCCGCGTCCGGGCCGCAGTCCGCGGACAGGCCCGCGTTCTTGCCGGGCAGCCACTCCAGGTTGCCGTGCTTGCCGAGGTGGATCATCGCGTCGGCCGCGAAACCACCGTCGTCCCGCGCCGCCGCGATCCAGCGGTACGCGGCCAAGTAGTGGTGCGAGGGCGGCAGATCGGGGTCGTGGTAGATCGCGATCGGGTTCTCGCCGAAGCCGCGCGGCGGCTGGATGAGAATGAGGAGGTTCCCGCGGCGCAGGGCGGCGAGCACGATGTCACCCTCCGGATTGCGGGAGCGGTCCACGAACATCTCGCCGGGCGGCGGACCCCAGTGCTGCTCGACGGCGTCGCGGAGTCCGTCCGGGAGCGTGGCGTACCAGCGCCGGTAGTCGGCGGCCGGGATACGGACCGGGTTGCGGGCCAGCTGCTCCTCGGTCAGCCACTCCTGGTCGTGGCCGCCGGCCTCGATCAGGGCGTAGATCAGCTCGTCGCCGTCGCCGGAGACCAGGCCGGGGAGTTCGTCCTCGGGCCCGAAGTCGTAGCCCTCGGCGCGCAGTCGCCGCAGCAGGGCGACGGCGCTGGCGGGGGTGTCGAGCCCGACGGCGTTGCCGATACGGGAGTGCTTGGTCGGGTAGGCGGAGAGGACGAGTGCCAGGCGCTTGTCCCCGGCCGGGATGTGGCGAAGCCGTGCATGGCGTACGGCGATTCCGGCGACGCGTGCGGCGCGTTCGGTGTCGGCGACGTACGCGGGCAGTCCGTCCTCGTCGATCTCCTTGAAGGAGAACGGGACGGTGATCAGCCGGCCGTCGAACTCGGGGACCGCGATCTGGCTGGCCGCGTCGAGCGGGGAGACACCCTCGTCGTTGTCCTCCCAGTCGCTGCGCGAGCTGGTCAGGCAGAGCGCCTGCAGGATCGGTACGTCGAGTCCGGTGAGCGCACCCGCGTCCCAGGACTCGTCGTCGCCGCCCGCCGATGCCTCGGCGGGCCGGGTGCCGCCCGCGGCGAGGACGGTGGTGACGATGGCGTCGGCGGCGCGCAGTTCGTCGATGAGTGCGGGTTCCGGGGTACGCAGCGAGGCGACGTACAGGGGGAGGGCGCGAGCGCCCGCGTCCTCGATCGACCGGCAGAGCGTGTCGACGAACGCGGTGTTCCCGCTCATGTGGTGGGCGCGGTAGTAGAGCACCGCGACGGTCGGGCCGTCACAGGTGCGCGCGGTGCGCTCCAGGGGTCCCCAGGACGGTGCGGGCGCCGGGGGCTCGAAGCCGTGGCCGGTCAGCAGCACGGTGTCGGACAGGAACCGGGCCAGCTGGTCCAGGTTGGCCGGGCCGCCGTGCGCCAGGTAGGCGTGGGCCTCGGCGGCGATCCCGATCGGGACGGTGGAGGCGGCCATCAGCTGGGCGTCGGGGGCCTGTTCGCCGGTGAGGACGACGACCGGCCTGCCGGTGGCGAGGACCTGGTCGAGCCCTTCCTGCCAGGCGCGGACACCGCCGAGGAGGCGTACGACGACGAGGTCGGTGCCGTCGAGGAGAGCGGGGAGGTCGTCGAGCGGCAGGCGCGAGGGGTTGGCGTAGCGGTAGGTCACCGGACCGTCCGCGGCGCGGGCGCTGAGCAGGTCGGTGTCGGACGTCGACAGGAGCAGGATCATGCGGCGTCGGGCCTTCCTCGGGGTGTCCACGCCCCGGGCGGTGTCGGAATGAGGTCTCCCCTGCTCGAGCGGCGCCGAGAGCTTGGGGAAGGGAGTTCCTGACTCGCCCGGCCGTCCAGACCGGACTCACAGTGGCGGGACCGCGCCGGACTCGCACCGGGCTTCCTCCCCTATCGCCGTCTCAGAGCCTGTCGGGTGACCTCTGATCGGGCGGCCACGCCCTGGCACGCACGCTTCCCGCGTTGCCGAAATGTCCTGGTAGCTCCGCTACGAGGACATCCCGCCGCCTTGGAACCGCACGCACCAGGCCGCGTCCGCTATCCGATCGAAGGTCACCCGACAGGCTCTCAGGCGATGTCGGGCCGGATGGCCCGCTGCTAGGCATAGTAAGGGCCGTACATCGGATGGGATTCATACAGCTCAGAATGATGGTCGGTATGCTCGCCGCCATGTCCACTTCCGACACCCCGCCATCGGCCCCGGGGGAGCCCGTCTCCCGTGACCGCGGCGATGCCTGCCCGGGTTCGCTGCGGCTCCACCGGGCGGACGACGGCGCGCTGGCGCGGGTCCGGGTCCCCGGTGGCGTGCTGACTGCCCGACAGGCGGACGCGCTCCACGCTGCCGCGCGGGAGTTGGGCGACGGTGAGCTGCATCTCACTTCTCGGGGCAATGTCCAGTTGCGCGGCCTCGGCCCGGAGTGCGGCGGACGGCTCGCCGAACTCCTGGGCGGGGCAGGGCTGCTGCCGTCCCGGAGCCATGAGCGGATACGCAACGTCGTGGCCTCCCCGCTCTCCGGGCTCGACGGCCGGGGCCACCGGGACGTCCGGCCGTGGCTGACCACGCTGGACGCGCTGTTGTGCGGAAGTGACAAAGCGGCCGGGCTGTCCGGCCGCTTTCTCTTCGCGCTGGACGACGGCCGTGGTGACGTCGATGCCCTGGGTGCGGATGTGACGTTGCTGGGGCAGAGCGACGGGAGCGCGCTCCTGCGGATCGGGGCCGCGGAGGCAGTGCTGAGGGTCCCCGGGGGCGATGCGCCGCGCGCGGCGCTCGTCGCCGCCGAGGCGTTTCTGGCGGCGGCGCGGGAGACGGGCGCCTGGCGGGTGAGCGAACTGCCTTTCGCGGCAGAAGAGTTGCTGGAGCCGGTGCGGGTGGCGCTGGGGGTGGCCGGTGCCGCGGAGCGCGTACCGCAGGCGACGGCGGCGCAGGAGCCCGCGTACGGCGTCGTCGGCACCGCGGCCTGTGTGGGAGTGCCGCTCGGGCGGCTCACCGCTGCGCAGTGGACGAGCCTGTCCCGCGTGGGCCGCGAGCTGCGGCTGACCCCGTGGCGGAGCGTCGTCGTGACGGGCGTGACGCCCGGCGAAGCGGCGGCTCGGCTGCGCGAGTGGGATGCGGCCGGACTGATCACCGGACCCGGCTCCGCGTGGACGGGGGTCGGTGCGTGCATCGGCCGGCCCGGCTGTGCGAAGTCGCTGGCAGATGTGCGGGGCGACGCGGAGGCCTTCGTACGGGCCGCCGGAGAGCCCCTGGCCGGGCAGCTCCCCGTTCACTGGTCCGGCTGCGAACGCCGCTGCGGTCACCCCAAGGGCGCCTGGGCAGACGTCGTCGCCGTTCCGGGCGGGCACCAGGTGGCCCAGGTCCGCGGCGGCGAACGGGGCGCCCCCGTGACGGTCCACGGCAGCCCGTCCGACCTGGCCGCCGCGGTGAACGCCGCCCGCCGCGCCCGTATCTGAACCACCGACCCGAGGGCGCTGCAGCCCGACCACCGACCGGAGAGAGCGAAACCACCGTGTTCCAGTACGAGAAGGACGGACCGGCGATCTACCGCCAGTCCTTCGCCACCATCCGCGCCGAGGCGGATCTCGCGGGGCTGCCCGCCGACATCAGCCAGGTCGCGGTCCGCATGATCCACGCCTGCGGCATGGTCGACCTCGTACGCGACATCGACTTCACCCCGGGGGTCGTGGCCGGTGCCCGCGCGGCGCTGCGCTCCGGTGCGCCGATCCTGTGCGACGTGGCCATGGTCGCCAGCGGGGTCACCCGCAAGCGGCTGCCCGCCGGCAACGAGGTCATCTGCACCCTGTCGGACCCCACGGTCCCCGATCTCGCCAGGAAGCTGGGCACGACCCGCAGCGCCGCGGCGATGGAGCTGTGGCGGGACCGCATGGAGGGGGCGGTGGTGGCCGTGGGCAACGCACCGACCGCCCTGTTCCGGCTGCTTGAGATGATCGAGGAAGGTGCTCCGCGCCCGGCCGCCGTCATCGGTGTGCCCGTCGGCTTCGTCGGGGCCGCCGAGTCCAAGGACGCCCTGGCCGACCATCCGTCCGGTCTGGAACACCTGGTCGTACGGGGCCGTCGCGGCGGCAGTGCCATAGCCGCGGCCGCGCTCAACGCGATCGCCAGCGAGGAAGAGTAAGAGTGAGCGAGCAGAACACGGGCCGGCTGTACGGGGTGGGGCTCGGTCCCGGCGATCCGGCACTGATGACCGTACGCGCCGTGCAGATCATCGCCGAGGCCGATGTCATCGCCTATCACAGCGCCCGTCACGGACGGTCCATCGCGCGCTCCATCGCCGCCGAGCACATCCGCGCGGACCACATCGAGGAGAAGCTGGTCTATCCGGTCACGACGGAGACCACCGACCACCCGGGCGGCTACCGGGGTGCGATGGAGGAGTTCTACGGCGAGGCCGCGGCCCGGCTGGCCGTGCACCTGGACGCCGGGCGGACGGTGGCGGTGCTCGCCGAGGGCGACCCGATGTTCTACGGCTCGTACATGCACATGCACAAGCGGCTCGCCGACCGGTATCCCACCGAGGTGATCCCCGGGGTCACGTCGGTCAGCGCCGCCGCCGCCCGGCTCGGCACCCCGCTGGCCGAGGGCGAGGAGGTGCTGACGATCCTCCCCGGCACGCTGCCGGAGGAGGAGCTGACGGCCCGCCTGGCCGCCACCGACGCCGCCGTGGTGATGAAGCTGGGGCGCACGTTCCCCGCCGTGCGGCGCGCCTTCGAGGCCTCCGGGCGGCTGGACGAGGCGCACTACGTGGAGCGCGCCACGATGGCCGGGGAGCGTACCGGCGAGCTCGCCGACACCGACCCGGACTCCGTTCCGTACTTCGCTGTCGCGGTGCTGCCCAGCCGGATCGACGCGCCCCGGCCGGAGGCGGCCGAGGACGCGGAGCACGTGGGTGAGGTCGTGGTCGTCGGGACCGGTCCCGCCGGGCCGCTGTGGCTGACCCCGGAGTCTCGCGGGGCGCTGGCCGCCGCCGACGACCTCGTCGGCTACACCACGTACCTGGACCGCGTCCCGGTCCGCCCGGGGCAGGCCCGCCACGGCTCCGACAACAAGGTGGAGTCGGAGCGTGCCGAGTTCGCCCTCGACCTGGCCCGGCGCGGACGCCGCGTGGCCGTGGTCTCGGGCGGCGACCCGGGGATCTTCGCCATGGCGACCGCCGTCCTGGAGGTCGCCTCGCAGGACGCGTACGCCAAGGTGCCGGTGCGGGTGCTGCCCGGGGTGACCGCGGCCAACGCCGCAGCCGCCCGCGCGGGCGCGCCGCTCGGCCACGACTACGCCACGGTCTCGCTCTCCGACCGGCTCAAGCCGTGGGAGGTGATCGCCACCCGGCTGCGCGCGGCCGCGGCGGCGGACCTGGTGCTGGCGCTGTACAACCCGGGTTCACGCACCCGCACCGAGCAGGTCGGCAAGGCCCGTGACCTGCTGCTGGAGCACCGTTCGCCGGATACGCCGGTGGTGGTGGGCCGGGATGTGGGCGGCCCCTCGGAGAGCGTACGCATCGTCACCCTGGCGGAGCTGGAACCGGCCGAGGTCGACATGCGGACGATCCTGCTGGTCGGTTCCTCCCAGACGCGGTCGGTGCGGCGGGGGGACGGTCAGCAGATCGTGTGGACGCCACGGCGTTACCCGGAGGCCTGACAGCCTCCCGTCAGCCGAGCAGGCCGGACAGCCAGTCCACGGCGAGTTCCGATGTGGGGGCCACGGGGACGCCGTCCGGGACCGGCGGCCGGCGGACCACCACCACCGGAACACCGGCCTCCCGGGCCGCGGTCAGTTTCGGGGCGGTGGCGTCACCCCCGCTGTCCTTGGTGACGAGGACGTCGATGCGGTGACGGCGGATCAGTTCGCGCTCGCCGTCGAGGGTGAACGGCCCCCGGTCCAGCAGGACCTCCATCCGCGCCGGGTGCGGTCCGTCGGGGGCGTCCACCGACCGCATCAGGAACCACTGCGAGTCGAGACCGGCGAAGACGGCGAGCCCCATCCGGCCCGTGGTCAGGAAGACCCGCTGCCCGAGCCCGGGCAGCGCCTTCGCCGCCTCGGCCAGGGAGCCGACCGGGTGCCAGCGGTCGCCGTCCGTGGGCACCCAGCCGGGGCGGCGCAGAGCGAGCAGGGGAACATGGGCGTCGGCGGCGGCCGACGCCGCATGGAAGCTGATCGTTCCGGCGAAAGGATGGGTGGCATCGATGAGCGCGTCGACCCGGTGCGTCCGCAGCCACGCGGCGAGCCCCTCGGCTCCCCCGAACCCGCCCACCCGCACCTCGCCGGGCGGCAGCTTCGGACTGGCCACCCGGCCGGCCAGCGAACTGGTGACCCGGGCCCCGGCCGGGAGCGCCCCGGCCAGGTGCTCGGCGAGACGGCGTGCCTCCGTGGTGCCACCGAGGACGAGTACGTGCATGGGATCGGTCCAGACATGAGTGAGGCGAAGGGCGGGCGCGGCGCCCAACTCAAACACACCGGTCTGCGGCCGGGCTGGACGACCGGTGCCTGTGCGACCGCGGCCACGACCGCCGCGTACACCGCCCTGCTGACCGGCGACTTCCCCGACCCGGTGACCATCGTGCTGCCCAAGGGCCAGAGCCCGGCGTTCGTGCTGGCGATGGAGGAACTCGCCGGGGACCGGGCGACGGCCGGCGTGGTCAAGGACGCGGGGGACGACCCGGACGTGACGCACGGCGCGCTGGTACGGGCCACGGTGCGCCGGCTGCCGCCGGGATCGGGTGTGGTGTTCCGGGCCGGTCCGGGCGTGGGCACCGTGACCCGCCCCGGTCTGCCGCTCGACGTCGGCGAGCCCGCGATCAACCCGGTGCCGCGGCAGATGATGCGCGACCACATCGCGCGCGTGGCGGCGGACCACGGGGACACGGGTGACGTCGAGATCACCGTGTCCGTCGATCACGGCGAGGAGATCGCCCGTTCCACCTGGAATCCGCGCCTCGGAATCCTGGGCGGCCTGTCGATCCTCGGTACGACCGGGATCGTCGTCCCCTACTCCTGCTCGGCGTGGATCGACTCGATCCGCCGCGGCGTGGACGTGGCCCGCGCCGCGGGGCACACGCATGTGGCAGGGTGCACGGGGTCGACCTCGGAGAAGACCGTCGTCGCCGAGTACGGTCTGCCGGAGATCGCCCTGCTCGACATGGGCGACTTCGCGGGGGCGGTGCTCAAGTACGTACGCAGGCATCCGGTGGACCGGCTGACGGTCTGCGGCGGCTTCGCGAAGCTGTCGAAGCTCGCGGCGGGCCATCTGGATCTGCACTCCGCCCGCTCCCAGGTCGACAAGGGATTCCTCGCCGAACTCGCCCGGCAGGGCGGCGCGGACGCGTCGCTGACCGCCGGGGTGGCGGACGCCAACACAGGTCTGGCCGCCCTTCAGCTGTGCGCGGCGGCCGGGGTCCCGCTGGGCGACCTGGTCGCGGTGGCCGCCCGGGACCAGGCCCTGTCGGTGCTGCGCGGGGCGCCGGTGGCCGTGGACGTCATCTGCATCGACCGGGCGGGCACGGTCGTCGGCCGCAGCGACGTGCGCTGACGCGGGCGGCGCCGCCCGTCAGCAGACGTGCCGGTCGCGCTCGGCCGAGTACAGGTGGCTGTCGCGGAACTGCTCGGCGCCCAGCGTGCGACCGACCATGATGACGGCGGTACGGATCACCCCCGCAGCCTTCACCTGCCCGGCGATGTCACTCAGCGAACCGCGCAGGATCAGCTCGTCCGGGCGGGACGCCATGGCCACCACGGCGGCCGGGCAGTCGGCCCCGTAGTGCGGCAGCAGCTCCTCGACGACCCGGTCGACGTACCGGGCGGCCAGATGCAGCACGATCAGCGCACCGCTGCGGCCGAGCGTGGCCAGGTCCTCGCCGTCCGGCATGGCGGTGGCGCGCTGGGCGATCCTGGTGAGGATGACGGTCTGGCCGACGGTCGGCACGGTCAGCTCCCGCTTGAGGGCCGCGGCAGCGGCCGCGAACGCCGGTACACCGGGCACCACTTCGTACGGCACACCTGCCGCGTCGAGCCGCCGCATCTGCTCGGCGACCGCGCTGAAGACGGACGGGTCACCGGAGTGCAGCCGGGCCACGTCCTGCCCGTTCCCGTGGGCGCGCACCAACTCGTCGGTGATCTCGTCGAGGTTGAGCTGCGCGGTGTCGACGAGGCGGGCGTCCGGCGGGCATTCGGCGAGGAGTTCGCGGGGGACCAGGCTGCCTGCGTACAGACAGACCTGGCAGGCGGCGAGCGTCCGGGCGCCGCGGACCGTGATCAGGTCGGCGGCGCCGGGGCCGGCGCCGATGAAGTACACGGTCATCTGTTCTCTCCTGACAAGGACGGTGCGGACGGTATCGGGGGGGTGCCGGGCTTGCGCACGGACCACTGGGTGACCGGCATGGCCTGGCGCCAGCCGGTGAAGCCGCCGACCGGTACGGCGTGCGCCACCGCGAGCCGCACCAGCTCGCCGCCGTGGCGCCGGTACCGCTCGGCGAGCAGCGCCTCGGACTCCAGCGTGACGGTGTTGGCGACCAGCCGTCCGCCGGGGGGCACCGCGTCCCAGCAGGCGTCGAGCAGCCCCGGCACGGTCAGCCCGCCGCCGATGAACACGGCGTCCGGCACCGGCAGTCCGGCCAGTGCTTCCGGTGCCCGGCCGGTGACCACGCGCAGCGCGGGGACGCCGAGCCGGTCCGCGTTACGGGTGATGCGTCCGGCCCGCACCGGGTCGCGTTCGACCGTGACGGCACGGCAGGACGGGTGGGTGCGCATCCACTCGACGGCGATCGACCCGGACCCGCCGCCGATGTCCCACAGCAGCTCGCCGGGCGCCGGGGCCAGTGCCCCGAGCGTGGCGGCGCGGACATGCCGCTTGGTGAGCTGGCCGTCGTGCTCGTACGCGTCGTCCGGCAGCCCGGGTACGGCGCCGAGCCGCAGCGCGTCCGGGGCACGACGGCACTCGACCGCGATGACGTTGAGCGGATCGCCCGCCGGATGCGCCCACCCGTCGGCCGTACCCGTGACGCAGTCCTCGGCCTCGCCGCCGAGCTGTTCCAGCACTCGCATCGGGCTGGGCCCGAAGCCGCGTTCGCGCAGCAGCGCTGCCACGTCGGCGGGGGTTTTGGCGCCCGCGCTCAGCACCAGCAGGCGCCGGCCCTCGTGCAGGGCGGCGGCCAGGCGGGCGGCGGGCCTGCCCACCAGCGTGACGACCTCGGTGTCCTCCTGCGGCCAGCCGAGCCGGGCACAGGCGTAGGAGACGGAGGACGGATGCGGCAGGACGCGGAGGTTCCCGGCGCCCAACTCCTCGCAGAGGGCGCGCCCGATGCCGTAGAACATGGGGTCGCCACTGGCGAGTACGGCGACGCGGAGCCCCTGGTGCGCGGCCAGCAGCCCGGGTACGGCGGGCCTCAGCGGCGAGGGCCAGGGCACCCGCTGTCCCGCGCACTGCGGCGGCAGCAGCTCCAACTGCCGTGCACCGCCGATCAGCACCTCGGCGCGGAGCAGTGCCGTGCGTGACGTCCCGGGCAGTCCCTCCCACCCGTCGGCACCGATCCCGACGACGGTGGGCGCAGGGGGCAGGGGTATGGCGGGCTCTGCGGGGATCACGGCCGGTACCTCGGTGTTCGGGGGATTTGACGCAGCCGAAACTCTACTGTTCGCGCTGACCGCTGAGATCGTTCCGGGCGGGTGAGCATCGCCATACGTACGTCGGAACGCCTCGGAGCGGCCCTCGGAACCGGCGGTTCGCGTCGCGGAGCGGATGGCCGCGGCGGCCCGCTGACCGCGGAACACCCTGCCCGGTCCACGCCGGGCAGGGTGTGTTCGGGGCCGGCGCCGGGTCAGAAGTCGAAGACGGGCCCCGCGCTCGTCTCCATGACGCAGGCGTTCGGGTAGGTGCGCCGCCAGTCCACCGTGGCGCCGTTGTACATCCCCTGCGCGGTGACCGTGACGGGGTCGTGGATCAGCAGGCACGGGTGCGGGTTGCCGGGCAGCTCGTCGAGGTCGCCCCCGGCCTCGTTCAGGGCGGCGCAGGCCTCCGCCGCCTTCGGGTGGTGACTCGGGGAGGTGAGCGGACACTGGAGGACGATGCCGCGGATCCAGGTGTTCTCGCTGCCTGAGACGGTCAGGAAGAGGCTGCTCTCCCGGGCGTCGGCGTGCGCGGCGGGAGCCAGGAGCAGGGGTGTGGCCAGGGCGGCGGCGGCCAGCGAGGCCGCGGCCAGACACCGGGCGGCGGAAGAGATGATCACGGCCTGGGTAACGAAGAGCCGGTCACGAGGACACGAGCGGCGTGCCCCGGGTACGTGACCTCACTGCTGTACGCGTGACCTCATCACCGGCCGGCCGGCTTGATGTTCTGGTTGGTGTGGAAGAAATTGTCGGGGTCGTAGGCCTGTTTGACGGCCGCGAGCCGGTCGTAGTGGTCGCCGTAGGTGGCCCGTACCCGGTCCTGGGACTCGTCCGCGCCCATGAAGTTCACGTACGTCCCGCCCATCGACTGCGGATGCAGCTCCTCCCAGTAGTCCACGCACCACTGCCGGATCGTCCCGGCGTTGTCCGGGTCGGGGTCGATGCCCGCGATGACGCCGGACCAGACGGCGTCCCGGTACGCCCAGGCCGTGTCGTCCGGGCCGGTCCGGTGGGCGGCGCCGTCGACCGGGTACAGGTGCGTCGTCGACAGGTCCGTGGGGAGGTTCTCGGCGTACTTGGCGTGGACGGCGACGGCATCGTCCGTGATCCGGTCGAAGAAGTTGCCCCGCCAGTACCACTGCAGTCCACTCGGGAGCAGTGCGTCGAACAAGGTCTGGAGCGCCGGATAGGGCATCGGAGAGGTGAAGTGGAAGGAAATCGGGCCCGGTTCGCCCACGGCCTTCAGGGCGGCTTCGAGCAGCTCGGGGGCGCCGGTGCAGCACCAGACGACGCCGCACATCTTCTGGCCGTGGATCTCCTCCGGGAACAGCGGACCGGACGGCACGGTGAGCGCCGCGAAGAAGCCGTTCAGGTCCTCGGGGGCCTGCGGCAGGAAGTCCCGGTACCACTCCAGGACTTCGCGGATCCGGTCGACCGGCCACACGGTGATCGCAAC
Source organism: Streptomyces sp. NPDC056231 (assembly GCF_048270745.1). NCBI lineage: Bacteria > Bacillati > Actinomycetota > Actinomycetes > Kitasatosporales > Streptomycetaceae > Streptomyces > Streptomyces sp. NPDC056231. The sequence goes on along the minus strand of NZ_JBLVKW010000003.1, from coordinate 29,866 downwards.
CCCCACGGTGTCCACCGGGTGCAGCCGGAGGTCGAACGAGGTGACGATGCCGAAGTTCCCGCCGCCGCCGCGCAGCGCCCAGAAGAGGTCGGCGTTCTCGGTCTCGTTCGCCGTGACGTGGCTGCCGTCGGCCAGGACGACGTCCGCCGCGAGGAGGTTGTCCACGGTCAGGCCGTACCTGCGGGTGAGATAGCCGTGGCCGCCGCCGAGGGTGAGGCCGACGACTCCCGTTGTCGACAGGATTCCGGAGGGCGTGGCCAGGCCGAACGCGTGGGCGGCGTGGTCCAGATCGCCGAGCAGGGTGCCGCCGCCGACCCGGGCGGTCCGGGCGGCGGGATCGATGTGCGCCCAGCGCATCGGTGACAGGTCGAGAGTGACGCCGTCGTCCACCAGGCACAGTCCGGCTCCGCTGTGTCCGCCGCCCCGCACGGCGAGTTCGAGGCCTTCGCCGCGGACGAAGTCCACCGCGGCCATGACGTCCGCCGCGTCCGCGCACCGCACCACGGCGGCCGGGCGCCGGTCGATCATGGCGTTGTAGATGGTGCGGGCCTCGCGGTACTCCGGGTCCTGCGGGCCGATGACCGGACCGCGCAACGCGGCCCTCATCGCTTGGAGCGTGGTGGAGTCCATGGCCGTCTCCTCAGGGTTGTCCCGTGATCCCTGGCGCAGCGGCGCGCGGCGTCGGATGCGGTGCATCGCACGGCGGAGCGGCGTTCGCGTACTGGATGTATTCGGACGTTCCGGCGAGGTGCTGCGGCTGTCGTCGTGCGCCCGTCAGGGATCACGGGACAGCCTTCGGCCTCCCCGGGGCGCGGGTGCGGACCGCTGTCTTCCACGCTCCCCCCGGTCGGAGGGCCGTGCAATCGGCAGGCGCTGCGCAAAGAGCGGGATGCGGTGTCCGGCAGGTGGGGAGCAGTGGGCGGGCCGCTCGGACGGGCGCACCATGAATCCATGGACCGCCCCCTTGGCGCAGTGAGCCAGCCAGGGCGCCTTGCCGAGCCCGGCGAGGCCATCAGCCCGGAGGAACTCGCGCTCGCCGCCCGCAACCACGGTCTGCCGCTGGAGGCGCTGTGCTACGACATCACCCCGCCCGGACTGCACTACGTACTGGTCCACTACGACATCCCCGAGATCCCGGACGGCTCCGCGCAGCTCACCGTGCACGGCAGGGTCCGGACGCCGCTGGCGCTGGATCTGGCGGCGTTGCGGTCGTTCCCGGCCGTCACACTGCGCGTCACCATGGAGTGCGCGGGCAACGGCCGGGCCCGGCTCGTACCGCGGCCGGTGAGCCAGCCGTGGCTGGTCGAGGCGGTCGGTACGGCGGAGTGGACCGGGGTGCCGCTGCGGCTGCTGCTCGCCGAGGCCGGGGTGGAACCGGACGCCGTCGAGGCGGTGTTCTGCGGGGCCGACCACGGTATCGAGCGGGGCGTCGAGCAGGACTACCGGCGGAGCCTGCCGGTGGACGTGGCCACCGGCGACACACCGGAAGTGCTGGTGGCGTACGCGATGAACGGTGGTCCGCTGCCGCCGCAGCACGGCCATCCGCTGCGGCTGGTGGTGCCCGGCTGGTACGGCATGGCACAGGTGAAATGGCTTCGGGAGATCCGGCTCACCGAGACCCCGTTCACCGGCTTCCAGCAGACGACCGCCTACCGCTACCGGCAGGATCCCGACGATTCGGGTGAACCCGTCACCCGGATCGCTCCCCGGGCGTTGATGATCCCGCCCGGGTTCCCGGACTTCATGTCCCGGACCCGCTTCGTACGCCCCGGCCGGGTACTGCTCCGGGGGCGCGCCTGGTCGGGGGAGCCGCCGGTCACCCGGGTGGAGGTGAGCACGGACGACGGCCGTTCCTGGTACGACGCCGAACTCGCCCCGCCGGACGGGGACGGCAGGCATACCTGGGCCTGGCAACGGTGGCAGGCGCCGTGGAAGGCGGTGCCCGGCACCTATGTCCTCAGCGCCCGTGCCACCGATGCCGGGGGCCGGGTCCAGCCCCTCACCCAGCCGTGGAACCGCGGCGGCTTCGGCAACAACCTGGTCCAGCGGATCGCCGTCCACTGCGGGCCGGGGTGAGCTCGGACCGGCCGGCCCATGGCGGCGGTCGGTCTCAGATCAGGAGTTTTGTCTTCGCCCGCTGGAACTCCTCGTCCGTGATCGCGCCACGGTCCTTCAGCTCGGCGAGTTTCGCCAGTTCCTCGACGCTGCTGCCGCCGGGTTTCGCCGGGCCGGTCGTGTCGCCGGTGGCGGCGGCTTCCCGTACGTACGCCTTGAAGGCGGCTTCCCGCTGCCGGGCTTCCTCGATGTCACGCTTCCCCATGGCTTTGCCGCGCACGATCACGTAGATCAGGACGCCGAGGTACGGCAGGACCAAGGCCAGGATCAGCCAGCCCGCCTTGCCCCAGCCGCCGAGGTCGTGGCTGCGGAAGATGTCCGTGATGACCTTGAAGAGGAGGAAGAGCCACATGATCCAGAGGAAGAACCAGAGCATGGTCCAGAAGAGGTTGAGCATGGGGTAGTCGTCCACGTTCCGCTCCCTGGTCGTCGCGTCGTTCGACTCGTCCGTTCGTCTCGGCGGCACAGCCCTGAACGGCTGAAGCGCATATCAGTCATATCATCAGATTTCACCCACCGCTCGCTGTCATACGGACCGTTCCTCAGGGGCCGTTTCCGCGGAGGCGGCGCGGAGTACCGTGGAATGACCGAGGGAGGCGTGTGGCGTATGAGCGCCGCAGATGGGTCCGCCTGGAGCCCGATCGGGGCGATCGGCCGCGTCACCGTGCCGATCCCGCCGAACGGCCCCGGCGAAGTACTGGTGGCCGTACGGGGTGGGTCGGAGGCCTACACCGCATGGTCGGCGACGTCGATCGACAGGGACGTACGCGTTGTTGTCGTCGACTCGGTCTCGGCACGCGGCGTGATCGTCGAACGCCTGCCGTCCTGAACCGCGAACCGACGCCGGGGACCGACGCCGGGGACGGTGGCGAGCGGCGCCGCACCGGGACATCACGTCGAGAAAAGGTGTACGGCAGGAGTCCGCTCATGTTGTTCTGGCACGTTCCCGCCCCCAACGAGGCGATGCTCATCTCCGGATCGAAACGGCAGACGCACGACACCCAGTTCCGGATCGTCACCGGTCACGGCAGCTTCGTCGTACCGGTGAAGCAGAAGGTGCGCATGCTCTCCCTGGCGCTGCGCGAGGCGGAGATCACCGAGGACTGCGTCACCCAGCAGGGCATCCGTCTCAACGTCCGCGCCGTCGCCGTCTTCAAGGTCGGTGACGACGCCGTCTCCATCGCGAACGCCGCTCGCCGCTTCCTGTCCGAACAGGACCAGATGGAGGAGCTCGCCGGCCGGATCTTCGCCGGACACCTGCGCTCCATCGTCGGCGGGCTGACCGTCGAGCAGATCATCCGGGAGCGGAACCGGGTCTCCCAGGAGGTCATCGCGGGCAGCCACGGCGAGATGGAGAAGCTCGGCATCGTCGTGGACGCCCTCCAGATCCAGGAGATCGACGACTCCACCGGCTACATCAACAACCTCGCCGCCCCGCACGCGGCCGCCGTAGCCAGCCAGGCCCGGATCGCCGAGGCGAGGGCCGACCAGGAGGCGTCCGAGCGGGAGCAGCAGGCCGCGGCGCTCAAGGCCGAGTACGAACGGGACACCGCGATCAAGCGGGCCGGCTTCCTCGCCGAGACCGAGCAGTACAATGCCCGCGCCGCCCAGGCCGGACCGCTCGCCCAGGCCAGGGCCTCGCACGAGGTCATCGAGGAGCAGACCACACTGGCCGAGCGGCAGGCGGCGCTGGCCGCGCAACGGCTGGAGGCGGAGGTCAGGCGTCCGGCGGACGCCGAGGCGTACCGGCAGCGCACACTCGCCGAGGCCGCCCGGGACCAGGCGAAGTTCCAGGCCGACGGCAATGCGTACGCCGAAAGGACGGTCGCCCAGGCGCAGGCCGACGCCAACACCGCGCGTGCCGCCTCGCTCCGGGACGGCAATCAGGAGCTGATCGCGGCCAACCGGATCGTGGAGAACCTGCCCGCCCTGGCCGACGCGGCCGCCCGCGGGATGTCGGGGGCCGACCTCACCGTGCTCAACGGCACCAACGGTGTCAACGAGATGGCGGCGGGCGTGGTCAGCCAGGGGCTGGCGATCCTCCACGCACTCCAGCGCGGTGCGAACACGGTGAAGCCGGTGGTCCACGCGAAGCAGGCCCCGCACATCACCGACTCGAACTGAGATTCGGCGCCTCGGGGCAGTGGTGGGAGCGGACAAGCGCAGGCGGATCGGTGGATGGTCAACCGCCCGTCCCGGATGGCGTAGAGTTGTGTTCACCGACGCGGGGTGGAGCAGCTCGGTAGCTCGCTGGGCTCATAACCCAGAGGTCGCAGGTTCAAATCCTGTCCCCGCTACTGAAAAATCAGGCCCGGCACGCACAGAGCGTGCCGGGCCTGATTTGTGTTTTCCGTCCCCCCTTCGGCCGATGCGGAGTCGCCGCGCAACGCCGCTCCGGCAAGCCTGGTCAGTGAGGTGCGGCGCCGCCTGCAGCCAGGCATGTACCGGGCAGGAGGCCGTGGGGCGTATCTGGCAGGAGACCGCAGGAGCCGCTGCGCGTACCGGGCAGGAGAGCACAGGTGGGGATGGCGGAGAGGCCGCGCGGAGTGCGGGGCGGGGGCGACAGCCCTTCCCGGCGGATCGTCCGCGCGCTGCCGACGCTGCTGATCGTCGCCGGGCTCGTGTTCGACATCCTCACCCCGCCGCCGTTCACCGCCGTGCCGCTGTTCGTGGCGGCCCCGCTGGCCGCCGCACCGTTCTTCTCACGGGCGAGCACCGTCCGTATCGGCGCCGCCTCGCTGCTCTCGATCCTCGTCCTGCGGATCGAGAGCGGCACGGTGCTGCAGGTCGTGCCGTCCCTCGAGGTCGTCACCGTGCTCACCGCCTCGGTCCTCGCCCTCTTCATCAACAGAGTCGTGGCGCGAGGCAATGAACAGCTGGCTTCGGCGCGGGTCATCGCGGAGACCGCCATGCGGGCCGTGCTGCCGGAGCCGAACGACTGGATCGGCGGGCTGCAGGTCGCCGCGCGGTACGAGGCGGCGCAGGCGGACGAGTTCGTCGGCGGCGACCTGTTCGCCGTGGTGGACACCCCGCACGGCGTGCGGCTGGTGGTCGGAGACGTGCGGGGCAAGGGGCTCGACGCGGTCGAGGCGGTGGCGGTGATCATCGGTGCGTTCCGGGAGGTCGCCGAGCACGAGGCTTCGCTGGAGGACGTGGCGCAGCGGCTGGAGCGGGCGCTGGCACGGGAGGGGGAGCGACGCGGCGGGATCGATCCGGTGGAGGGGTTCGTCACCGCCGTACTCGCCGAGATCCCGCACGGTGGTGCCGAGGTGCGGATCGTCAACCGTGGCCACCCCGAGCCGCTGCTGCTCCACCCCGACGGAAGGGTGGAGCTGCTGGTGCCGAGCGTGCCCGCGCTGCCGCTCGGCATGGGGCTGGGAGTGTGGCCGGACCTGGCCGACGCCTGGGGTCTGGCCGCCGGGGCGACGCTGCTCTTCTACACCGACGGTCTCTCCGAGGCGCGCGACAAGCATGGGGTGTTCTACGACCCGGCGGTCCGGCTGCGTGGGCGGATCTTCCCCGGGCCCGAGGAGCTGCTGTCCGCGCTGACCGATGACGTACGGCAGCACACGGGCGGCAAGTCCACCGACGACATGGCGCTGGTCGCGGTCGTACGGCCCGCGGAGGGGCAGCCGGCGCGGCGCAGGACCGTGAAGATCGTGAGGCGCGGGCGGGAATGAGACGCGGCTGTGGTGAGCGGACGGGACAGCCCTTGGAGGAGCTCACAAAATGGGCGCCCGGCTCGCGACGCCTGGCACGCACGCTCGCTGCGTTGTCGGGCTCGCCCCGATACGACCGGTATCGGGGCGACCCTCCACCTTGCGATCGCACGCACCAGACGCCGCGAGCTGATCGGACTCCCACTTTGTGGGCTCCCCTTAGGCCACCGTGCGTAATCGAAGAGTGTCGCTCTGCATAACGTTTGACGCAACGTCAGAAAAACAGTAGTGGCTGAGTCCGGGTCAACTCGCCCGATTCCGACCGGTTGTGTCCAGTAAAGTCCGGGCCAAAACCGTGAACGATCAATGGGAACAGCTTGGAATCAGGCCTGGGTGTCTATTAACGTTCGATAACGCAGCGCGGTCGTCCCAGCCGTCGTCAGTGGCGGCACCGCGCGCGAGCGCCGAATTCCGCAAGGGAACCGGGGAACCACCTTCATGGGGTGAATCGGGCATCTCTGTCTCGTGAGAGGCAGAGGAATCCGTAGGAGACCTTCCTGCTCCGAACCCGTCAGCTAACCCGGTAGGCGAGAAGGAAGGAAAGGAGTGCGCCCCCGTGGCGTCCAACAAGCCTGCCCCCGAAGCCCCTTCCCGGTTCGGCTCCGACTTCACCACTGAGTACGCGCCCGGGACGGACACCGAGTTCGGGACCGAAGGCCTCGGAGAGACCGACCGGACCTGGGAGGAATGGAACCCCACCGAGGAGTCCATCCGCCCCGTACGCGGCAGGCACCGCGTCGCCAAGCAGCGCACCGGGCTCGCCCGTAGCTCCACGGTTCTCGGCGTCGGCGTCATCGCGGCCGTCGGCGCGGGCGGCATGGCCACCGCGCAGAGCAAGCCGCCGGTCTCCATCTCCCTTCCCGATTCCCTCGCGGAAAAGCTCCCCGACGCCAACTCCCTCCCCGGCGTGGGCGCACTGTTCTCCGAGGACTCCGCCGCCGACCAGGCCCAGACCGACGCCGCACCGCTGACCAGCGCGGGCATCACCACCGCCGAGGCCGACCAGGGTGCCACCGACGCCGGCGAAGCGCTCCGCGCCCGCATCCTCCAGCAGGCCGAGCAGCAGCAGAGCGCCGCCGACGCGGAGGCCAAGGCTGCCAAGGAGAAGGCCGCCGCGGAGATGGCGGCGGCCGAGGCGAAGCAGAAGCAGGACGTTGCCGCGGCCAAGGCCGAGGCCGCGAAGAAGAAGGCGGAGGCAGAGGCGAAGGCGAAGGCCGAGGCCGAGCGGCTCGCCAAGCTGGCCGCCAGTTACGCCATCCCCACTTCCTCGTACACGATCACTTCGACCTTCGGCCAAGCCGGTTCGATGTGGTCCTCCGGCTACCACACCGGTCTCGACTTCGCGGCGCCGACCGGCACCCCGATCAAGGCCATCCACACCGGCACCATCAAGTCGGCGGGCTGGTCCGGCTCCTACGGCTACCGCACGGTCCTGGAGCTCGAGGACGGTACGGAGCTGTGGTTCTGTCACCAGTCGTCGATCGACGTCAGCGTCGGCCAGAAGGTCACCACCGGTGAGACCATCGGCCGCGTCGGCGCCACCGGAAATGTGACGGGTCCCCACCTCCACCTGGAGGTCCACACCCCGAGCGGCACGGACATCGACCCGATGACCTGGCTGCGCGACAAGGGCCTCACCCCCTGACCCGATGAACGCGGGCCGGTCCCACCGGCCCGCCACCGATCCCCGGCAGTCCTGACGCTCACCCCCCGACGTCAGGGCTGCCGGTCTGTTTGGCCACGGCTTTCGCGTGCACCATGCATGGAATAGCGGCACGGCTGGAATCCGTTGATCCTCTTATGACCACTCTCCGCAGACTCGGCTCTTCCGACCTTCAGGTCTTCCCGCTCGCCCTCGGCGGCAACGTCTTCGGCTGGACCGCCGACGAGGCGCAGTCGTTCGCCGTCCTCGACGCGTATGCCGCGGCGGGCGGCAATTTCATCGACACCGCCGACGCGTACTCCGCCTGGGTCCCGGGCAACGAGGGCGGCGAGTCGGAGACCGTCATCGGCAAGTGGCTCGCCGCGCGATCCAACCGGTCCGACATCGTCGTCGCCACGAAGGTCGGCGCCCACCCCGCGTACAAGGGGCTCTCCGCGACCACCATCAAGGCCGCGGCCGAGCAGTCGCTGCGCCGGCTCGGCACCGACCACATCGATCTCTACTACACGCACTTCGACGACGAGACAGTCCCGGTCGAGGAGATCATCACCGCCCTCGACCGGTTGGTGAAGGACGGCAAGGTGCGCGCCATCGCCGCCTCCAACATCAGCCCGGAGCGGCTCCAGGCGTCCCTGGACTTCTCCGAGCGCGAGGGGCTGGCCCGTTACGTCGTCCTGCAGCCGCACTACAACCTCGTCTCCCGTGACACCTACGAGGGTGAGCTCCAGGACACCGCCGCCCGCGCCGGTCTCGCCGCCGTCCCGTATTTCGCCCTGGCCTCCGGTTTCCTCACCGGCAAGTACCGTCCGGGCACGTCGGTGGAGAGCGCCCGGGCCGAGAAGGCCGGCGGTTACCTGGAGTCGGAGCGGGGCCGGAAGGTCCTGGCCGCGCTCGACAAGGTGGCCCAGGAGCGCGACGCCGAGATCGCGACCGTCGCCCTGGCCTGGCTGGCCGCCCGTCCGACCGTAGCCGCCCCGATCGCCTCGGCCCGCACGGTCGAGCAGCTGCCCGCGCTGGTGGCCGTGGCCGGCCTCCGGCTGACCGAGCAGGAGCTGGCGGAACTCACCGAGGCGTCCGCCTGACCCGTCACCAGGGATGCTGGGGCGGCCGGTTCCCGTAGCGGTGCTGTCCGTGGGGCGGCTGGTGATACGACGGCCCAGGGGGTGACAGGTACGGGTTGTGGCCGCCGTACGGCGGGTACTGCTGCGGAATCGGCGCCGGGGCCGGGTACCGCGGGCGCAGGCGGCCCGTCGCCTGTGCCGCGTACGCCAGGGCGGGGGCGGCCACCTCCCGGCGCTGCCAGAGGTGGTGCAGCAGTTCCAGTTCACGTGCGGTGAAGTCCGGTTCCGCCGCCCCGCGGCCTGCCCGGCGGCGCAGGAACGCCAGGGACGTGGCGAACGACTCGTACTCGGCGACCGCCCGCGCCGCCGCCTTGCCGCGCGCCTTGGCCTGCGCCTTGGCGTGGCTCCGTACCTGAGCCGCGATCCGGCTGTGAGTGCCGTGGGCGGGGCCGTAGGCAGGGGCGTACCCGTGACCCAGGGCTCCGTACCCCGATTGCGCGTGCCGCTGGCGCGCCAGGTCCCGGGCCAGGCCGCGGGCCCGCATCGAGGAGAGCGCGAGCGGCTCGGCCGGGGTCAGCCAGCCGGCGGCCGCGTACGCGGGCAGTTCGGTCGCCAGGGTGCGCAGCTCCCGCTGGCGCGACCAGATCGCCAGCCAGGTGACCAGTCCGAAGACCGGGACCATGAACACCCCGTACACGACATAGAAGCCGTACGGGCCGAACGTCCCCGAACCGTTCCACAGGGCGTGCATGCCCATGGCGAGGATCAGTCCGAGCAGCGGCAGCGCGATGCGGCGGATGCGGTGGCGGGGTGCGCTGAGCGCCGCGAAGCCGAAACCCAGGCCGGTCAGCACGGTGAAGAGGGGATGCGCGAACGGCGTCATCACCCCTCGTACGAAGAAGGTCGCGGCCGTCACCGACGCCAGGCCCGAGTTGCCGATCTGCTGGTCCTCGCCGAACGCGTTGCCCAGGTAGAGGATGTTCTCGGTGAAGGCGAAGCCCGTCGCGGTGAAGCCGGCGACGACGACGCCGGCGACGACACCGCCGAAGTTCCGTCGCCGGAACAGGAAGATCAGCAGGACGGCCGCCGCCTTCGCGCTCTCCTCTACGACCGGCGCGATGACCGTGGCCCCGAGAGTGTCCGCGCTCGCGGGGTCCGCGGTGGCCGTCGCGATCCAGCGGGTCGCGAACGAATTGGCGATGATCGCGACCAGGGCGGCGGCGCATGCACCCCAGGCGAAGGCGAACAGCAGATTCCGCCAGGGTTCGGGTTCGACCCGGTCCAGCCAGCGGAACGCCGTCATCAGGAGCGGGACGGGCAGCACGGCGAGACCCAGCCCGACCAGGAACCCTTCGGTGCCGGTCTGGGCGCGGACCAGGGCCAGGATCACCAGCCCGCACAACGCGAGCACGGTGAAGACAGCGGCGATACGGAAGGTCTTGCTCCGCCAGACCATGCCGACGCGGCGCGGACGGTAGCGCCACTGGCCCCGTTCCGGCACGGCTGCCAGGATCTCGCCGACCCGCTGCTCCTCGAGGAGCGGGACGGCCGGCTGCGACTGTTGCTGCTGGACAGACCCGTCGGACACCCCATGACCCTAACGAGGGGGACCGACAGCTGACCATGGGGCAGTGCGGTGCGCGTACCGCCCCTGAGGGAATCTGCAGCTCCGCCAGAGGTGAGGAGCCAGTCGCGGTGGAAAGGTCAGCTGCGGGCGAAGAGCAGGTCGTGCACGACATGGCCCTTGTCCAGGCCCTGCCCCTCGAACCGGGTCAGCGGACGGAACGCGGGCCGCGGTGCGTAGCCGCCGTCCGCCGCCGTGTTCTCGAACAGGGGGTGCGCGGTGAGCACCTCGAGCATCTGCTCGGCGTACGGCTCCCAGTCGGTCGCGCAGTGGAGCACGGCGCCCGGCTTCAGCCGCTGCGCCGCCAGGTCGAGGAACTCCGGCTGGATCAGCCGCCGCTTGTGGTGGCGCTTCTTGGGCCACGGGTCGGGGAAGTACACCCGCAGCCCGTCGAGTGCGGCCGGCGGCAGCATCTCGCGCAGCAGGATGATCGCGTCACCGTTGGCCACCCGGATGTTGGACAGTCCGTTGCGGTCCGCGAGACCGAGCAGGTTGCCCTGGCCGGGGGTGTGCACATCGACGGCGAGTATGCCGGTGCCGGGGTCGTCGGCCGCCATCTGCGCGGTGGCCTCGCCCATCCCGAAGCCGATCTCCAGCACGACCGGAAGCCCGTCGAACAGCTCGGGCAGGTCGAGGACCGACTGCCCGTCGATGTCCAGGCCCCACTTCGGCCAGAGCCGCTGCAGTGCATCCTCCTGGCCGGGCGTGACACGGCTGCGGCGCGGCTGGAAGCTGCGGATCCGGCGCTCGTGGTGCGACCCGGCCGGGTCGGCGGCGGGTCCGCCGGGGAAGCGCGGTTCCTGACGCAGCCTGCGCTGCCGCTCGAAGGCTGCGGCGCGCAGATCGTGGGCCTCGTCGGACTCGGGGGCGGGGTTCAAGGACTCAGACACAGTGCCCCGATTCTACGGCGGGCGGCTTCCACCCCGTTCCCTGTGCCCGGAGCAGCGCCCTGCGTGCCACCTCCCGCCCGATGGGCAGCGAGGCCGTCGCGGCGGGCGACGGGGCGTTCAGCACGTGCACCGTGTGCGGGGCCTCGCGGATCAGGAAGTCGTCCACCAGCGTGCCGTCGCGCAATACCGCCTGGGCCCTGACACCGGACGGGGCGGGGCGCAGGTCGTCCTCCGTGACCTCGGGCAGCAGCCGCCGGACGGCCGCGGTGAAGGCGCTCCTCGACAGCGAACGGTGCACCTCGCCCGCCCCGTACCGCCAGTGTCTGCGCGCGATCTGCCAGGAGCCCGGCCAGGCCAGCGTGTCCGCGAGCTCACGCGGGCGTACGACCGGCCAGCCGTATCCCTCGCGGGCCAGCGCCGGCACCGCGTTCGGCCCGACGTGGACGCCGCCGTCATGGCCCCGGGTCAGGTGCACCCCGAGGAACGGGAAGGCCGGATCCGGCACCGGATAGACCAGCCCGCGCACCAGCTCGGGCCTGGCCAGCTCGTAGTACTCCCCGCGGAAGGGCACGATCCGCATCCCCGGCTCGTCGCCCGCGAGCCGGGCCACCCGGTCGCAGTGCAGCCCCGCGCAGTTGACCAGGACCCGGGCCCGCACGACGCGGCCGTCCGCCGTCCGCACCGCCACCCCCCACGGGCGGCGGTCGATCGCCGTGACCTCCGCCCCGAACCTGATCAGCCCGCCCGCGCCGCGCACCTCGGCCGCGAACCGCTCGGCAACCGCCTTGAAGTCGCACACACCGGTCGTCCCGACCCGGATCGCCGCGATCCCGCGCACCTGCGGCTCGTACTCCGCGATCCCGGCGGGCCCCAGCTCCCGCACCGGCAGCCCGTGCTGCCGGCCGCGCTGCACCAGGGCGTGCAGCCGGGGCAGCTCGGACCGCCCGGTCGCGACGATCAGCTTGCCGGTCACCGCGTGCGGAATGCCGTGCTCCGCGCAGAAGTCGACCATTTCGGCGGCGCCGCGCACCGCATAGCGGGCCTTGAGCGAACCGGGGCGGTAGTAGATGCCACTGTGGATCACCCCGCTGTTGCGCCCCGTCTGGTGGCGCGCCGGGCCCCACTCCTTCTCCAGCACGGTCACCCGCGTGCCCGGAGCGGTCCGCGTGAGGGCATACGCCGTCGACAGGCCGACGATCCCGCCGCCGATCACCAGCACATCGCAGTCGTACGCCGCGTGAGTCATCATCGCGCCACCTCCCACCCCGATAGTGCACTGACCCACTGACATTGCACTCAAACCAGCGGAGGCCAGCGTGGCGCGCGGAATTCCACCTTTGGTCGCCTGCGCGTCGCCCAGAGGACTCCGCGCGGGCATCCGGGAGGTGCGGGCGCCGCCTGCAGCCCTTAGACCGGCGCCACCAGCAGCGGCCGTGCCCGCTCGCGCAGCTCGGCGACGCGTGGCTCGTCCCCGTACGGTTCGAGACGGTGCAGCAGGTCCCGTACGTACTCCGTGGTCCGCGCCGACGAGATGCGGCCGGCCACCTCGACCGCCCGGGTGCCCGCCGCGCAGGCCGCGTCCAGGTTGCCGGACTCCAGCTCGGCGACGGCCGAGACCACCAGCCGCAGCCCGTGCGAGCGCACGAACTCCTCGGTCGGCCGGGACAGCGCCTGCTCGGTGAAGCGCCGCACCTGTCGCGGGGCCTTCAGATCGCGGTAGCACTCCGCGGCGTCGGCGGCGAACCTGTCGTACGAGTAGAAGCCCAGCCATGACGGGTCCGCGTCGCCGTCCCGGGAACGCTCCAGCCAGCTCTCGGCGGCCTTCAGCGCGGCCCCCGCAGCCGCGGCGTCGCCCGCCTTCGCATGGGCCCGCGCCTCCACCAGCCGGAAGAAACTCATGGTGCGGGCGGTGGCGAGCCCGCGGTTGCGTTCGACGGCCGCCTGCGCGAGGTCGACCCCCTCGTCGGCGAAGCCGCGGTAGGTCGCCTGAAGTGACATCGACGCGAGGACATAGCCGCCGAGCGGCACGTCGGCCGCCGCCCGCGCGAGCCGCAGCGCCTGGATGTAGTAGCGCTGGGCGGCCTCCTGCTGCCCGGTGTCGAACGCCATCCACCCGGCGAGTCTGGTCAGCTCGGAGGCGGCGCCGAAGAGCGCCCGGCCCACCTCGTCGCTGTACGAGCCGAGGAGAAGCGGCGCCGCGTCCACCCGTAAGCACTCCGGGACCATGGAGGAGCGCCAGTCGCCGCCGCCGTACTTGGAGTCCCAGCGGCGCGCGTCCTGGGCCGCCTCGCGGAGTTTGGTCACATCGCTGTGGCCGACGCGCAGCGGTGAGATGTCGTTCACGGAGTCCGGTCCCGGCTGTACGGGAATGCCGGGCGCGCCGCCCGGCGCACCCGGCGACGGCTGTGCACCGTGCGCGCCCTGCGTGCCGAGGATCGCCGCCTCGGCCGCCGACGGGTCGCGTGCCACCGACGGATCGGCGGGGGTTATCAGCCAGCGTGAGGCGGGCGTCGCGTACGCGCTCACCGAGAACGAGCCCGCCAGCGACTGCCAGATCCCGCCGCTGCCAGCCCGACGCCCGGCCAGATCCAGCCGGTAGAGCTCGGTCGCCGAACGCACCGCCTCGCCCACGTCGCGCGGGAAGGCCAGACCCACCTCGGGCGCCGGATCCGCGTCCGCGAGCCCGATCTCGTGCAGCGGGACCGGCCGGCCGAGCTTGGCGCCGATCGCCGCGGCGATGAGATGGGGCGCGGAACCCTGCGGCACCATGCCCTTCGAGACCCATCTCGCCACCGAGGTCTTGTCGTAGCGAAGTGTCAGCCCGCGCTGCGCCCCGAGGTCGTTGACCCGCCGGGCGAGCCCGGCGTTGCTGATTCCCGCGAGGGCGAGAACGGTTCCGAGCTTCTCGTTCGGCCCGCGTTGCTCCCTGGACATGCGCCACCCCTCGACACACAGACGGCAGCCGCGTCACCGAGGAGGCGCGCGGCATTCGTACCGTGTTCTCCCCAGGGACGGGCCCCGGCACTCCGGCCGCACACGCATGTGGCCGAGTCCCGAGGAATATGCCTCCTGCCGAGAACCTCAGTAAACCCAGCGTAGTTCGTCGCATCCCTACCGTTAAGGGGCAGACGTCCGTATGGCGGGATTGTTGTCCGTACGGACGGTGGGCTGACGATCGGCGTACGGGGGCGGTCCCGCCGCGGCGATCCGGTCGCCCGGTCGGACCCCGCCCGGACGCCGCCCCGGACCCCGCTCGGCGAGCTCCCTACGTGCTCCTGCCGTGTGGCCGTGCGCCCGGCCGTGCGCTCTGGTCCGGCCGGCGGGGGGAGCGCTTGCATGGGTGCTGCGTGGGTCGGCCCACTGCACTGGACTCAGTGGGCTGGGGGACACTGCCGCCTCATTCCCCGCAGGCGGCGGACCGGTCCGGGAGGCGAACCACGTCTCCCGGACTGTGCGTTCGGCGGGCCGCCGGAGCGGACCGGCCGGCGCGAGGGGGCCGGTACGGGGAGCGGCAGGGCGTCGTCGCGGAGTCGGTCGGGCGACCTCGTGGCAAAGCGGGTCAAAACTGGAGAACCTGCCCACAGGGAATCGGTTCCGGCGCGTGCCGTGCTCTTCGAGAATGGCCGAATGGCGTCGGTCCGCGGTGGTTGGGCCGGGCGATTCGCGGACACCGCCGGGCTGCCGGCCCGCGGTCGGCGGGCAGTTCAGGGGTGGCCGGATTTCAGTTGGTATGACCCGGGGCGGCAAGGAGGGCAACAAGCGGAAGCTGTAAGTCCGTTGTGGTGCTCCGTCGTGCGCGGGGATCGGGTGCCCCCGGACCGCCCTCCGGCTTTTGCCAGGGGCGCATGCGCTTGCGACGTGCGCCCTCCGTAGCCACTCCTGCGCGCCGTTGTCGTGGCAGCATGTTCCGCAACGGCGCTGCGTGTTCTCGCAGTTCTCCCGGTACGAACCAGGTGCGCCGTTTTGTCCACAGCCTGTGGAGGCGGCGATGCGTTGGTTGGTGGGGTGGAGCAGTATCGCCGCGAGCTTCGGCACGGTCGGCGCGGTCGGCGCAGCCGGCGAGGGACGCACGGTGCACCCTGTGGGCTCCCAACTCCTCTGGGGCGATCCCGATCCGCTCTGGGCGGTCGGCGACTGGCGCCCCGACGAGATCAGGCTCACCTCGATCGAGACCGCCGAAGGCGCACCCACCGCCCGCCTCGCGGTCCTCGGCTGCTGCAGCGCCACCGACGAGCAGCTCCGGCGCGGCCTCCTCGCCGCCCGCGGTGGCGCCCTGCGCCATCTCACCGCCTGGCCGGGCAGCTATACGGCCGTCGTCCGGATCGGCCGGAGGATCACCGTCGTCGGGGATCTCGCCGGAGCCCGCCCGGTCTTCTACACGCCCTGGGCGGACGGTACGGCCTACGCGACCGCCGCGCTCCCGCTCGCCGACCTCATCGAGGCGCAGCTGGACATCGGCCACCTGGCCGCACTGCTCGCCTGCCCCGAGACGCCGGAGGCGCTGCGAGACGGCACTCCGTACGTGGGTGTGAAGCGCATCCCGCCGGGGCACGCGCTCATCCTCCGCGAGGGCTCCCGCGAGATCACCGGGTACGAGCCGGTCGCCTCCCTCGCCGTCGCCGCCCCCGAGCTCGACCCGGTGAGCGCAGTGGACGGGGTGCGCGACGCGCTGCTCGAAGCGGTACGCGCCAGGCTCATGGCCCCCCGCCACGCGCCCGAGACCCTGCCGCCCGACCCCGGACCGGTCCCCGGCATGGGGCCCGCCGAACGCCGCGCCGCCCGCGGCGCGCCCGTCCCCGGCATCGGCGCCGACCTCTCCGGAGGCAGCGCCTCCGCCACCCTCGCCCTGCTCGCCGCGGGCCTGCCCGGACTGCCCGGCACCCTCCTCGGCCACGGCACGGGCGCGGGCGAGCGGCTGCTCGCCGTCACCTTCAACGACCTCACCACCCGCGACCACGAGGACGAACTCGAACGCGCCGCGGTCATCGCCGCCAACCCGCGGCTGCATCACGTGGTCGTCGCCGCGGGCGAGGAGGCGCTGCCCTACGCCGACCTGGGCAGCGGCCCGCTCACCGACGAACCGTCCCCGTCCCTCGTCGTCGCCGAACGCCACCGCAGACGCCTCGTCGCGGGCAGCGCCGACCACTTCGTCGGCGACGGCGCCCGACAGGTCCTCGACGCCCACCCGGCCCGCCTCGCCGACCTCCTGATGGACCGCCGCCGACGGCACCTGCTGCGCCCGGTCGCCGCCCTCGCCAGAGCCGAAGGACCGTCCGCGCATTCGCTGTTCGTACCGCTGACTGTCTACCGCGCGGCCCGCCGCCTGGCCCGTACGTCCTACCGTACGGGTCTCGAAGCGGCAGCCGACCGGCTCCCGGACGCCAACCGCCGCACGCCCGACCTCGACACTCCCGCCGACGCCTCGCTCGCCGCGCTCACCTGGTCGCGGCCGGGGCCCGCCGCCCGCTGGCTGACCGGGGAGGCGCTCGCGGAAGTGTCGGTGCGCCTCCAGGAGGCGGCGATCCGCCCCACTTCGGTCCAGCGTCCCGGCGAGGCCCGGGCCCGCGCCGCGCTCGCCCGGCACGCCGCCGACCACCGGATCCTGGAACAGGCCGCCGAGATCCGCAGCCAGCGGCTGCACGCCCCGTTCCTCGACAATCAGGTGGTACGCGCCGCCCGCGCCCTGCCCGAATCGCTCCGCGTCCAGCCGGGCGCCCGCGCCGCCGTCCTGCGCCGCGTTCTCGCGGGCGCGGGCATCCACGAACTGCCGCCGGGCTGGGGCACCCCCTCCCAGGCGACCTCGACCGCGGTCAGCCGCACCGGTCTGCGCACCGCGCTCCCCGACCTGATCGCACTCTTCGACGCACCGCTGCTCGCCGACGCGGGCCTGATCGAGGCCCGGGTCGTGCGAAAGGCCCTGCGCGCGGCCTCCGAGGGCGAACCGCTGCCCCTGGACGGCCTCGCCGACCTGGCCGCCACGGAGCTCTGGCTCCGCCGGCTCGTCTCCCGCCGCGGCACCTGCTGGACGGGCACGGCGGCGCCCCGCCGGCGCGCGGTGGCGGGCGGAGTGGTTCCGGCCCGCCGCACCCTGCAACGCTGACCGCCGCCCGACGCCGTTCCCGGCCGCCGGAATCCCGGCGCACGCGCCCGGTGCCGCAGGCCACAATGACCGGGTGCGGTACCTGATCCTGGGCGTCACCGAGGCGCGAGACGAGCACGGCGACACGCTGCCCGTCGGGGGCACGCGGCTGCGCGCCCTCCTTGCCGCGCTCGCCCTGCGCAAGGGCCGCCCTGTACCGGTCGCCGATCTGGTCGACGACGTATGGGCGGGCGATCCTCCGTCCGACGCCTCCGCCGCACTCCAGGCGCTGGTCGGCCGGCTGCGCCGCGCACTGGACCGGGGCGCCGTCACCAGCACTCCCGGCGGCTACCGCCTGGCAGCCGACCCCGACGACATCGACCTGCATGTGTTCGAGCAGCTGTCCCAGCGGGGAGCGGCCGAACTGGACTCCGGGGACCCAGAGTCGGCCGCCGCGACACTCCGTACGGCACTCGCCCTCTGGCGCGGACCCGCCCTGGCCGACCTGCCGGAACGCGCCCACGGCAGACGCCCGGAGGCCCACCGCCTGACCACCCTCGAACGCCGCATCGAGGCCGACCTGCGGCGCGGGGGAGCCCTCACCCCCGTCGCCCTGGTGCCGGAACTCACGGAGCTCACCACCGCCCATCCGTACGACGAACGCTTCCGTGCGCAGCTGATCCGGGCCCTGCGCGCGGAGGGCCGTCAGGCGGACGCGCTGACCGCGTACGAGGAGGCGCGCCGGGCGCTGGCGGACGGCTTGGGCACGGACCCGGGGAGCGAGCTGCGGGCACTCCACCAGGAGCTGCTCGCAGCAACTGGGCCGACGACGGCTGCGGTTCCGGGTGCCGGGCGCGCCCCCACCACCGACCACCCCCAGCCCCCGCGGCCCGCGCCCCTTCGCGGCAACCTCCGCCCCCGCCTCACCTCGTTCGTCGGCCGTGAACCCGAACTCCGGGCCATCCGGGCCGATCTGGCCGGCTCCCGGCTGGTGACCCTCACCGGCCCCGGTGGTTCGGGCAAGACCCGCCTGGCGGAGGAGTCCGCCCACACTGATCGCACCACCGTCCCCGACACCGACGCCTGGATCGCCGAGCTCGCCCCCGTCGAGGACCCCGCCGCCGTCCCCGGAGCCGTACTCACCGCCCTCGGCCTCCGCGAGACGAACCTCCTCCTGGACAGCGGCCGCGACAGCCAGCCCCTGCACTCCGACCCGACCGAGCTCCTCGTCGAGCACCTCGCGCACCGGACCCGCCCCGGCTCCCGCCCGTTCCTGCTCATCCTCGACAACTGCGAGCACGTCATCGACGCGGCCGCCGCCCTCGCCGAGACCCTGCTCACCCGCTGCCCGCGCCTGCGCATCCTCGCCACCAGCCGCGAACCCCTGGGCGTCCCCGGCGAATCGGTTCGTCCCGTCGGCCCGCTCCCGGCGGACCGCGCCCACCGCCTTTTCGCCGAGCGTGCCCGCGCCGTACGCCCCGACTTCGACCCCGAACCCGACAGGCAACGGGACGCCGTCGCCGAGATCTGCCGCCGCCTCGACGGACTGCCGCTGGCCATCGAACTCGCCGCGGCCCGGCTCCGGATGCTCGGCCCGCGCCAGATCGCGGACCGCCTCGACGACCGTTTCCGCCTGCTGACGGGCGGCAGCCGCACCGTGCTGCCCCGCCAGCAGACCCTCCGCGCAGTCGTCGACTGGTCCTGGGACCTCCTCGACGACGCAGAACGAACCGCTCTGCGCCAGGTCTCCGTCTTCGCGGGCGGCTGGGACCTGACCGCGGCCGAAGCCGTCCTCACCGCGAGCCCCGGGGCCACCGCCGCCGACCTCATCGGCGCCCTCGTCGACAAGTCCCTCGTCGTCGCCGCCCCGACCCCCATCGGCGAGATGCGCTACCGCCTCCTGGAGACCATCCACGAGTACGCCACCGAGCGCGCCGCCGAGACCCCTGAGACCCTGGCTGCCGCCGAGAGCGCGCACACCGCATACGTCACCGCGCTCGTCGAGGAGGCCGAACCCCGGCTGCGCTCCGGCGAACAGCTCCCCTGGATCCAGTGCCTGGAGACGGACCTCGACAACATCCGCGCCGCCCTCACCCGCACCACCGTCTCCCACGTCTTTGAAGCGGACGCGACACGTCTCGTGCTCGGCATGGGCTGGTTCTGGTGGCTGCGCAATCTCCGCAGCGAGGGACTCGCCTGGACCGAACGGACCCTCTCACTCGGCAACGACCCCACCGATTCCGCCGATCCCCGCTACTGGCCCCGGATGGAGCTGCGCATGCTGCAGTTCTTCCTCGCCGTGGAGAGCCGGACGTCCGACGATGTCCGTGACGACGACCGCATCCAGGAGCTTGTCCGCACGGTGCGGGACGCGTTCAGCACGCCGGGCCCGCATTCCGCCCGCTTCCCCGGGCTGCTCTGGCCCATGACCTCGTATCTGAGCCGTGAACCGGGCGACACCCGGGACATGTTCGATGCGGCGCTCGTCAACACCCGGCTGTATGGGGGTGCCTGGGAGTACGGCGTCACGCTGATGTTCCGCACCCACATGATCGTCGACATGCCCGGCGGTATGCCCGGAGTCGACGACGACCTCGCCGAACTACGCGGGCTGGCCCGCAGCAACGGCGACCGCTGGATGCGCGCCCAGTCCGCCGGCGCCGCCGGGGAGGCGGGCATGATGCGCGGACGGTACGAGGAGGCGCGCGCGGCCTACGAGGAGGCGCTGCTGCTCGCCCGCGAGGTCGGGGCCCACGCCGAGGCACCGTTCCTGCTGGCCCGCCTCGCCGATCTCGCCTACCGGACCGGTGACACGGCAGCCGCCGAACGCGGCCTGGACGAGTCCGCGGTGGAGGCGGAGCGCTACCAGGCGCACGACGCCCGTGCCTACGTCCAGTGCCTGCGCAGCGTCATCGCCCTGGACCGCGGCGAGATCCCGGAGGCTCGCCGGCAGATCACCGAGGCGCAGCGCACGGCCGGCCGCGGCAGCCCGCCCGTGCACTTCCTGGCGATGATCGACGGACTGTCCGCCCGGATCGCCGCACGCGAGCCGGAGTCCAGAGGCGGAGGCCCGGCCGCCGGCGTACGCGGACTGACCGGCGCCCTTCGCATGGCGTGGGACGCCCAGTGCGCCGAGGCCGTCACCGGCTTCCTGGCGCAGAGCGCGGCGCTCCTGCTCCCGGCTGTCGGCTTCACTGCCGCCGGCGTACGCGTCCTGGCCGCCGCCGGGACGTGGCGGCTCCCCGGCTCCCTGACCGGGAGGGAACGGGCGGAAGCGGAGGAGCTCGGGCGCCAGGCGCGCGAGGAACTGGGCCGGCAGCTGTACGAGTCCGAGCGCGCCGCGGGCACCCCGCTGACTGTCGACGACGTCCTCGAACTCCTGACCCGCATCACCGCGGAGCTCCCCGGCGCCGAGGGGAGCGGCCCGGATCGCCGCATCGGTTCCGACGGGAACAGCCCTGGTCCGCCCATCAGCGGCAGGTGATCCGGGACTCCGCCCAGTCGGCCGGAGCCACCCCGCCGAACGGGGCCGCCGGTTCCACGACGAGCCGGATCCGCTGCTGCCCCGTGATGCTGATTCCCATGGGTACGGCCGGATCGGTGCCGTTCATCAACGGGGACTGCCACAGCTGCACCCCGGCACCGGTGAACACGGAGAAGCGCACCGAGCCGAGCCCCGCCGTCAGATCGTCGATCCCGACCATCGCCTCGTAGCGGGTGCATGCCCGGTTCAGCTCGATGGTGACCGACGAACGGCCGCGCACGGTCACCCCGTGCGCGTATCGCGTACCGCCGATCGACAGGCCTGAGCGCCGCCAGACCCAGCTGCTCTCACCCATCGACACCTCCGGCTCCGTGTGGTCGCCGAGGAAGGAGTAGCGCAACTGGCTGACCTGGTAGACGACGGTCGGCGGCGCGGGTGGCGAAGATGCGGGCGTCGGTGTCGGCGTGGGCTTCGGCGGCGCAGGGACCGGCGGTCTGAGTGTGGGCGTGGGTGCGGGCGTGGGTGTGGGTGCCGGTTTCGCCTTCGGCGGCGGAGCCGGCGTGGGCGCGGGCGGTGCGGGCGGTGCGGGCGCGCTCGGAGGTTCGGGCTCCGGCACCGGCCTCGGGGGCGGCGGCGACGGCACCGCGGGCGCCACCACCGGCGGTTTGGCCACCGGCTCGGTTTCCGGCTTCGGCTGCTCGTCACCGACCAGCGCCCAGACCAGACCGGCTGCGGCAGCGACGGCCACCGCCGCCGCGATACCGGCCTTGACCGGAGCGCCCAGCCCCTCCGAGGCCATGGTGCCACCGGACGAACTCCCGCCCGTCGCCGCGGCGGCACCCGCACCCGCCGCACCGCCCGCCACGATCCCGGCGGCCTTGAGCGCGTACCCGGCGGCGAACCAGCCGACGACCGCGACCGGGAGGAGCGCCGGAATTCCGGCGTTGACATGTGCCAGCTCGCCCGCGGCGACCCGGCACTTCGCGCACTCGTCCAGATGCTTGCGGAGCCCGCGTTCGGCCCGCATCCGCAGGCCGCCCCGGGCGTAGGCGCCGAGCCGGTCGGCATAGCGCGCACAGTCGCCGCCCGAGGTGAGCGACTGGCTCACATGCGCCTGCAGATACGCCTGCTTGAGCCCCTCACGGGCCCGGCCGGCCAGCGCCGCCGTGGCGTTGGCGGTCAGCCCGAACAGTGGGGCGATCTCGCTCGGCGACTCCTCCTCGACGGTGGTGTGCCAAAGCACCGCCTGCCAGCGCTCCGGCAGGCTGCGGAACGCCCGCATGGCCATCGACTGTTCGGCCTCGTGCATCGCCATGACGTCCGCGCCCAGGTCCAGCGTGTCCGCGTCCGGCACCCCGGAGGAGTGGGACGCCTGCACGGCGAACACCACGAAGTCATCGACCAGTTGCTCCCGCTTCGCTGTCTTCGCCCAGGCGGCGGCGACATGCCGTACGGCCGTCATGAGGTACGCCCGCACGGCCTCCTCGGGTCCCTTGCCGCCCCGTACCGCCTGCAGAGTGCGGGCGAAGACCTCGGCCGTCAGGTCGTCGGCGGTGTGGGCGTCCCGGCAGCAGCTCCGGGCGTAGCGCCGCACACTGCCCGAGTGCCGCCGGAACAACTCCCCGTACGCGAGATCGTCCCCGGACCGCATGTGCTGGATCAACTGGGCGTCGGAGAGCGGGAGTCCGGCGGATCCGGCACTGCTTCCGCCGTCCCGCTGCATCGGTACGGCGGCCTCGGCCCCGACCGCGGAATCGGCGCCGACGTCGGCATCACGGCCTGCCGGCGCGGACGGCCAAGGTCCGGGCAGCACGGTTCCGCCCTCGGTGTCACCGCCCGACCGCCCGGGGCCGGCCTGGTTCGGGACCCGCCGGGAGGCCGGCTCACCGGCCTCAGCGCCCTCACCCACGACCGAGACGCCGTCGGGCGGTTCTTCCTGCTGCCCGTCACCGCTCATCGCGGAAGCCCCCGTATGCGCTTTCGGACCCGAACACCGGGCCAGAGTGCCACACGGCGCATTCACGGCGAGCGTTCAATCCCGGCAACCACTCGTCCGGGGCGTTTTCCCGAATGTGGGTACTAAGGGCTGTCCCGTAATCCCTGGTGGATCAGCGCGCGGCGTCTCACGCCACCGTCACGGACCCGATGCCCCCGTGCACAAGCCCGACGGCGCCCGTCCGCAGGGCTCACGCACGCCCGAGCACCCGTCATGCGGTCCCGGTCACGCAGGGCGTGAGCGCAGCCCCTCCAGCAGGATGTCCAGCAGTCGGGCCGAAGCGGCAGCCTGCTGAGCCGCATCCGGCAGGACGGGCGCCGCCGTCGCGATGACCAGCAGCACGTCCGCCACTGTCACATCACGCCGCAGCTCACCCGCCACCCGCGCTCGGTCGACCAGCCGGCCCACGACCTCCAGCAGCTCGGCCGTGCCCGCGCCCTCGTCCGAGAGCCCGTCGTCACCGGCCGGTTGCCGGACGACGACCCGGAGGTCGGCCTGCCCTGCCCCCTGCCGTTGCTGAGGAACCCGCGCCTCACCGAGGACATCGCCGGAGCCCGCAGCCGAGGCCGTGCCCACGTCCTGCACAACTCCGGTGTCCCCGGCCACTGTCGCGTCGTCGGCATCGACCTCGACCCGCAGCACCTGCGGCGGCAGCAGCCGCCCCGCGCCCGAGGCCACGGAGGTCCGCAGGAAGCGCGAGAGCGCCGACCACGGCTCGTCCTCCTGCCCCAGCGCAGTCCGCGCCTGGTCGGTCAGCCGGGAGGTCTCCTCCTCGGCTATCCGGCGCACCAGCACGTCCTTGCTCGGAAAGCGCCGGTACACCGTGCCGACCCCGACCCGGGCGCGGCGTGCCACGTCCTCCATCGGAGCCCCGTATCCCAGCTCGCCGAACACCTCGCGTGCGGCCCGCAGTACATGCTCCAGATTCCGCTGCGCGTCCACGCGCAGCGGCGCCGAGCGGCCCGCGGTGGAGCTGGAGCCGGCCGTCGCTCCCACCGTGCTCACCGTACCGACTGTGCTGATATGTCCGGTTCCGTCGGACGAGGCAGCAGCAGTCTGCCAATGCGAATCCTGAATGTGCATAACTTCCCCCGGTTATGACGTCTCCCCCCGGAGACTTCCCGCCGTGTCGGTCGGGGAGTGAATCATTGTCCCAGCCCGACACCCCGACGACATACGAACATAGTTGAGCCCGGGTCAATTCAGAAGAGGGCAGTTCCGCACGGTAGGCCCCCCGATCGGAGCAAGGACCGGTTGATTCCTGATTCCGCCCCTCTTCGCCACCCCCACTGCAACGTCTGACCTGCGCAGCTTCCGTATTGCCCCGGTAGCTGTCCCCAGCAGCCCATCCAGAACCTACGGTCACACAGTTTGCCGGGGCTGTGGACAAATGCCTGAGCACGTTGCGTCATGGGGAGGTGATGGCTTCAGATTCCCGGGGGACACCCCCCGGCCCGCCGCCGGGTGTGCGCATCCTCGTCATCGGCGGCGGCTACGTCGGGATGTACACAGCGCTGCGTCTCCAGCGGAAGCTGAAGCAGAAACTCAAGTCCGGCGAGGCCGAGATCGTCGTCGTCACGCCCGAGCCCTACATGACGTATCAGCCGTTCCTGCCCGAGGCGGCCGCAGGTTCGATCTCGCCGCGCCATGTCGTCGTACCGCTCCGCCGCGTGCTGGCGCAGTGCACGATCGTCATCGGCGAGGCGCAGCGCATCGACCATGCCAAGCGCACCGCGACCGTCACCACGCTCGCCACCGGCGAGGACGGCACCGGAGCCCTGGAGATCCCGTACGACGAGATTGTCATCGCACCCGGCTCCGTCTCGCGCACCCTCCCGATCCCCGGCCTCGCCGACCACGGCATCGGCTTCAAGACCATCGAGGAGGCCATCGGCCTGCGCAACCACGTCATCGAGCAGATGGACATCGCCTCCGCCACGCGCGACCCGGCCGTCCGCGACGCCGCCCTCACCTTCGTCTTCGTCGGCGGCGGCTACGCGGGCGTGGAGGCGCTCGCCGAACTCGAGGACATGGCCCGCTACACCTCGCGGTATTACCACAACATCAAGCCGGAGGACCTGAAATGGATCCTCGTCGAGGCGTCCGACCGGATCCTGCCGGAGGTCGGCGACGCGATGGGCACGTATGCCGTACGGGAGCTGCGCGGCCGCAATATCGACGTACGCCTCGGCACCCGGCTGGACTCCTGCGAGGACCGGGTCGCCGTCCTCAGCGACGGCTCCCGCTTCCCGGCCCGCACGCTCGTGTGGACCGCAGGCGTCAAGCCCGCCCCGATCCTCGCCGCCACCGATCTGCCCCTGACCGAACGCGGCAGGCTGCGCTGCACCGCGCAGCTCGCCGTCGAGGGTGCCGAACACGCCTGGGCCGCCGGGGACGCCGCGGCCGTTCCCGATCTGACGGCCGGTGAAGCGGGCAAGGAGACCGCGCCCAACGCCCAGCACGCGGTGCGCCAGGCCAAAGTCCTCGCCGAGAACATCCTCGCGGCGATCGGCGGCGAACCGCTCAAGGAGTACCGGCACAGCTACGCGGGCTCCGTCGCCTCGCTCGGCCTCCACAAGGGCGTCGCCCATGTCTATGGACGCAAACTCAAGGGCCGTCCGGCCTGGCTGATGCACCGTGTGTACCACCTGAGCAGGGTCCCGACCTTCAACCGGAAGTCCCGCGTCCTTGCTGAATGGACCCTCGCCGGACTCTTCAAACGCGAGATTGTCTCCCTCGGCTCGCTGGAACACCCGCGCGCCGAATTCGAACTCGCCGCCGGGGGCAGACGCACCGGGAACGACGGTCCGCCCAAGCAAGGTGGCTGACTGTCAGTACGGTCCGTCACACTGGACGTGTGACCATAGGTTGGTCCACACCTGTACAGAGTGACCCGGCCGACCGTGACCAGCAGTGACCAGTACGACGAGGCCCGGCTGCGCCTCACCTCACCGGGGTTCAGGCCCCCGGTGCCCCCGACCCCGGCGGAAGCGAGCCGGTAGCAGAACCGGCAGAGGAAGCGGCCCGCCCGAGCGGACCAGACCGACACACGAGGCCAGAATTTCCGTGAACTTCACGCGTTGGAGCGTTTGCCTACCAGGGGCGCAGCGTCGCGCCGCCGCCCGGGTCGACCGCAGTGCGGTGCCCGCGGCCCGCGGCGAGTACGCCGGGGCCGTGCCAGGGTCCGCCGCGCCGGACGGAAACACCCCCAAGGCCTTCGGAGAGGGCTCCGAACCGGTCCCCGGACCCGCGCTGGAGGATCTCCCCGCCCGCGAGCTCCTCGGCCGGCTGCCTGCCCCGGTCGCCCTGGTGTACGGCCCCGACCACCGCATCGCGTTCGTCAACGACGCTTACACCACAGCCTTCGGTCCCCGCCCCACCGGCGCCCCGGCGGCCGACGCGATGCCGGAGCTCGACGAGCTCAGCCTGCTGCCCCTCATGGACCAGGTCCTGCGCAGCGGCACGCCCCGTACGGTCAAGTCCCGCAAGGTGCGCAACGGCAGCTCGTACACCGTGACCTGCACCCCGGTCGCCACGCCCGCCGGCCACGGCACGAAGGACGGCAGCGGTGACGGCAAGGGGAGCGAGGCCGGTGTTCTCGTCTACGCGGCCGACGTCACCGACCACGCCGAAGCGGCCGAGCGCCTCCGCACCAGCGAACGCCGCCACCGCGAGACAGCCGTCACCCTTCAGCACTCCCTGCTCCCGCAGGATCTGGAGCACCCCGACGACCTGCGGATCGCCGCCACGTACCAGCCGGGCGGCACGGACGCGGCGGTCGGCGGCGACTGGTACGACGTCATCACCCTCGGCGCGGGCCGCACCGCGCTCGTCATCGGGGACGTGATGGGCCGCGGGGTGCGTGCCGCCGCGGTGATGGGCCAGCTCCGCACCGCCGTCCGCGCCTACGCCCGCCTCGACCTCCCGCCGCACGAGGTGCTGCAGCTGCTCGACGGTCTCGCCGCCGAGATCGACGCCAGCCAGATCGCCACCTGTGCCTATGCGGTCCACGATCCGAACGAGGGCCGGCTCGTCTACGCCTCCGCCGGCCATCTCCCGATCCTCGTACGCGACGAGGACGGTTCGGTGCGCCGCGCCGAGGACCCGACCGGACCGCCGCTCGGCACCGGGGGCTGGATCCACACGTCGGGCACGATCGCGCTGCCGCCCGGCTCCACCGCCGTCCTCTACACGGACGGTCTCGTGGAACGCCGCAGCGAGGACATCGACGAGGGGGTCGCGGCCCTGGAGCGCGCGCTCTCCGGCGCCAAGGGATCACCGCAGGTGGTCTGCGACCGTCTCATCCGCACCCTCGGGGTCACCGCCGAACACGACGACGACGTGGCGGTGCTGGTGGTCCAGCACCCCGCCCGCACCGGGGCGAACGCGGAGCTGTTCCACAACGCCTCGCTCGATCTCCTCGGCGGCATCGAAGCGGCCCCGCGCGCCCGCGCCTTCGCCACCGGCGTCCTGACGTCGTGGCGGTTCCCGGTGGAACTGTGCGACCTGGGCGTCCTCGCCGCCAGCGAACTGGTGGCGAACTCCCTCCAGCACGGCACCCCGCCGATGCGCCTGGGCCTGCGCCGCACCGACCGCCGTCTGATCATCGAGGTGACCGACGGCGACGACCACTTGCCGCGCCGCCGCCGCGCCGAGCCGGTGGACGAAGCGGGCCGCGGCATCTCGATCGTCGCGACGATCGCCTCGTCCTGGGGCAGCCGCCGCACACCCGGCGGCGGCAAAGCGGTCTGGTGCGAGTTCGCGCTGCCTCAGTGAGCGGCAGCAGAAGCCGCGGCTGAAACCGCAGGGGCCGCGACGGGGGCGGTCGCCGGCTCGGCCGTCGCTTCGGTGTCCGGCACCGACGCGGCCACCACCCGCGACGGCACCACCGCGAGCGAAGGCTGGTCCTGCACGGGGGTGAGCCGGCGCCCCAGCCGCAGTGCGAGCACCGTGATGCCCAGCGAGAACAGTACGAACGTCACGATGTACGGCCCGTGCAGCGAGGCCCCCATCGGCCCGCCCACGGCCGGACCGACCGCCAGCGCGAGCTGCTTGACCAGGGCGAAGGCCGAGTTGTACTGACCGACCATCGACTCCGGCGCCAGATCGGCGACCAGCGGCGCGACCGTCGGCGACAGCATCGACTCACCGAGTCCGAACAGGGCGTACGTGGAGATCATCGCGGCCGTCGCCATGGTCTGGCTGCCATGCCCGAGCCCCGCGTACCCCGCCACGATCCAGGCGAACGCCCAGATCAGCCCGACCGCGGCGATGACCCGGCTGCGCTTGCGGCGCTCCACCAGCCGCAGCACGACGAATTGCGCCGCGACGATGACCGCGGTGTTGGCGGCCAGCGCGATGCCCAGCGTCGACGGCTCGATCCCGGCAGCCTCGGTGCCGTATGCCGCAAGACCGGACTCGAACTGTCCGTAGCAGGCGAAGAACAGCACGAAGCCCAGCACACACAGCTGCACCATCGCCCGGTGCGAGAGCAGCATCCGCAACCCGCCCTTCGCGGCGGACCCACTGGTGGGCCTGGCGTCCGTGAAGGAGGGGGAACGAGGCATCCGCACCGTCACCGCGACGATGCCGAGCACGATGAACATCGCCGCCTCGATCAGGAACAGCAGCGTGAAGGTCTCCGGCCGGCTCGTGTCGACGATCTGCCCGCCGACCAGACCACCGATGCCGAGCCCCAGGTTCTGCAGGAAGAACTGCATCGCGAAGGCGCGCGTACGGGTGGCGGCGCCGGAGCACTGGACGAGCATCGTGGCGAGCGCCGGTGCCATGACGGCCGTGCCTGCACCGAGGACGGCGGCCGACAGCACGGCGGTCGACACGTTCGACGAAAGTCCGAGGGCCGCCGCGCCCACGGACGCCACCACGGCGGCGACGATCAGTACCGGCATCGGACCGCGCCGGTCGATGGCCCGCCCGGTGAACGGCAGGACTGCCAGCGCTGCCATGGCGAAGACGGCCAGCACGACTCCCGCCGTACCGGCGCCCAGATCCCGCACCTGTGCCACATAGACGTACAGATACGGAACGGTGAACCCCACACCGAACGCGCTCAGCGCGCTCCCGAGCTGGATCCGCCGCAGCGCCGCGCCCATTTCCCTGGTCACACTCACCTACCTCAAGCTCACGAAGGACTCACGTCCAAAGACTTCAACAGTAAAGTTCGAAGCTCAACAGTACAGACTGAAGGACTTCGACGCCAATGGAAGGCGTGCCATACTGCCCGCCATGTCTGACACCACCGAGCCGTCCGGCCTCCAGGAGCCGAGCCTCGACGAACAGATCGCCGCCTATCAGCGCGAGTTCCGAGACCTGGACCCCCAGGTCGAGCAGGTCGTCTCGGCCCTCGGCCGGCTGAACCGCCGGATGAACGTCGGGTACGGACGCCAGCTGGCCGACCTCGGCATCAGCAACGCCGAGTGGGAGGTCCTCAAGACCCTCGTCGTGGCGGGCTCCCCCTACCGGCTGGGCCCGGGGGAGCTGGCCAAGCGCCTCGGTCTCACCCCGGCGGCGATGACCCACCGCATCGACCGCATGGCGAACGAGGGTCTGGTCACGCGGGACAGGGACGAGAGCAATCGCGTACGCGTCATCGTCGAACTGACCGATGAGGGGCGTACGAAGTGGCTGGAGGCGATGCGCATGGCATCCGCCTTCGAGGGGGACCTGCTCCAGGACCTCTCGGGCGAGGAGCGCGGAGCCCTCGGCGAGATGCTGATCCGCCTCCTGCGCAGGGTCGAGCACACCCAACCGGACGCCGGCGGCCGCCTCACGGACCTGGACTGACCAGCATCCGACGGGGACACGCAGGGCGGGGGCACGCCGGAAAACGGCTTGACCTGGTGGAGTTGACACGCCCCTACCCGATCCGTAAGGTACTTCGAGTTGCCACGGAGCCGGAACGGTTCTGCGGCAACCGATCCCGCCGCGAATGCGGCAACTCAAACTCAGCACGATCTCCCATTCGGGACGATTTCGGCATGCCGGAATTCATTTCGAAGGCTCGATTATGAGCCGCCGGGAAAATCCGCTAGAGTTTGGACGTCGGAACAGCCCAACAGCCGGGAAGACAAACCCCGCTGACTGGGAATCAGGCCCGAAAGGATCTGATAGAGTCGGACTCGCCGGAAAGGGAAACGCGAAAGCGAAGAACTGGAAAGCGGAACCCGCTTCGACCGGGAATCGGACACGAAAGAGTCTGATAGAGTCGGAAACGC